>JADGOG010000003.1 GCA_017883065.1 Acidimicrobiales bacterium | reverse complement strand
CACTCGGGCTGAGCGCCGGTCAGCGCAGGGTGGCCGAGTGCTTCTGCTCGACCGACCGGATGCAGGCGGCACGGATGTCGCTGATCTCCTCGTCGGTGAGTGTGCGATCCAGTGCACAGAAACGCAGATGGAAGGCGAGGCTCCGGGAACCCTCGGCCACCGATGGGCCCCGGTAGACGTCGAAGAGCGCCAGGGCCTCGAGCAGGTCCCCACCGGCGACCCGGAGGGTGCGCTCGACCGAGCCGGCGGGGATGCCCTCGTCGACCACGAAGGCCAGATCGATGTCCGATGACGGGAACCGGCTGATCGGCCGCGACTCCTCGGATCGTCGGGGGACCAGGTCCCGGTCCAGCAGCGTGGCGATGTCGAGGTCGAGCCATCCCACACGGCGGGGCCGGCCATCAGCGTTGAGCAGACCGTACAGACCCACGAGGGTGGGATCGAGTTCGCCCACCACGCCTAAGAGTGTGGCCTGCTCGGCGATCCCGTTCTCGTCCGGCTCCGTACTGACGATGCTGTGGATGGACGCGGAACGGAACGGGTGCACCACCCGGGCCACGTGGCCGAGCAGCGGTCGGTCACCCATGGCCCACTCGGCGATGCCCAATGCGTCGGCGATGGTGTGCCAGGCGGACACGGTCGTCCAGGAGTCGTCGCCCTCGGCGGCGAACACCGCGGTGAGACGCTCCGACGTGTCCCCCGGCGGACCGACCTCAGGGGCCGATGGGGGGCTCTCGGGATAGAGGAAGGTGGATCCGACCTCGAACAGCCGGAGATCACCCTGACGACGCTCGGCGTTGTAGCGAAGGGCACGGAGCAGGCCGGGCATCATCGAAGACCGGAGGAACCGCTCCGACTCGACCAGCGGGTTGGTCACCTCGATGTAGGGCGGCTCCACGCCGGAGTACCCCTGGTCGGCCTCGGAGACGAACGCCTCGGTCCAGGCCTCGGTGGAACCGATTCCGCACAGCACCTCTCGGAGCAGCCTGCGGTCCTTCTGGTAGGTGGTGAGGCGACCGGGCTGCGGCCATGAGGGGGTCCTCCTGGCGATACGGGCGTACCCGTAGGTCCGGGCCACCTCCTCGGCGATGTCCGCCTCTCCCATCGGGGCGGGGCGGATGTCGGGCCGGAAGGTAGGCACGGTCACCCGAAGTGCGCCGCCGTCCGACGCGTCGACGGGTGCGGCGCCGATGCCCAACGGGGCGAGCAGATCGACGATCTGGGATGCCGGGAAGCTCGACCCGAGGAGGGCGTTGACCTTCGCCGGCCGAACGGTGAGCTCGACAGGCGTGGGGACGTCACCGGTGACATCGATGACTCCCGGGGCCACCGACATCGCCTCACCGGCGGTCAGGGCCAGCAGTTCGCAGAAGCGAGTGGCGGCGCGATCGATGCCGGCCGGATCGCACCCCCGTTCGAACCTGGCCGAGGCCTCGGTGCGCAGGGTGAGCCGCTTCGACGTGCGGGCGATGGCCATCGGGACGAAGTAGGCCGCCTCGAGGAGGACCCGGCTCGACGTGGCCTCGATCTCCGATGACGCGCCACCCATCACGCCGCCGATGGCCACCGGCGTTCCCTCGGCATCGCAGATCAGGCAGTCCTGCCCGGTGTCCCCGAGGCCCGGTCCGGGACGACCCAGGGTGCGCACCACCCCGTCCAGGGTGGTGAGAGTCTCATCCGGCCGTGCACGACGGATGACCAGACCGTGGCCCGCCAGGCGGTCGAGGTCGTATGGATGGGTCGGCTGTCCCAGTTCGAGCATGACGTAGTTGGAGGCGTCGACCACATTGTTGATGGGTCGCATGCCGGCCAGCGTGAGCCGACGGGTCAGCCACCGGGGCGAGGGCGCCACGGTGATCCCGGTGATCACCCGGCCGGTGAACCTGGGGCACAGTTCCTGGTCGTCCACCCGGATCGACGCCAGCGTCTCGATCGGGGCTCCACCGACCGGGTCAGGACCGACGCCATTCGAGCCACCTGCCGGGATGCCGACAGCACCTCCGAGAGCCGACGTCTCCGGAATCGAGAAGGGCACACCCAACCGCGCCGCCAGGTCCCGGGCCACCCCGGCGATGCTCCAGGCATCGGGACGATTGGCCTCGACGGCCACGTCGAAGACCACGTCGGGCTCGATGCCCAGCGCGTCGACCAACAGTCGCCCCACCGCTGCGCCCTCGACGTCGTTGAGGATGAGGATGCCCTCGTGGTCGTCGGTGAGGCCGAGCTCCCGTCCGGAGCAGAGCATCCCGTTTGACGCCACGCCCTTCATCTTCCGCCGTCCGATGGCGAATCCGCCGGGGAGGACCGCCCCCACCGGCGCCAGTGCGACCAGATCCCCCACGGCGAAGTTCGACGCGCCGCAGACCACTTCGACCGATCTGCTCCCGTCGTCGACCACCACCTTGCGGATCCGGTCGGCACCGTCGATGGCGGCGATCTCGTCGACCCGGGCCACGACCACGTCGCCGAGCCCCTCACCGACCAGCTCCACTTCTTCGACCACCAGTCCGAGGTCGTCGAGAGTCGCCGACAATTCAGCCGGCTCAGCGGTGAAGGGGGCGAAGTCTCGAAGCCACGAAAGCGGTACTCGCACGTCGTTCCTCTCAGGTCCCGCGCATCAGAACTGCCGCAGGAAGCGGATGTCGTTCTCGATCAGGGCCCGCATGTCGGCGATCTGATGGCGCATCTGTGCACACCGGTCGATGCCGAACCCGAAGGCGAATCCGGTCCATTGGTCCGGGTCGATACCGACGGCGCCGAACACGGCGGGATCCACCATGCCGCAGCCACCCAGCTCGATCCAACCGGTCTGGGAACAGGTCCGGCATCCCTCGCCATGGCAGATCGTGCAGGTCACCTCGAACTCGGCGGACGGCTCGGTGAACGGGAAGTAGGCCGGTCGGAGCCGGGAGTGGATGTCCGGGCCGAAGTAGGCGCTGGTGAACACCTCGATGGTGCCGGCCAGGTCGGCGAAGGTGATTCCCTTGTCGACCACCAGACCCTCGATCTGGTGGAAGACCGGTAGGTGGCGGGCGTCGGGCGTGTCCCGGCGGTAGCACCGCCCCGGCATCACTGCATGGATCGGGAGGCCACCGCTGCTCACGGCTTCCTCCATCAGGTGGATCTGCACCGGAGAGGTGTGGGTGCGCAACAGCGTGCTCTCCGGGGCGCCGAGGTCGAGATAGAAGGTGTCCCACATCCCGCGGGCCGGGTGGGCCGGAGGGATGTTGAGTGCGCCGAAGTTGAACCAGTCGGTCTCGATTTCGGGGCCCTCGGCCACCTCGAACCCCATGCCGACGAAGACATCCTCCAAGGCATCACGGGTCTGGGTGACCAGATGAAGGTGGCCGCGGGTCGCCGGTGCGGGGATCGACCCTTCGATGAACTCGGTCAGGTCGATCCGGCCGGCCTCCATGTCGCGCGCCAGCTCTTCGGCGGAGATCTGGGATCGGCGCTCCTCGACCAACTGTTCGATGACGGCCCGAGCGGCGTGGAGCTTCTGGCCCAACTCCTTTCGGGCGTCGGGCTCGAGTCCGCCGAGGCTCCGGCCGGCCTGGGCGATGGGTGACTTCTTGCCCGCGACCGAGGCGATCACCTCGCGGATCTCCTCCGTGGTCGTGGCAGCGGCCACCGCCGCCCTGGCCTGTTCAACCAGGCCATCGACGTCGAGAGTGTCACTCACGGTGTGGCTCCATCCTCATCCGGTCCCGCGGGACCGGTCGTAGAAGTGGTCGAGGACTCCATGCCCGGAATCGTAGGGTGCGGGTTCGCCGCTGCGGTCCCGATCGGACCGCCAGCGGATCTCCGATGTCGCAGGGCCTCGAAGGACAACACCGCAGCTGACACGCTGACGTTGAGCGACTCCGCACGGCCGGCCATGGGTACCGAGACCAGCGTATCGAGGTGGTCCATGACCTCAGACCCCAATCCGGAGGCCTCATTGCCGAACACCAATGCCACCTTCTGATTCCAGTCGAACTCGGAGTAGTCGGTGCCTCCTCGGACCGCGGTGCCCACCGCGGTGAAGCCCCACTCCCGCAATGTCTCGATCACCTCGAGCGGTTCACCACCGGCCACGACCGGGACGTGGAAGAGCGACCCGGCCGAGGACCGCACGGTCTTCGGGTTGGTCGGGTCCACCGTCCCTTCGCAACAGACCACTGCACCGACACCGGCCGCGTCAGCAGTCCGGATCATCGTTCCTGCATTTCCTGGATCTCGCACATCCACACACACCATGACCATCGACACATCCCTGATGTCGTCCAACACTGCCGGAGCGAAGCCCACCAGGGCCAGCACCGGTTGCGGGGAGACCGTGTCGGCGATCCGCTCGATCACCCCGGGGGCCAGGTCGAAGACACGGACTCCCGAGTCGAACACCCGGTCCACCACCGCTGCCACCGCCGGGTTGGTGCGCCCTTCAGGAGCGACGTACACCGAATCGACGGGTTGATTCGCCTCGAAGGCGACCGAGAGGAGTTCCGCACCTTCGACCACCACCGTCCCCTCGGCGCTCCGCAGACTGCGCTTTCGCAACAGCTGGCGGACCCGGCGGACCCGATGGTGGGTGAAGGAGAGAGCGACCTGGCTCAGGAACCGGCCTCGGCATGAGACCCGGCATCGGCCAGGGCATCGTTGGCCACCTGGACCAGCGAGGCGAACGCCTCCGGCTCGGTGACAGCCAGATCGGCCAACACCTTCCGGTCCACCTCCACCTCGGCCCGGTGGAGGCCGGCGATAAATCGGCTGTAGCTGGTCCCGTTCAGGCGGGCAGCGGCGTTGATGCGCTGGATCCACAGCTGACGGAAGTCGCCTTTCCGGGCACGGCGGTCCCGGTAGGCGTACTGCATCGAGTGCATCACCTGCTCGTTGGCGGCGCGGAACGAACGGCTCTTGTTGCCGTAGTAGCCCTGCGCCTGCTCGAGAACGGCGCGGTGGTGCTTCTTGGCGTGTACTGCGCGCTTCACTCGGGCCATGGGGGTCTCCTTTTCGTGGGGGGCCTTGTCGAAACTGGGTGGGACCGGCGGCGAGGCCGGACCCGGACATCATGAGGCGAGACGCTGGGCCGGCGACGGTCCGATCGGCCGGGCGACGTCGGGACGACAGCGCCGGTGCACACCGGATCTGCGCGCCGGACAACCTCCGACGACCGCATGGACCCGGTCGGAAATCGATCGGTGCGACCTGGAGGCGCCTCGGGTGCTACCTGCCGAGCATCCGTTTGATCTGCTTCTCGTCGCCGGGGGCGAAGTCGGTCTCGCGCCCGAGTCGGCGCTTCCGTGTACTCGACTTCCCCTCCAGGAGGTGCGCAGCGAACGCCTTTCGGCGACGGAGGCGTCCGGTCCCGGTGACCTTGACCCGTTTGCGGGCACCGCTGTCTGTCTTCATCTTGGGCATGGCGTCATCCCTCTCCTTCGTCCGTGCCGGTGGTCGGAGGGTGCTCCCCGGTTGCGGGTGCCGCCGCCGACGTCTCCGACGTCGATCCTGACTTCTCTGCCGGCGCTGTTTCCGCCGGTGCTGCTTCTGCCGGTGCCGGTGCTGCTGCTGCGGGTGCCGGTGCTGCCGCCGGTGCCGGTGCCGGTGGTGCCGCGTTCGCTGCGTCGGGCGTGGACCCGTTCGGAGCACCGCCGTCATGACCACCCTGGTCGTGACCCGTTCCCCGTGACGCTGCCGACTGCTTCGCCCGCTTGTCCGGCGCCAGCACCATCACCATGTTGCGTCCGTCGAGGCGTGGCACGGACTCGGACTTACCCATGCCGTCCATCTCGTCGGCGATGCGGTCGAGGATCTTCTTGCCCAACTCGGGATGGAAGACCTCACGTCCGCGGAACATGATGGTGATCTTGACCTTGTGACCCTCTTCGAGGAACTTGGCCACCTGTCGGGTCTTGGTGTCGAAGTCGCCCGGACCGATCTTCGGCCGGTACTTCATCTCCTTGATCCCTACGTGGACCGCCTTGCGTCTCGACTCCTTGGCCCGCTGGGCCGCATCGAACTTGAACTTCCCATAGTCCATGATGCGACAGACCGGCGGGTTGGCGCCGGGAGCGACCTCGACGAGGTCGAGGTCGAGGTCACGGGCGATAGCCAGTGCCTCGGGCAGCAACTTGATGCCAAGCTGCTCTCCGTCGGGATCGACCAGACGCACCTCACGGGCACGGATGCGATCATTGATGCGAGGCTCATTGGTGGTAACGGTGGCTGCTATTCGACTTCACTCCCTGTCTTCGGGCCACGGACTTCCCGTAGCCGATGAATAAGGAGCGGAGCCACCACCGAACAGCCCGACTCACGTCGGATGCCGGTCCCATCGACCCGGCGCACACAGGAGAAGTCCATTGTGGCCAGGTGGGGGTTCTCTGCTTAGAGACCCCGCTTCCTCGTCTATCAGTGCTTTAGGCTACCAGTCGTGAGCTCACTTTGGACACCCGATGGCGAACGACCGGTCGGACGACCCGACCAGAGCAGTGGTGCGCCGCCTGACGGCGGCCCCCGCAGTCCCGTCGGCGGTTCGGGCGGCTCGGCTGCCGACGCCCCGTTATCCACGGACGACGCTGACGAGGCGGACGAGGAAGCCCTCGCAGAGCAGGTTGCCGCCATGCGGGAGGAACTGGCCAAATCGCCCGTCGAGGTGGTGCTGGCCAACCACTGCTACGGCCTCTTCGAGCTGGCCGCCGTCTACCTCTCCCAACTGCCCCCGCTGCTCGACCAGGCCCGCCTGGCCATTGATGCGCTCGGCGCCATACTCGGCGGTCTCGAGGGACGGCTCGGCGAGGCCGAGGAGCAGCTCAAGGACGGTCTCAGCCAGCTCCGGCTGGCCTACGTCCAGATCGACGGCGCCCAGCGTGCCGGGGCGCAGGCCGCTTCGGAGGCCGGTACCAATGGCGGGTCGACGGGAGACACGACGGCGGAGTCCTCCGCAACGGGAGACGCTGGACCGGTCGGCGACACCCCGACTGACGGCGACGGGTGACCGGGGGCATCGGGGAACCGCCCTTTCCAGGGCCGCAGCCGGCCGTGCCGTCCGAACCCGGGGCTCCGGCCCCGGGAGCGCCGTCGGATGTGGGGCGACCGGCCGGCAGGACACCTGCCGGGCCGATCGACGCCTCCCGGGTCCGGAGCTTCATCGGGCTGTCCATCGGGCTCGTCGGGCCCCGGGCCAATCTGGCTGTCTCCGGGGTAGTGATCACCCTCTTCGTGCAACAACGAGCATCCGGGGCGTTGGCGGTGACCTTCGCCCTGACCGCCAACCGACTCCTCAGCTGGCTCACCTACCCGGTGGCCGGACGGCTCAGCGACCGCACCAAGAGCCGAGTGGGCCGACGTACCCCCTACATGGCCGGCAGCCTCATCATGATGGGCGCAGCCACCTGGATGTTCACTGTCGTCAAGGGCTACTGGCTCCTCGTGCTGTTCATCGTCATCGCCCGACAGGCGGCGGCCGTGTTCACCCTGACCAACGTGGCCGTGGTACCCGAGGTGTTCGGACGGAGCCGTTGGATCAAGGCGCTGCTCCTCACCACGGTGCTGGGGACGTTGGCCAGTCTGACCATCAAGGGCACGGTCATCGCCACCTGGAAGCAGAACGACCCCGCCAGCTGGAACCTGCCCTTCCAGCTGGCCGCCGTCATCCTGGTGGGCGTGGGGATCGCCATTCTGGTACTGGTTCGTGAGGCACCCGCCGCCACCTACGGCGCCGAAGCCGACCGCAAGCAGCGGGCCCGACCGGCCCGGGACGAGCTCCGGGACATCCTCTCCGGGCCCAACGCCAAGGTGCTGGTCACAGGCTCGCTCCTCTTCTGGGCCGGGGTGGGGTCGACCGCCTACGTGGCCATCTTGTTCTTTCAACGGGTCCTGCATGCCGGGGCCAGCGCACAGACGATCGCCGGCTTCGTCACAGGGCTGCCTGTCTTCTTCATCGGCATCGGCCTCGGGGTCCCTCTCAGCCGACGGCTCTCCCCGATGCAGCTGGCCATCGGCGCCCCACTGATCGGGGCCATCCTGGCCGGGGTGCAGTACTTCGACACCCATCTCTGGCAGGCCGTGCTCCTCAGCTACATCGGGGCACCGTTCATCGGGGCCTACCTCATCGTGCTGGCGCCTCTGCTGCTCCAGCTTCTGCCCCGGGCCGGGGGCCTCGGTGAGCGGATCGGCGTCCTCCTGGCCCCGTTCAACCTGTGCAGCGTGATCCTCGCCTATCTCGCCGCCGTAGTCATCGACGCCACGGGCAACTACCGGCTGATCTGGGTGTTTCCGGCGGCCACCGGTCTCGCCCACGCTGCCGTCAATTGTTGGCTCAAGTTCCCTCCCAAACGCGCCTCCAGCCCCGACATGGTGACTCGGCTGTGGGAGTGGAGCGTGGTCCAGGCCGAGTCCATGGCCGAGACGGGCATTGTGACGGGGCTCCTCGCCGCGCCCCTGCTCGGCGTGGTCACCGAGGAGGACGCCGACAGCGCGGTGGTCATCGACATGGCCCGCAACATCCTGGGCAACCCCTATGAGGAGGACCCTCCCCACGGCGCTCCCCCGTCACCGGCACGGGGGACAGGAGCCGGTCCTGAAGATCAGTCGTCGTCCGGCGGTGACGACGGTGGTGGTGGTGGTGGTGGTGACGGCGGCGGTGCCGACGGCGTCACCGGTGTCCGCCAGGTCGGCGGTGGGCCACCGGTCGATCTGGCGAACGGGGACCAGAAGTCGGGGTGGGGCGAGTCGTCGCGATCCGGTTCGGCCGATCCCTCGTCCGCTGGTGGTTCGATCGGGGTGTCGGAGGCCGGGAGCGGTGAAGCCCCGGTCGGGGGCAGTAGTCCGAGGGGCCCGAGTGAGCCGAGCGAGGGAACCTTGGGTACCCCGGCGGCCGGCGTGGGGTCGGCGGGATCGAGCGACGCCACTGGCACGGGAGTGGGGGTGGAGGGCGGCAAAGACGCCTCCGGCGGGGACGAAGGAGAGGGCGGCACGACCGTGAAGGGGACCACCGGCGACACCGGTACCGATGCCACAGGCACGGGCACCGAGGCCAAGCGGGCCGGAGCGGGGAAGACCGGGGCAGCGTGGTCGACCGAGGATGACCGGACCGCCGGTGACGGCTCGGGAGACCCCAACGCCTGACCAGTGGCGGCCTCGCCGGTCGGACGCGTGCCGGCGGCCTCGCCGGTCGGACGCGTGCCGGCGGCCTCGCCGGTCGGACGCGTGCCGACCGTGTCCGCAGCCAGTCGCGAGCCGGGTCGCACCACGCCCGGCAGAGGCCGGACCGTCTGGGCCTCGAGCCGTCCGAGCCGACCGGCGGCCACCACGAAGGCCACCACCGAGCCGACAGGAATCTGCCGGGAGCCGTCGGTGATCGCCGTGCAGTGGAAGGGCAGGGTGTTCCCCGACCCGTACTCGATGATCCCGATGCCTCGTGGCTCGTCGAACTCGGCCACGTCGCCCACCATCACGGCGTCGCCCACCGGCACGAGCTCGAATCGACTGCTCTTCCGGATTGCCATTGCGTCGATCTCCTCAGTGCACGATCTTCGACAAGGAGAGTTCGATGATGTCCATCGCCCCGCGATCTTTGAGCGCAGGAATCAGCACGTTGATCTCCGACTTCGGCACCACCGTCTCCACCGCGTACCCACCCCCACCGAAGAGCTCGGAGACGGTCGGTGAGCGCAGCGACGGCAGCACCTCGATCACGCCGGGGAGCTGCTCGGCAGCGACATTGAGCTTGACCAATACCTTTCCCCGGGCCTCCAGCGCACCCTGCAGGAGGGTCAACAGCTGCTGCATGGCGTGGCGCTTCTCGGGATCCTTGGCTGCGGCCGGATTGGCGATCAGCTCGGTGTGCGACACGAGCAGGGTCTCGACGATCTTGAGTCCGGCGGCCCGAAGTGCGCGTCCCGTCTCGGTGATCTCCACCACACAGTCGGCGATGTCGGGCACCTTGGCCTCGGTGGCCCCGTAGGAGAGGCTCACCTCGGCGCTGACCCCGTGCGCCTCGAGGTACCGACGGGTCAGCTCGGGGTATTCGGTTGAGACCCGGAGGGCACCACCCTCACCCGTGGCGGTGGTGGCCAGATCGGCGACCGAGGTGACCGGCGAGTCAAAGGGGACCGCCAGAACCACCCGGATCGGCTTGGCGGTCGCCTTCGAGTAGTGGAGCACCCCCAACGAGGTCACGTCGCTCCCCCGCTCCTCGATCCAGTCCCGCCCGGTGATGCCCACGTCGAACAGGCCGTCCGCCACATAGAGGGGGATCTCCTGAGGCCGAAGGATCCTCACGTCGTCGACCCGCGGATCATCGATGGTGGCCCGGTAGTCCACCTCCGAGGACCGCATGACCGCCAGGTCAGCGGAGGCGAAGAGGTCGAGAGTGGCTTTCTCCAGCGACCCCTTGGGCAGGACCAGGCGCAGCATCAGCGCCTCCCCGTCGTGAATCCGACCCGGGACCCGCCCGACACCGTGGAGACAGCGGAGAGCACGGCGGCGGTCTGCAGCGCGGTGCGTGCCGCCTCGCGACCTTTGTTGGTCTCGTCGGGCTGGGAGCGGACCAAGGCCTGTTCCACAGTCTCGGTGGTGAGGACTCCGAACACCACCGGCTTACCGGTGTCGAGTTGCACCCGCTGCAGGCCGGATGCGCACTCGCCGGCCACGAACTCGTAGTGCCCGGTGTCGCCGCGGATCACCGCCCCGAGGCAGATCACCGCGTCGATGTGATCGGACTCGGCCAGTCGTTGCGCCACCAGCGGTAGCTCGAAGGCACCCGGCACCCAGGTGACCACGGCATCGGAGAGGCCACCGCCGGCCTCCTCCAGTGCATCGAGGGCTCCGGTCAACAGTCGGGCGGTGATCCCGCCGTTGAACTCAGCGCAGGCGAAGCCGAGGCGCAAGCCGGAGGCTGCACCCGGGACCAGGGCGACCCCGTCGATGGAATTGCCCACGCGGGCTGCGGCTCGCTTCTTGGCGCCTGCGGGGAGCGCAGTCAGATCAGAGGACGTCATCGAGGCCCTCGAGCAGGTGGCCCATCCGCTCTCGCTTGGTGCGCAGGTACTCGATGTTCTCCGGCGTCGCTGTCGGCTGGATACTCACCCGCTCCACGATGTCGAGACCGAAGCCCTCGAGGCCGCCGTACTTGGTGGGGTTGTTGGTCATCAGACGCATGGTGGTGACCCCCAGGTCGACCAGGATCTGCGCCCCGATCCCGTACTCGCGGGAGTCGGCGGGAAGGCCGAGCTCGAGGTTGGCGTCGACCGTGTCGAAGCCCTCCTCTTGCAGGTTGTAGGCGCGGAGCTTGTGGGCCAGGCCGATGCCCCGGCCCTCGTGGCCGCGCAGGTAGACGAGCACCCCGCTGCCGTTCTCGTTGATGGTGGACATGGCCCCGTGCAGCTGGGGGCCGCAGTCGCAACGGAGCGAGCCGAAGACATCTCCGGTGAGGCACTCGCTGTGCACCCGGACCAGGGTGTTGGGCTGACCGGCGATGTCGCCCTTGACCAGCGCCACGTGATGTTCTCCGTCCAGCACGGATTCGTAGGCGTACACGGTGAACTCGCCGTAGTCGGTTGGGATCCTGGCATCGGCGATGCGTCGGACCAACTTGTCCTTGTGCCGGCGATAGCGGATGAGGTCGGCGATGGAGATCATGAGGAGCCCGTGCTTCTTGGCGAAGACCTCCAACTCGGGCAGTCGGGCCATCCCCGTCTTGTCCTCGTTGACCACCTCGCACAGGACGCCGGCCGGGGACATACCCGCCGCACGGGCCAGGTCGACGGCCGCCTCGGTGTGACCGGCCCGCTTGAGCACGCCCCCCGGTCGGTACCGGAGGGGGAAGATGTGCCCGGGTCGGCTGAGATCCGATGGTCGGAGATGGGGGTCGGCCAGTGCCTTGATGGTGGCCGCCCGATCCGACGCCGAGATGCCGGTGGTGGTCCCGTGCCGGTAGTCGACGCTCACCGTGAAGGCGGTGCGCTGGATCTCGGTGTTGTTGGTCACCATCAGGGGGAGGTCGAGGTGCTGGACCCGTTCCGGCGTGAGGGGGACGCAGATCAGGCCCGAGGTGTGGGCAAGGAAGAAGGCGATCTTCTCGGGCGTCACCGCGTCGGCGGCCATGATCAGGTCGCCTTCGTTCTCGCGATCCTCGTCGTCCACGACGACCACGATCTCTCCGCGGCCGATCGCTGCAATCGCATTCTCCACTGCTGAAAAGGGCATCGACCCTTCGTCTCCCTCTGTTCCGTACTTCTGGCTACTTCTCGTTCTGCGTCGGCGCTGCGACACCGTGTTGCTGCGCCGTGCTGCGACGCCGTGCCACGCCGTGCTGCGCTGGCGACCCCGTGGCCGACAGCGCCGGCATCTGTCGCCTGCATCCGCAGGTCCAGCTGTTACTACTGTCGGCCGGCAATGGTCCGGCCTTAGGCAATTTCTGCAGTCGGGCAGGACTCCCTCAGTCGTCTGCAGGGGACAGTTCCACCCGCAAATCGCCCTCCAGGCTAGTCACCGAGAGGATCCGGCCCCGCCACAGGCCGTCGATGGTGGCAGCACCTGGTCCGGCAAAGAGCGGGCGGGCGTCGTTCCCCCCGAACAGCGCCGGCGCCAGGTAGAGCACATAGCGATCGACCAGGCCGGACGAATGGAAGGCGTACGCCACCCGGGACCCACCCTCCACCAGGACCTGCACAATCCCCCGATCACCCAGCCGGGCGAGGATGTCATCGAGGTCGCCGTCGCACTCGAGGGCCGGTTCGACGGCAGCACCGGGTGGGATCCGGCCAAGTACCACCCGGAGGGGTTGTTCGTCGGGTCCCCGGTACCAGGGGTCCCCGGCCGGCAGTCGGACCGTCAACGAGGGATCGTCGTCTCGGACCGTCCCCGCACCGACGACCACCGCGTCGACCTGTGAGCGCAGTCGATGGGCGTCCCGTCGGGCGGCCTCGCCGGTGATCCACCGGCTGGAGCCGTCCGGGGCTGCAGTTCCGCCGTCGAGGGTGGCAGCCAGCTTCAGGACCACCCAGGGGCACCCGGTGCGGCGGTGCTTGAGATACGGGGCCAGTTGGGCTCGGACCGCGGCGGCGGTCTCCCCCACCTCGACATCGATGCCCGCCGACCGGAGCACGTCGATGCCTCGACCACGCACCTGGGGGTCGGGATCCTCGACGGCGACGACCACCCGTCGGATCCCGGCCGCGATGATCGCGTCCGTGCATGGAGGGGTGCGGCCTTGGTGGGCACACGGTTCGAGGGTGACGTACATGGTCCCCGATCGGGCCGACGTCCCGGCCGCGGCCAGCGCGGTCACTTCGGCGTGGGGTCCTCCCGGGGGGGCGGTGGCACCGATGAATCCCGCACCGGCGGCGGTACCCGCACCGGCGACGGTTCCGTCGGGGACCACCACTGCGCCCACCCAGGGGTTGGGCGAGGTGCGCCCACGGACCGACTCGGCCGCCTCGACGGCCCGGGCCATCCAGACGGCGTCGTCCGGACCGCTCACTGCCGGATCGGCACTCAGGACGGCTCGCCCGCCACGGCCAACTCGGCCGCTCGGAGGATCCCCTCGGCGGCCTCCAGGGGATGGGGTCGGCCGAACACCGCCGATCCGGCCACGAACACGTTGGCGCCCGACCGGGCCGCTTCGACCACGGTCTGTTCGTCAATGCCGCCGTCGACCTCCACGTCGACGGCGAGGCCTCCGGCCCGGACCGCCTGGCGCACCTGGCGCACCTTGCCCATCACGCCGGCGATGAACGACTGTCCGCCGAAGCCCGGGAACACGGTCATGCACAACACCAGGTCGACCTGGTCGAGGAAGGGCTCGAGCGCCTCAAAGGGCGTGTCGGGGTTGGCGGCCAGCCCGACCCGCAGCCCGAGGTCCCGCATCTGACGGATCAGGGCGCCGGTTCCTCCAACTTCCACGTGCACCGTGCACCCGTCCGCCCCGGCGTCGCGGAACGGTTCGAGGTAGCGATCGGGTTCGGTGATCATCAGATGGGTGTCGAAGAAGAGCGCCGAGTGCTTGCGCAGCGAGGAGACCACCGGCGGCCCGACGGTCAGGTTGGGCACGAAGTGGCCGTCCATCACGTCGATGTGGAGCCAGTCCGTGCCCGGGGTGATCTCGTCGACGGCGTCGGAGAGTCCACCGAAGTCGGCCGAGAGGATCGACGGCGCCACACGCAGAGATGGGTGTGGCGGGGTCGTCTCCATCGGACGTGAGCCTATCGGCGCCACCGTGCCCCAACGGGCCGATCGGCCAGGCCGGCCGGCGGCCACCGTCCGGCCTTCGACGGGGTCAGCCGCCCAGGACCTCGCCGGCCTGGGGGCGCACGCCGTGACGCCAGTCCGAAGCGTCCATGGGTCGCTTGCCCTCCGGCTGCACGGTGATCAGCCGGATCCGATGGCCGTCGCCGGCCACCACCTCCGTCCCGTCGAGCGTGCCCGGGTTGACCACACCGGGCGTCTCGTCGGCGCCGGTGTCGTCGACCCGGCCGGTGGCACGGACGATGCCGAGCCGGCGACCCCGGAAGGTGGTCCACGCCCGACCCAGCCGGATCACCCGGGCGAGCTCGATGGCTGGCCGCTCCCAGAGCAGGTGGAGCTCGCCCGGCCGGATCTTCTCGGCATAGGTCGGGCTACCCACCTGGTCGCGCCCCAGGGGCAGCCCCGCTCGGCCGGCCCGAAGGTGCTCGTCCAACAGCGCGCACCCAAGGTCGACCAGACGGGCCCGGAGCTCGTCGGCGGTCTCCTCGTCACCGATGACCACGCTCGCCTCGGCGTAGACGGCACCGGTGTCCAGTCCCGCTTCGACTGCCATCAGGCAGACGCCCGTCTCGGCGTCACCTTCGAGGATGGCCCGCTCCACCGGGGCCGCCCCCCGCCACCGGGGCAGCAGCGAGAAGTGGAGGTTGACCATGGGGAGCTGGTCCAGAACGGCCACCGGGATGATCCTGCCGTAGGCGACCACCACCCCCAGCTCGGCGCCGGCGCCGGCCACCTCGTCCAGGGAGTCGGTCACCGCGAGGCCGAGCTCGGTGGCCGCGGCCTTCACCGGGCTGGGGAGCAGTGCCCCGCCGCGTCCACGCTTCTTGTCCGGACGGGTCACGACCAGGGCGATGTCGTGCCCGGCTGCCGCCAACGCACGCAACGGCGGCACCGCCGCGTCGGGCGTGCCCAAGAAGACCAACCGAGCCATGGGTGGACGCTACCGGTCGGATCGGGACCGGTGGCGGAGTGGTCGGCTCAGACTTCCTGCTCGCTGCCGGCCGAGACCAACTTGGCCTCCATTGCCGAGGTGTCCATCCCGAGGGCACGGTCGCGCAACACCCGGAGTGCCTGCTTGCGCATGTCGTCCTCGAGTCGCTCGATCATCAGGACTCCATCGAGATGGTCCACCTCATGCTGGAAGACCCGCCCGAGGAACTCGTCCGCCTCGATGGTGATCTCCTCGCCGTCGAGGTCGTAGCCTCGCAGGTGCACCCGGTCCGGTCGGACGATACCCAGGCGCAGACCCGGTATCGAGAGGCACCCCTCGTCGTGGTACCACTCGCCCTCGGACTCCACGATGGTCGGGTTGATCACCGCTTCGGGCCCCTCGCCCACGTCGTAGACGAAGAGGCGCTTCTGCACGCCCACCTGAGGGGCGGCCAGACCGGCGCCCTCGGACCCGTACATGGTCTCCACCATGTCGTCCACCAGACGGACCAGCGATCCGTCGACCTCATCGACCTCGCGGGCGATCTGCTTCAGGACCGGGTCGCCATAGACGCGAACGGAGTACGAGGACATGGAGGCATTCTACGGCGGCCGGCGGCCTGTCGTGCCCACAACGGATCACGCGTCGGTGGCGTCGACCTCCACCCGAAGCCGGGCTGTCGGCCGGGGGACCGACGCCAGGGCGTCGGCCATCGCCATGTGATCGGGGGCCCGGACCATCCATCGCTCGGGTTCCACCGACGACACCTCCACCGACCCCAGGGCACGGAGCCCGACTGCGTACTCGGCCGACCCCGGTCCACGCAGCACGGTCACCGCCCCGAAAGGCGGCAGGCCGATGGTCAGGCGGAGCTCCCGTTCCGGGCGAGCCAGGAGGTCGGGGTCGGCGTGGACGGCGGCGGCGAGGACTTCGTGATCCGGGACCCGGGTCTGCACCAGCACCCGACCGCCGGCTGGCCGGGATCCCACCAGCCGGGCCGCTCGGGCCAGCAGGGCCAGCGCCTCCTCTCCCGCTCCGAACCGCGGGGCGAGCAGGTGTTGATCGACGTCGAGGAAGGCCACCAGGTCGGCCCGATCCATCCGGTGGAGCGCGGCCTCGGTCCCGACCACCAGTCGGCTGCCGGACAGCGGACCCCGGTCGGTCGAACCGGTGACTTCGACCGCGACGACGCCGGTCAGCGCGGTCAACTCCTCGGCGGCGCGGGTCACCCCGACCCGGAGCGCCTTGAGCCGGGTCGAGTCGCACTCGGCACACACCGCCGGACGGACCTCGCCACAGCGCCGGCAGCGAAGGCCGTCACCGGCGGCATCCTGGGCCAGGGCGCCACCGCACCGGGTACAGCGGGCCAGGGCTCCGCAGTTCCCGCAGGCCAACAGCCGGATGCGACCGGTCCGATTGAGGATGCAGACCGCACGACCCTCGGGCCGATCCAGCACCGCGTGCAGTGCGTGGGCCAGCCGCTCGGAGAACAGTCCGGTGCGCGGGTCGTCACCGACCCGGTCGACGACCTCGACCACCGGCCATCCCCGCCGTTCGACCGCACGCGACGTGGTCACCACGGTGGCGCCCTCGGTGAGGATCACCGGCGGGCATGGCGATACCAGCAGCACCGGCGCTCCGTCCCGTCGACACCGTTCGATGGTGACGTCCACCGCCGACCAGGTCGGAGACCGCTCCTCGCGGTAGGCCTCGTCGTGGGCGTCCAGGATGATGGCGGCACGCAGGCGGGTCAGCGGGGACCAGGCGGCGGCGCGTGTCCCCACCACCACCGGCCGACCGGTCGACGCCGCCGCCCAGCCGTCGGGCATCAGGGTGACCGGGACTCCGGCCTCGTCGAGACGGGTGGCCAGCTGGGAGGCCCGAAGGTGCGACGGGGCCAGGACCAGCACGCCGGCCGGTCCGGTCCGGTGGATCAGCTCGAGCACCACCAACGAGGCGTCGAGGGCCGGGGCCAGCCGAATCACCGCAGGACCGGGACCGCCCTCCAGTGCCTCGGACACCAGGTCGACCGAGCCGCCGCCCGGAGACTGCGGTCCGGAGGACGAGGCCACGCCCTCGCCGGCCGTGGAGCGAGGTCGGCGGACCACCCGCTCCGGCGATGCCGTTCCCAGAAAGGAGGTGATCGGGCCCGCCCACCTCCACGCTGCCCACTCCGCCAGTGAGAGCACCGGTGGTGGCGGTCCCTCGCCGCTCGACGCCGCCAGGGCCTTGACGGTCACCCCGGGGGTGGGCGGGACGTCGTCCTCCACCACCCAGGCCGCCACTCGGCGCCCGTTGAGTTCGATGCGTACGCGAGATCCGAGGTGGACGGCCGTCGCCATGGCCGGAGGCACCGAGTAGTCGAACCGGCGGTGGATGGCCGGCACGTCGGGCGCCACCCGCACGATCCGGTGCGGCGTTGCGGGATCGTCCCCGATCGGTCCGGCGGTCGGGTTCGGCCGGATCAGAGTCCGAGGGCCTGCTTCAGGTCGTCGGCCCGGGAGGTGTCCTCCCAGGTGAACTCCTTCTCCGACCGACCGAAGTGCCCGTAGGCGGCGGTCTTCCGGTAGATGGGCCGCTTCAGATCGAGATCGCGGACGATGGCTGCCGGTCGGAGGTCGAACACCTCGTCGACCACTTCGGCGATGCGCACGGGGTCCGCCCGCTCGGTGCCGAAGGTCTCCACCAGCACCGAGACCGGCCTGGCCACGCCGATGGCGTAGGCCACCTGTACCTCGCAGCGGGTGGCTGCACCGGCGGCGACCAGGTTCTTGGCCACCCACCGGGCTGCGTAGGCCGCCGATCGGTCGACCTTGGAGGGGTCCTTCCCCGAGAAGGCCCCGCCGCCGTGCCGGGCCATCCCGCCGTAGGTGTCCACGATGATCTTGCGGCCGGTCAGACCGGTGTCGGCGTGAGGCCCCCCCAGCTCGAAGACCCCGGTCGGGTTGGCCAGGATGCGCAGGCCATCGGTGTCCAGCTCGGGCGGCAGCAGCGGCGTGATCACGTTGTCGCGCAGATCGGGGAGGAGCAGGGTCTCGAGATCCACGCCCGGGTCGTGCTGCGTGGAGATGAGCACGGTCTCCAGGGCCACCGGACGTCCGTCCTCGTAGGTGACGCTGACCTGGGTCTTCCCGTCCGGCCTCAGGTACGGGAGCACACCCACCCGGCGGACCTGGGACAGGCGCTGGGCCAGCCGGTGGGCCAACCAGATCGGCAGGGGCATCAGGTCCGGGGTCTCGTCGCAGGCGTAGCCGAACATCATCCCCTGGTCACCGGCGCCCTGAGCGTTCAGCAGGTCCTCGCCCCCGGTGCCGGCCCGCACCTCGAAGGCGTTGTCGACACCCTGGCCGATGTTGGGAGACTGTTCGTCGATCGACACGATCACGCCGCAGGTGTTGCCGTCGATCCCATAGGCATCGTCGTCGTACCCGATGTCCAGCACCGTCTTGCGAACCAGCTTGGGGATGTCCACGTACGTCGAGGTGGTGATCTCCCCGGCCACCAGCACCAGGCCGGTGGTCAGCAGGGTCTCGCAGGCCACCCGGCTGTCCGGGTCGTCGGTGAGCAGGGCATCGAGAACCGAGTCGGAGATCTGGTCCGCCATCTTGTCGGGATGGCCCTCGGTGACCGACTCGGAGGTGAAGGTGTATCGGGTACTCACAGGATGATCCAATCTGATCGGCGGTCTGGTCGAACTCTCTGTTCCGGGCGTCGGGGCAGGCGCACCGTAGGGTGCCGGCCGGCGCTTGTCCACGACAGTGGAGTGGGCCGACAGGTCATGATGGCGACAACAGCGCGCTCACCCTATCCAAAATGGCGTCCGCCACCGCGTCCTTGGTGCGCAGGGCCACCGGGAACATGGACCCGTCCGCCCCGAAGATGGTCACCTCGTTGGTGTCGTGGTCGAATCCCACGGCGGGGGCCGACACGTCGTTGGCCACCATCAGATCCACACCCTTGGAGGCTAGTTTGGCCCTGGCCCGGTCGGAGAGCTGCTCCGTCTCGGCGGCGAAGCCCACCAGCACCTGGCCGGGCCGCCTCCGACGGCCCAGCTCGGCCAGGATGTCCGGCGTCGCCTCCAGTACGAGGTCGGGCACGCCGTCGGACTTGTGCATCTTGGACGTCCCGGCCTCCTTGGGCCGGAAGTCGGCCACGGCGGCGGCCATCACCACCACATCGGCCGCCTCCGCACGGTGCAGCATCGCCGCCTCCATGTCGGCCGCGGTCTCCACCCGGTCCACCTCGACCCCCTGGGCGGCCGGCAGTGCGCTGGATGTGACCAGCACCACCTCGGCCCCACGACGACGAGCGGCGGCAGCCAGCGCGTGCCCCTGCTTTCCCGACGATCGATTGGTGATGAACCGGACCGGGTCGATCGGCTCGCGAGTCCCTCCGGCCGACACCACCATCCGCACCCCGTCGAGATCCCCGGCGCCGACGGCCTCGCCACGACCGAGCATCTCGAGGACCGTGGCCACGATCAACGAAGGGTCGGCCAGCCGGCCGGTGCCCACGTCCCCGCCCGCCAGGCGTCCGTCCCCGGGCGGGATCACCGTGACCCCTCGGCGGCGGAGGGTGTCCAGGTTCTCCTGGACGGCCGGGTGTTCCCACATCTCGGTGTGCATGGCCGGGCACACCAGGACCGGCGCCGCCGTGGCCACCAGGGTCGTGGTCAGCAGGTCGTCGGCGAAGCCGCCGGCGTACCGGGCAAGCAGGTCGACGGTGGCCGGGGCCACGACCACGAGATCGGCCGACTGGCCGAGGCGGGTGTGGGGAATCGGCGACGCCTCGTCCCACAGGCCGATCTGGACCCGTTCGGACGCCAGCGCATCGAACGTGGCCCTGCCGACGAACCGGGTGGCCCGTTCGGTGAGGACCGGGGCGACGTGCACCCCGGCGTCGACCAGCCTCCGACAGACCTCGATCGCCTTGTATGCGGCGATCCCGGCGGACACGCCCAGGACCACGAACGGCTTCCCGCTTCCACCTTCGGAGGTCATGTTCCTCCGTCCTTCTGTTCGGCCACCTTCATCCCGCCCCCCAGGGCCGATCGGATCCGGTCAGCTACTCGGCGGTCTCGTCGGGTACGACCGCCTCGGCGACCTCGCCCTCACCATCGCCCTCACCCTCACCCTCGAGCAGCGCCAGCGCGGCCGCTTCGGCCAGGGCGATCTCCTCGGGGTCCGGACGGGTGTACGTGGCCTTGCCGGCGGCGACCTCTTCGAAGGCGATCGACAGCGGCTTGCCCGACGCCGAGGCCACCTGGGGCGGCACCACCACGCCGAGACCCTCACCCAGCGAGTTGTAGTAGCTGTTCACCTGGCGTGCCCGGCGGGAGGCCAACGCGACCAGCGTGAACTTCGAGTCGACCTTGTCGAGGAGGTCCTCGATCGGCGGGTCCATCAGCGTGGTCGGATTCTGAGCCATCACGATCCTTCGGTTGGGTTGTCGGGTGTGGGATCGGAGGGTGGGCCGACGGTGCCCGTGGTGCCTCCGCAACTCCCGCCACCCTCGCGGGCGGCAGAACGGTAACGGTCCACTATACCGGCCGTTTCGGCAGTGGCCTGCCCAATCTCGTGATTGACCACCACCTCATCGGCGATGGCCATGCCCTCTTCCGTTTCGGCAGCTCCGGCCGCCAGGCGTTTGGCGATGTGCTGCGGGTCGTCGCCCCGGGCCCGCATGCGCGCCGCTTGCACCTCGACGGAAGGGGGTCTGAGCAGGATCAACGTCGCGTCGGGCTCCAACTCCTTGACCCGCCTGGCTCCCTGGAGATCGATCTCGAGAAGGACGTCGCGACCCGGCGGCGGCGTCGGCAGCGGGGTCCCGTAGTAGTTCCCCAGGAACTCCGCCCACTCGAAGAACCCACCGCCACGGGCACGTGATTCGAAGGTCGCCCGGTCCACGAAGACATAGGCGTCCTCGGATTCACCTTGGCGACGCGGCCGGGTGGTCCACGACCGGCTGAGCCAGAGCCAGGGATCCCTCGCGACCAGCTGCTTGGCGATCGTGCCCTTGCCGGCGCCGCCCGGGCCGAACAGCACGAAGATCAACGGTGCGGGACCGGCCTCGGACGCCCCCCCGTCCGCGAGGTTCAGCGAGCGGTCTCGCGCAGGAGCGACTCGCGCTGGTTGCTCCCCAGACCCTGCAGGCGACGGCTCTCGCTGATCCCCACCGTGTCCATCAGGCGTCGAGCCTTCACCTTGCCCAGACCGGGAAGTGACTCCAGCACGGAGAGCACCTTCATCTTGCCAACGGTCTCGTTGGTGTCGGCAGTGGTGAGGAGCTCGGACAGCGTGATCGAGCCGAGTTTGAGCTTCTCCTTCACTTCGGCCCGCTCACGGCGGACCTTCGCTGCCTTGGCCAGGGCAGCCTGGCGCTGTTCGGGCGTGAGTGCGGGCGGTTGCGGCATGGTCGAGACGATAGCGCCTCCGGGCACGTCGGTCATGCGAATCGCACCTGGGCACCGGAGCGGCGCACCGGCGAGCAGCCATCCAACCGTCGGGTCCCGGCCCCCGGGGCCCGGCCGCAACAGCCACGATGTTCAATACTGGGGACATGACGTCGGTCGACCTCAACGCTGATCTGGCCGAGGGAGACACGCTCACACAACGGGACCTGGCGGTACTCGACGCGGTGACCAGTGCCAGCCTGGCGTGCGGATTCCACGCCGGCGGACCGGCGGTGATGCGGGGTGCGGCGGCGGCATGTGTGGAGCGCGGTGTGGTCATCGGTGCCCATGTCTCGTTCCGTGACCGGCAGGGCTTCGGCCGACGGGTGGTGTCGGTCGAGGTTCCGCAGTTGATCGACGACCTTGTGGAGCAGTGCCGAGCACTCGCCGTCGAGGCCACCGCCGTCGGAGGTGCGGTCACCTTCGTCAAGCCGCACGGCGCGCTGTACCACCAGATGGGAGTCGATCCTGCCATCGCGAACGCGGTGGTCGAGTCGTTGGTCCGGCTCGACCTCGGCGTGCTCGTGGCCCAGCCGGACACGGTCGTCTTCCATCAGGCCCGGGCCGCCGGCCTGGAGGTGGTGGCTGAGGGCTTCCCCGACCGCGGCTACCTCGGTGACGGCCGCCTGGCCCCCCGTCATCTCCCCGGCGGCATGGTCGACGATCCGGACGTCGCCGGTCGGCGGGCGATTTCGATGGTGCGCCGCGGCGGCGTCGACGCGGTGGACGGGGCCTGGGTGCCGATCGAGGTGGCCACCTTGTGCATCCACGGCGACGCCCCCGACGCCGAGGTGACGGCTCGCTCGGTGCGCGCGTCCCTCGAAGCCGACGGGATCACCGTGGGTCCCTTCCTCGCATCGGACGCCTCCGACCGGTCGGGCCACGGTCGACGCGCACCCACCGGCGACCCGTGATGCGCCCGGTCGTCCGTCGCTACGGCGACCGGGCGCTGCTGGTCGACCTGGGCTCGGTCGACTCGGCCCATCGGATGGCTTCAGCCGTCGAGTCGGCCATCACCGCCGACGGTCTGGCCCGGGAGATCACCGGGGTCGTGGTGGGATTCGGAAACGTCGTGGTCCTGCTCGACCAGCCGGAAGGACCGGGCGGGTCGCTCACCACATGGGTGGAGCAGGTGGTCCTCCGCCTTCGGGACGGCCCAACGGTCACTGCCGCCGGGGCGGAGCGGATCGGGAAGCGCGGTCCCCGGGTGGTGGAGATCCCTGTGGTCTTCGACGGACCCGACCTCCATGAGGTGGCGGCGGCCATCGGGACCGGCGAGTCCGGGGTCGTGGAGCTCCTGACCGGGGTCGAGCTCGAGGTTGCCTTCCTCGGCTTCGCCCCGGGCTTCCCCTACCTCACCGGCCTCCCGCCCGAGTTGGCCGCCATCCGTCGCCGGGACACGCCACGTCCGTCGGTGCGGGCCGGATCGGTGGCTGTCGCCGGAGGATTCGCTTCGGTCTACCCCCGGGCCACGCCGGGCGGCTGGATGGTGGTCGGCACTACCACGGTCCCGCTGTTCGACCCGGGCCGCCCCCCGTACGCCCTGGTCCGTGCCGGCGACAAGGTGCGGTTCCGTCACCTCCGGACCCCGACGGAGGCGGGACCACTGCCTGCATCGGAGGGCGTGGGCAGCGAGGTCGGCAGTCGACCGCCGCTCCAGGCCCGTGGCGGGCGGTGGGTGGAGGTGGTCGATCCGGGACTGCTGAGCCTGGTGCAGGACGAGGGTCGCCGTGGTGTGGCCGGGGTGGGTGTGCCGGGGGCGGGCGCCGCCGATCCCGACGCCCTGCTCCTGGCCAACCGCCTGGTCGGCAACCCGGACGGCGCCGCCGTCATCGAGCTCACCGCCGTAGGTCCCACACTCCGATTCGCCTCCGATGCCCATGTGGCGGTGGTGGGATCCACCGGCGGCGCCGTGGACGTCGAGCTCGACGGCCGGCCCTGCCCGGACTCGACGGTGGTGCCGGTGGCGCCCGGCCAGGTGCTGGCCATCGGTCGGATCCGCGCCGGGCTGCGGGCCTGTCTGGCCGTGGCGGGCGGGTTCGAGACACCGCCGGTAATGGGCTCCCGGTCCTCGGACCTCCTGAGCGGATTGGGACCCGGACCGCTCATGGTGGGCGACCAGCTCGGACTGGGTGCTCCGGTCCGACCCCACGGGTCACTGATCGACGTCGGGCGGGGTGCATCGCCCGGCTCACCTCGGGAGGTGTGCGTGCTGGCCGGACCCCACCACGCTGACGACCGGACCTGGCGGCAACTCCTGGAGGATCGGTGGACGGTCGACGATGCCTCCAATCGCATCGGGGTCCGTCTGGTCGGGCCCGGCGGGCCTCTGCACGACGAGGCCACCGTCTCGGACCTGCCGGTCACGGCACCGACCGGATTCGCATCGACCGGGATGATCACCGGCGCCATCCAGCTCCCTCCCGACGGGCGGCCGATCATCCTGCTGCCCGATCACGCCACGGTCGGCGGCTACCCGGTCATCGGCTGCGTCATCGCCGCCGACCTGGCCGCGGTCGGGCAGCTCGCACCCGGTGACCAGCTCACCTTCATAGAAGTCGACCTGGCTGCTGCGCAGCGGGCCTGGCAGGAGCGGGTGCGCCTGTTGAACGGCCGGGTCCGTGGATGGTTCCCCACCGCGGCCGGCACGTGACCGCGGCCGGCACGTGCCACTACGGGTCCACCCCGACCGGTCCACCCCAACCGGTCAGATCTGGGAGAGTGGCATGCCGGCACGGGCCGGCAGGAACGCCGCCGACGAGGTGATCCTGCGACGAGAGGAGCCCCAGTGGGCATCGAAGAGCCAACCGGCGAGGACGGACGAGAGAGCGGAGCCGCCGGGGGCGACGAGCTGTTTCAGTCGCGTGCCGACGGCCAACTCCACTTCACCCCGGACACGGCGGCCAGCGTCTTTCCGGTCACCGCCCCCGAGAACGCCACTCCGCTCAGCGAGGACGAGCCCGAGGGCGTCATTCCACCGAGCCCACTCTGGGCGATGAAGGAACGACGTCACGAACAGTGGTTCCACGTCGGTCACCCCGGGCGGATCCGGGCCTGTGTGGGAGAGGGCGATGCCGCGGTCTACGTCATCGACGACGGCTCCCTCCACTGCATGATCGGACGGCGTGTCGGCGCCACCGACGACGGTTGCGTCTACTCGCTCGTCGCCCGGGTGGCCCACTCCACCTTCGACTCGCTCCTGTCCGGCGCCATCGACGGAAGGCAGGCGTTCCTCGACGCCCATGAGGCGGGTCTCAGCGGCACGGTCGACCAACCCGGAGTGTCCAATATCTTCGACGTCGACTCCTACCGGCACGGCGGCGAGATCCCGGCGGAGTACCTTCCCCCGTCGCCGTTCATCGAGTTCGCCACGGACCTGCCCACCGCCGACCGCTGACCGGGTCCGACCCTTCGATCCTCCGACCGGCTGCTCAGCGGAGGGCATCACCCATCTCGTCGCGCATCTGACGGGCCGAGGCCGCCAGTGCGGTGACGTCGGGACCGGAGGCCAGCAGCGAGCGGGAGGCACTGGCCACTACCGACCCGGGTGGGCACCCGGCGAACAGTGCGGCCACCTCGGCCGCTCCCCCACCCTGAGCGCCCACCCCGGGTGCGAGCACCACTCCTCCCAACTCGGGGAGCGGGAAGCCCGACGGTTGGAGGGTGGCGCCGACCACGACACCGACCGTGCCCGGCGGGACGGCACCACCGTGGTTGAGGGCGGCGATCTGTCCGAGGAGCATGTCCTCCACCGAGGGTCCCTTCCCTCGGTCGGTCACCGCCTCTTGGAGGGCACGCCCCTCGGGATTCGAACTCCGGACCACCACGACGACCCCTCGGCCGTGGGCGCCGGCCAGGTCGAACAACGGCTGGAGCGACCCCAGGCCCAGGTAGGGCAGGGCGGTGACCGCATCGGCGGCCAGCGGGCTGTCCGGACCCAGCCATGCCGAGGCGTAGGCCGCCACGGTGCTCCCGATGTCCCCCCGCTTGGCATCGGCGATGACCACCAACCCCGCATCTCTCGCCTCTGCCAGCACCGATTCGAGTGCGGCCAGTCCGGCTGATCCATGCCGCTCGAAGAACGCCACCTGGGGCTTGATCACTGGCACCACGCCGGCGAACGCCTCCACGCACCGCATCCCGAATTCGAGCACGCCTCGGGCGTCGTCGGTCAGATTCCACGCCGCCAGCAGTTCGGCGGACGGGTCGATGCCGGCGCACAGTGGGCCCGTACCGGCCACGGCCGAGGCCACCCGGTCGCCGAAGCTCGGTGATCCGGGAGACTCAGGCATGGGCGGTGCCCCGCAGATCCCGTACCCGCCGGACGCCGTGGCGCGAGCACCATGCCTCCATCTGGTCCAGCACGACGGCGGGTGCACGAGGGTCCCGGAAGGTGGCCGTGCCAACCTGCACCGCATCGGCTCCGGCCATCACCAGCTCGATGGCGTCCGTCCCGGTCATCACCCCACCCACTCCGATGATGGTGGCATCGGGATGGGCTGCCCGCACGTCGAACACGGCCCGGACCGCCGCAGGATGGATCGCCGGTCCCGAGAGTCCCCCACCCCCCGGGCCGGAGCCCAGCACCGGGCGCCGCTGGTCAATGTCGATCACCATGCCGAGGACGGTGTTGATCAAGGTCACCGCCTCTGCTCCCGCCCCGAGCGCAGCTCCGGCCACCTCGGCCAGATCGGCCACCGTGGGGCTCAGCTTGGCCCAGAGAGGGAGGCCGGGGCAGGCCTCCCCCACGGCCCCCATCACCTCGGCGGTGGCCGTCGGAGAGTGGGCGAACATGCGCTTGCGGTCCTCGACGTTCGGACAGCTGACGTTGACCTCGACCGCGGTCAGGCCTTCGACCGCGGCCAACCGGGCCGCGGCCCGGGCGAAGTCCTCCACCCGCTGGCCCCAGATACTGACCACGATCCGGGCGCCGGTGGCGGCCAGTCGGGGCAGGTCGTCGACGACCCAGGTCTCGACGCCGGGGCCCTGGAGACCCACGCTGTTGAGCATCCCCGACGCGGTCTGGTGGACACGGGGGGCGGGGTTGCCCGGCCACGGGTCGGCCGAGAGCGACTTGACCACCACGGCGCCCAACGAACCGAGGGGGAGATAGGGCTGGAGCTCGTCGCTGTGGCCGGCGGTTCCCGAGGCGGTCATGACCGGGTTCGGGAGGACGAGCGAACCGACCGGGACCGACAGGTCCACGTCGCCGGCACTCACCGCCCGCCAGGCGTGGCGGACCCGATCGGCGGCACTCCTGCCCGGGGGTGGGCTCATCGGCTCACCGCTGGTGGTACTCCTGGAGCGACCGCACCGAGAGCGGATGGCTGATCCAGTCGGCGATGCCGGCGGCCGCGGCGCGCGCGGCAGCCACCGTGGTCAGGCACGGCACCATGTGGGCCAGCGCGGTGGCCCTGATGTGCAGGCCGTCGGCCCTCGGACCCCGGCCCCGGGGGGTGTTGACCACCAGCTGCACCTTGCCTCCGGCGATGAGATCGACGGCGTCGACCACTCCGGGGTGCGAGTCGCCGACCTTGGCCACCACCGTGGCCACCGGGATGCCTTCTGCCTCCAACATGGCCGCCGTCCCCGCCGTGGCCGCCAGCTCGAATCCGAGGGCGGCGAACTGCCGGGCGGCGTCGAGGCCGACCGCCTTGTCCCGATCGGCCAGCGACAAGAAGACCGTCCCCTCCACCGGGAGTCGGTTGCCGGCGGCGATCTGGCTCTTGGCGAAGGCCAGGCCGAAGGTGGTGTCGATGCCCATCACCTCGCCGGTCGAGCGCATCTCCGGTCCGAGGAGGGTGTCCACCCCGGGGAACCGGTTGAACGGCATGACCGCCTCCTTCACCGAGACGTGCCCGGTCACCGGCTCGGTGAGCAGTCCCTCGCCCCGCAGGTCGGCCAGGGTGGCGCCGACCATCACCCGGGCGGCCACCATGGCGACCGGGACCCCGGTGGCCTTGGCCACGAAGGGGACGGTACGGCTGGCTCGCGGGTTGGCCTCCAGCACGTACGCCCGCTCGTCCTTGACGGCGAACTGGACATTGATCAGGCCGCGCACCTGGAGCGCTTCGGCGATGATCCGGACCGTCCGCTCGAGCTCGGTCACCACGCCGGCCGACAGCGTCTGGGGCGGCAGGGCACAGGCCGAGTCCCCCGAGTGCACGCCCGCCTCTTCCACGTGCTCCATCACGCCGCAGACCACCACCTCGCCGGTGCCGTCACGGATGGCGTCGACGTCGACCTCGACCGCGTCCTCGAGGAACCGGTCGACCAGTACCGGGCGGTCCGGGGTCACCCCGCCTTCGCGCCCCAACGATCCGCCGACACCGGACATGGCTTCGACCGCCGCCACCAGGCGGTCGTCGTCGTAGACGATCTCCATGGCCCGGCCCCCGAGCACGTAGGACGGGCGCACCAGCACCGGGTACCCGATGGAGGCGGCCACCGCCACCGCTTCGGCAGGGGTCGACGCGGTCCCGCCCGGAGGTTGGGGGATGCCCAGGCGGGTACACAGGTCGTTCCACTGCTCACGGTCCTCGGCCAGGTCGATCGAGGCCGGCGAGGTGCCGAGCACCAGCTCCTCGGGGATGCCGGCGGCCAGTTTGAGCGGCGTCTGGCCGCCGAGGCTGACGATGACGCCAACCAGCCGGCCACCGTGGCGCGACGCGGACCGCTCGGCGTCGAGTACCGCGGCCAGGTCCTCGGTGGTCAACGGCTCGAAGTACAGCCGGTCCGAGGTGTCGTAGTCGGTGGACACCGTTTCCGGGTTGCAGTTGACCATCACCGTCTCGTACCCGGCCGCCTGCAGGGCGAACGAGGCGTGCACGCAGCAGTAGTCGAATTCGATGCCCTGTCCGATCCTGTTCGGCCCCGATCCGAGGATCACCACCCTGGGTCGGTCCGAGCTCTGCACCTCATCCTCGTCCTCGATGGTCGAGTAGTGGTACGGGGTGGTGGCCTCGAACTCCGCCCCACAGGTATCCACCGTCTTGAAGGTGACGTCGACCCCGAGGGCGCGGCGCGCCGTCCGGATGCGCTCGGCGTCGACCGGGTCGCCGAACAGGTAGGCCAGCTGCTGGTCGGAGAACCCGAGCCGCTTGAGCCGACGCCAGGCCCGACGGTCGAGGTCGTCCACGGTCACGCCCAGGGTCACCTGGAGGTCGAGGGCCATCCGGGCATCGGCCACCTCGGCCATCCCCGAGAGGAACCAGGGGTCGATTCCGGTGGTGGCGGCCAACTGGTCGACCGAGCACCCCCGGCGCAGCAGGGTCTCCAGCTGGTAGATCCGTTCGGGGGTGGCGGTGCCCACCGCGGCCAGGAGCTCCTCGGTGGACGTGTCGTCCAAGGCGGTCTCGGCCGGATCACCGTTGAGCCCGGACCGACCCTGCTCCAAGGAGCGGACCGCCTTCTGCAGGGATTCGGGGAAGGTCCGACCGATGGCCATCACCTCGCCCACCGACTGCATCCGTGTCCCCAGCTGGTCTGTGGCACCGGGCAGCTTCTCGAAAGCCCACCGGGGGATCTTGGTCACGACGTAGTCGATGGTCGGCTCGAACGAGGCCGGGGTCGCCCCGGTGATGTCGTTGGTGATCTCGTCGAGCCGGTAGCCCACGGCCAGCCGCGCCGCGATCTTGGCGATCGGGAAGCCGGTGGCCTTCGAGGCCAGGGCCGAGGACCGGGACACCCGGGGGTTCATCTCGATGACCACCTGGCGGCCGTCGGTCGGATCGACCGCGAACTGCACGTTCGACCCTCCGGTCTCGACCCCCACCCGGCGGATGCAGGCGAAGGCCGCGTCGCGCATCTCCTGGTACTCGACGTCGGTGAGGGTCTGGGCCGGGGCCACGGTGATCGAGTCGCCCGTGTGCACGCCCATCGGGTCGAAATTCTCGATGGAGCAGATGACCACGCAGTTGTCGGCGGAGTCCCGCATCACCTCCAGCTCGAACTCCTTCTGGCCTGCGATCGACTGCTCGATCAGCACTTCGGTGACCGGCGATGCTTCGAGGCCCTCGGCGGCCAGGCGGACCAGGGCTTGGCGGTTGGCGGCGATGCCGGTGCCCGCTCCGCCGAGGATGTAGCTCGGTCGTACCATGATCGGGAAGCCGATCGACTCGCCGATGGCCAGGGCCTCGTCCAGCGAATGGGCGAATCCCGACGACGGGACCGCCAGACCGATCTCCTCCATGGCCGCCTTGAACCGTTCGCGGTCCTCGGCGGTGGCGATGGCCTCGGCGTTGGCCCCGATCACCTCGACCCCGTACTGGTCGAGCACGCCGCGCTCGGACAGGGCCATGGTCAAGTTGAGCGCGGTCTGTCCGCCCAGCGTGGGGAGGAGCGCGTCGGGCCGCTCCCGCTCGATGATGGCGGTGAGCACGTCGGGGTCGAGCGGCTCGACGTAGGTCCGGTCGGCCATGGACGGGTCGGTCATGATGGTGGCCGGGTTGGAGTTGGCCAGCACCACCCGGAACTTCTCCTCGGCCAGCACCCGGCACGCCTGGGTGCCGGAGTAGTCGAACTCGCAGGCCTGGCCGATGACGATGGGGCCGGACCCGATGACCAGGATCGACTCGATGTCGTTGCGCCGTGGCATCAGCCGTTCGCTCCTGTTCGCCTGCGGGCCCCCGTGGCGTCCATCAGGAGCCGGAACTCCTCGAAGAGGTAGCGGGCGTCGTGGGGGCCGGGGCCGGCCTCGGGGTGGTATTGGACGCTGAAGACCGGCGAGTGGCGGCTGGCGATCCCCTCGATGACACCGTCGTTGAGGTTGACGTGGGTGACCTCGGCCGAGGTCAGCGACCCTTCGGCCACCGCGTAGTTGTGGTTCTGGGAGGTGATCTCCACCCGCCCGGTCGAGAGTCGCTGCACCGGGTGGTTGCCGCCATGGTGGCCGAAGGGGAGCTTGTAGGTAGTGGCCCCGAGGGCGCTCGACAGGAGCTGGTGACCGAGACAGATCCCGAACACCGGGACGGTGCCGTCGGAGGCAAGGGCACGGATCTCGTCGATGATGGCGGGAAGGGCCGCCGGGTCGCCGGGGCCGTTGGAGAGGAAGACCCCGTCGGGCTCGAGACCCAGGACCTGGTCGGCAGGGGTCGACGCGGGCACCACGGTGATGGTGGCCAGCTCCCCCAACTGGCGCAGCATGGCCTCTTTGATCCCGAAGTCGTAGGCCACCACCCGGTAGGGGCCGTGCCCCCTCCGGTAGCTCTCCGCGGTGGTGACCGTCGAGACCAGGTCCTGGCCGTCGGTGGGAACGGCTGCGGCCGCGGCGGCCACCAGCTCGGCCTCGCCGGCGGTCCCGAAGGCGCACGGCATGGCGCCGTGGTCCCGGAGGTGGCGAGTGAGACGGCGGGTGTCGATCCCGGTGATGCCGGCGATCGAGAAGCGGACCAGGAACGACTCGAGGGACTCGGTCGACCGCCAACTGCTGGGACGGTCGGTCAGGGAACGCACGATCATCCCGCGGCAGTGCGGTCGCACCGCCTCGTCGTCGGTGGGATTGACCCCGTAGTTTCCGATGTGGGGGTAGGTGAAGGCGATCACCTGACCGGCATAGGAGGGGTCGGTCAGGACCTCCTGGTAGCCGGAGAGGACCGTGTTGAAGACCGCCTCGCCGGTGGTCACCCCTCCTTCAGGGACGGCGCCGACCGCCTCACCCTCGAACCGGGTACCGTCGGCCAGCACCAGAAGCGCATCCTCGCGGTGCTGAGTGCGGTTGCGACCGTTCATCGCCGGGCCTCCCCGTCCACGACCACCGGCTCACCCCGGAAGAGGGTGTGGCGGACCTGCCCGGTGAGCGTTCGTCCGCCGTACGGAGAGTTCCGGCTCCGGCTGGCCAGCCGGGACAGGTCGACCGTCCAGGTGGCGGTGGGATCGATCACGCAGAGGTTGGCCGCCGAGCCCGCGGCGACCGGTCCGCCGTGCTCCCCGCCACTGGCCGGATCCAGCCCGGCGATGGCGGCCGGCTGCCAGCTCAACAGGCCGAGCACGGTGGCCAGAGGGAGGTCGAGCTCGGTGATGGCCAGGGCCAGCGCGGTCTCCAGGCCGAGCATGCCCGGCGGCGCCTGGTCGAAGGGGAGGTCCTTGAGCTCGGGTGCATGTGGGGCGTGGTCGGTGGCGATGGCGTCGATGGTCCCGTCGGCCAGTCCGGCCTTGACCGCGGCCACGTCGTCGGCGGGCCGCAGGGGAGGATTGACCTTGAAGAGGGGGTCGTAGCCGGCTACGCACCCGTCGGTCAGGGAGAAGTGGTGGGGTGCGGCCTCGGCGGTCACCGCAAGTCCTTCCCGCTTGGCCCGACCGACCAGCTCGACCGATCCCGCGGTGGAGAGGTGGAGGAAGTGGATCCGACCGCCCGTCGTCCGGGCCAGGGCGATGTCGCGGGCCACCATCACCTCCTCGGCCGCGGACGGCATCCCCGGGATGCCCAGTCGGCTCGACCATGCCCCCTCGTGCATGGCGCCCGCCGCGGCGAGTGAGCTGTCCTCGCAGTGCTGGGCCAGGATCACGCCGAGATCGGTGGCGTATTCGAAGGCCCGTCGCATCAGCCCGGCCGACTGCACGCCGGCACCGTCGTCGGTGAACAGGCGGACACCGAGTCCGGCCAGCTCGGCCATCGGGGCCAGTCGCTCACCCGCCCGTCCCACGGTGATGGCCGCCGCCACCGCCACCTCGGCGGACACACCGGCCCCGAGCTGGAGGACATGGCGCACCGCCTCTGCCGAGTCGAGTGCCGGCTCGGTGTTGGGCATGGCCACCACTGCGGTGAACCCGCCCAGGGAAGCGGCGCGGGCCCCGGACTCGACGGTCTCTGACTCCTCACGGCCGGGCTGGCGGAGGTGGGTGTGGAGATCGACCAGGCCCGGGGCCACGACGCACCCGCCGGCCTCCAGCACGGTGGCTCCCCGGGGCGCGGTCAGGTCACCGTCGACCGCAGCGACCCGGCCCGACTCGATCAGCACATCGGCCCGCCGTTCGCCGTCCCGGTCGACCACCGTGCCGCCCCGTATCAACACGGTGGCCGGGAGTCCGTCGGTGGAGTCAGACACGGTGGGCTCCTCCCACGGGGACCTGGCCGAGAAGGAGGAAGAGCACGGCCATGCGGATGGCCACACCGTTGCTCACCTGCTCGGTGATCAGGGCGGCCGGGAGCTCGGCGACCTCGGAGGCGATCTCCACGCCCCGGACGATGGGTCCCGGGTGGAGGATCACCGCATCGGGATGCAGGGCGGCGGCCCGCCGCACGGTGAGGCCGTAGCCGGCGGTGTACTCGCGCAAGGTCGGGACGAACTCCCCGCTCCCACGCTCAGCCTGCACCCGGAGCAGGGACACCACGTCTGCCTTGGGCAGGACCTTGTCGAGATCATGGGTGACAGTGACGACCGGCCATCCCTCCAGCGAGGGAGGCAGCAGCGTGGCCGGCGCCACCAGGGTCACTTGGGCGCCTAGGGCCGCGTAGGCGGTGATCTGCGAGCGGGCGACCCGACTGTGGCGGATGTCACCGACGATGACCACCTGAAGCCCTTCGAATCGCGCCAGGCCGACGTCGCCGCCACCGAACGCCTGGCGCACCGTGTAGAGATCCAGGAGGGCTTGGGTGGGGTGCTGGTGCCAACCGTCCCCGGCGTTGATCACCGAGCAGTGGTCCACCCACCTGGCCACCTGGGCCGGTACCCCCGACGAGCCGTGCCGGATGATCACCGAGTCGATGCCGATCGCCTCGATGGTCTCGATGGTGTCACGCAGCGATTCGCCCTTCTTCACTGACGACGACCCAGCGGCGAAGGACAGCACGTCGGCCGACATGCGCTTGGCCGCGGTCTCGAACGACATGCGGGTGCGGGTGGAGTCCTCGAAGAAGAGGGTGGCCACGGTGCGCCCCCGGAGGGTGGGGACCTTCGGGTTGGCCCGTCGGCCCACTTCCACGAACGAGTCGGCCACCCGGAGCACCTCGGCGATGTCCTCGGCGTCCAGATCGTCCATGCTCAGCAGATGGGCGGGGAAGGGGCTCATCGGCTGACCAACTCCCCGAGCGACACGCCGTCCTCGGACACGTCGACCATCTCGTCTCGGCTGGTCGGGAGGTTCTTGCCCACGTAGTCGGGCCGGATGGGCAGCTCGCGGTGGCCGCGGTCGACCATCACCGCCAGCTCCACCACCTGGGCCCGCCCGTACTCACCGATGGCGTTGAGCGCGGCGCGGATGGTCCGACCGGTGAAGAGCACGTCGTCCACCAGCACCACGGTGGCGCCGGTGAGGTCGAAGCCGATGTCGGTGACCGCCTCGGGAAGCACCGGCCGCAGCCCGATGTCGTCCCGGTAGAAGGCCACATCCAAGGTGCCCACCGGCAGCGATGCCCCCTCGACCTCGGCCAGCGTGGCGGCCAGGCGGTCGGCGATGGCCACACCGCCGGTCTGCAACCCGATCAGCACGACGTGGTGGAGACCTCGGTTGCGCTCGGCGATCTCGTGTGCCATCCGGGTGATCGCCCGCCGCACATCGTCCGCCGACATGACCTGGGCCCGGGGAACGAAGACAGCACCCCGCGGGCGGGTATGACTGCGCTCTCGTTCGGCCACTGGTCCTCCTGTCCGTACGGGCCTCACGGGACCCGCTTCACGGTCAGACCGTTACTCTACCCGGTTCCCCGATTCAGGACCAAGTGGCCGTCGGTGGGTTCAGCCCCGCACCCGGTTCGCCAGGGTGGCCAGCACGCCGTTGACGAACCGGCCGGAATCATCCGTCGAGTAGGCCACGGCCAGCTCCACTGCCTCATTGAGGATCACAGCGGTGGGCACATCGGGGCACTCGAGAAGCTCGGCCACCGCCAGGCGCAGCACGTTGCGGTCGACCACGGCCATGCGTTCGAGATCCCATCCGATGGCCGCGGCATCGATCATCCCGTCGATCTCCGCACTTCGGGAACCGACGGCCGTCACCACCGTGGTGGTGTACGGATCCGGAGCCACCGCCAGGTTGTCGAGGACCGACTCGGGAAGCTCCCCCTTCACGTCGGCCTCGTAGAGGAGGGTCAGGGCCCGTTCACGGGCTTGGTGGCGAGGTGCGGGATCCATGGATGGTCGAAGTGGTCTGCACCGCGGCGCCGGTCGGTCCGGTCACCCGGATCCGGCCGGTTCAGGCTCGGGTCAGATACTCCCCGGAGCGGGTGTCCACTTTGATCTTCTCGCCGGGATTGACGAAGAGAGGCACTTGGAGCACCAGGCCGGTCTCCAGCGTCGCCGGCTTGCGGGCACCGGATACCCGGTCGCCCTGGAGGCCGGGCTCGGTGTCGGTCACCGTGAGCTCCACGGAAGCGGGCAGGTCGACGCCCACGATCTCTGTGCCGAAGAACTGCAGCACGGCGTCGTCCCCCTCCTTCAGGTAGTTGGCGGAGTCGCCGAGCAGGCCGGTGTCCACCTGGAGCTGCTCATAGGAGGTGGTGTCCATGAACACGTACTCGGAGCCGTCGCGGTAGAGGAACTGCATCTCCCGCTTGTCGATGATCGCCTGCTCGAGCTTCTCGTCCGCACGGTAGGTGCGTTCGATGACTGCGCCGGTCCGCTGGTTCTTCAGCTTGGTCCTCACGAAGGCGCCGCCCTTGCCCGGCTTGACGTGCTGGAACTCGACCACCGCGAACAGCCCTTCGGGGAGGTTGAGCGTCATGCCATTTCGGAGATCGTTGGTGGAGATGGCCATCAGACGGCAACTTCCTTCGGGAAACGAGTGAGCGGACGGCTGCCGTTGTCGGTCACCACCAGGGTGTCCTCGATACGGACCCCGCCGGTATCTGGCAGGTACACCCCCGGTTCCACGGTGACCACGGTGCCGGGGACGAGGATAGCAGTAGACCCTGGACCCACCGACGGGCCCTCGTGGATGTCGAGGCCGACACCGTGACCGGTCCCGTGCTCGAATCGTTCGGCCCATCCGGCGGCGGCGATCACCTCACGACAGGCCTGGTCGACCGCTCCAGCGGTCACGCCCGGCTCGACCGCGCCCACCCCGGTGCGCTGGGAGACGGCCACAACGTCGAAGACCGTGGCCAGCTCGCCGTCGGGCTCGCCGCCCACGCAGAAGGTGCGGGTCATGTCCGAGCGGTATCCGTCGAAGACGGCACCGAAGTCGACCACCACCGGATCGCCCGGCCGTATCCGCCGGTCGCCCGGTCGGGCGTGGGGCTTGGCCGAGTTCGCGCCCGACGCCACGATGGTCTCGAAGGCGCTCTCCTCCGCCCCCAGCAGCCGCATGGCGTGATCGAGGGCGGCGGCGAACCGTGCCTCGGACAGCTCGTCGTCCGCGCCGGAACCGACCGCGGCCAGTAACGGGAGCACCGAGCCGAGCGCCTCGTCGGCGATGGTGGCCGCCCGTTCCATCCGGGCCACCTCCCCGGGGTCCTTCACCGTACGGAGTCGTTCCACCAGGCCGCGGGTCGGGGTGAGGACGCATCCGGCGAAGAGCTCGTCCCAGGACCGTTGGGCCGCCCAGCTCACGTGGTCGGCCTCCAGTCCGAGCACACCGGTTCCGGCTGCGCTGCCGGTCAGGGCCTCCCGTTGGGCGACGACCCCGCCGACGGTGATCTCGATCGAACCGTCGACCCCGGCCGCCGTCAGCTGTTCGCGGGACTGGGTCCGGTACCGGCCGTCCGTGGTCAACAAGGCGTGGTCGCGGGTGACGAGCAGCAGCCCGGCCGACCCGGTGAACCCGGTCAGCCACCGGATGTTGGCCGGCGTGGTCACCAACACCCCGTCCACCGATCCGGTGCTATCGACGCCTGTGTCCGCTCCGCCTGGGCCCGCTCCGCCTGGGCCCGCTCCGGCTGTGTCGAAGAGTCGGCGAAGACGGTCCAGTCGACCGGCCACCTGCAACGGGGCCAGGTCCGCCCCCGGGCCGTTCGTCACCTTCGCCGTCATCAGGACCCGGTCGATCCGGCGATCAGCTGGTCCACGGCCTCGACGGCCAGCCGGTACCCGAGACCGCCGAATCCGGCGATGCACCCGGCGGCCACCGGTGCGATGACCGACGTGTGACGGAACGGCTCACGGGCCGCCGGATTGGAGAGGTGCACCTCGACCACCACGCCGTCGAAGGCGGCCAGGGCGTCGTGCAGCGACCACGAGGTGTGGGACAGTGCCCCGGCATTGACGATGATGGCGACGGCCCGCCCGCGGGCGCCCTGGACCGCCTCAACCAGGTCGCCTTCATGGTTGGTCTGGCGGTGCTCGATGGTGAAGCCGGTGGCGGTGGCGGCCTCCGACGCTGTGGCGACGTGGTCGTCGAGGGTCTGGGTGCCGTAGATCGCCGGCTCCCGTTCGCCCAGGAGGTTGAGATTGGGCCCCGACAGCACCAGGATCAGACCCCGTCCGTTCATGGCCGATCTCCTGTCTCCGATGCCCGCATCTCCGCAAGGGTAGCGAGGACGTCGTCCGCACCGACGCCACGGACCACCTCGACCCCGTCGGGGCCGTCGAGCACGAAGGTGAGGTCGTGATGGGCCTTCTTGTCCCGCGCCATGAACGAGACCAGCCGCTCCGGTTCGACACCGGCGGGCAAGGACCAGGGCAGGTCGAACTCGCCGACCACCTGTCGATGTCGCTCCACACCCTCGTCCCCGATGCGACCGAGACGGCGGGCCAGCAGCGCGGCGAAGACCAGGCCCACCGCCACCGCCTCCCCATGGCGGAGATCGAGGGTTCCGGTCGGCTCGAAGGCCGAAGCCTCGAGGGCATGGGCGAGGGTGTGGCCGTAATTGAGGAGCATTCGTCGGTCGCCCTCCCGCTCGTCGGAGGCCACCACGTCGGCCTTGATGGCCACACACGTCGCCACCTGCTCGGCCAGGGGCTGCCCGAGCAGGGACGAAGCGGCACCGCCCGCCAGACCGGTGCCGAGAAACGCGTACTTGGCCATCTCCCCGCGGCCCGATGCCCACTCGCGGGGAGGGAGGGTGGCCAGCACCTCGGTGTCGCACAGGACGGCCCGGGGCTGCCAGAAGGCGCCGACCAGGTTCTTGCCCTCGGGGATGTTGACGCCGGTCTTCCCCCCGACGGCGGCATCGACCTGGGCCAGCAGACTGGTGGCCACGTTGACGTACGAGGTCCCACGCTGGAAGGAGGCAGCCGCGAACCCGGTGAGATCGGTGACCACCCCCCCGCCCACGGCGATGACCACGTCGGACCGGCTCAGCCCCGACCGGGCGAAGCCCCGGCACAGGTGTTCCACCACGGCGAGCGACTTGGCGTCTTCCCCGCCGGGAACCGTGAAGCGCTCCACGGGGAGGCCCGGATCGACCTCGACGCCGATACCCGCCTGGGTGACGACGGCCGCCCTGATCGCACCGGGGACCGTCTCGGCCACCACGTCGGCCAGCTGGTGTCGGACGCCGTCCCCGATCAGCACCTCGTATCGGCGCTCTCCGAGCTCGACGGGGACGACGGTCACGGGAGGCCGACCGAGCCGACGGCCGCCGCCAACACCGGGTCGGACAGCACCTGGTCCACCACCTGGCTGGGCGTGAGCGCGTCCACGTCCACCACCACCTCGGCCAACTCCTCGTAGAAGGGCCTGCGCGCCTCGTCCAGCTCGGCCAGATGTCTGCCGGGGTCGTCCTCGAGCAGGGGGCGCCCGCGCCCGGTCCCTACCCGGCGAGCCAGCAGGCGGGGATCGGCCCGGAGCCACACCACGGTTCCCGCCCGGGCGATCAGGGCCCGGTTGGACGGAGCCAGGACGACCCCCCCGGCGGCGGAGACCACCACCGGTCGTTCGCCGGAGAGGGCCTCGGCCAACACCCTCGCCTCCTCGGCCCGGAAGGCGTCCTCCCCCTGCTGTTCGAACAGTTCGGGCACGGTGTGCCCGGTGGTCGCCACCACCTGGGCGTCAGAGTCGACGTGTTGCCACCCCAGGCGCTCGGCCAGGAGTCGGCCGACGGTGGTCTTCCCCGCCCCCATCATCCCGATCAGGATGATTCGGTCAACCATCGGTCGTCGGCATCGGCGCGGCCGAGGGCGTCTCGCCCAGTGCAGCCAGGTAGCCCAGTCGGTTGCGCCGGAACTCGGCGACCGAGTCCCCACCGAACTTGCGGAGGGCCTCGGAGGCCAGCACCAACGCCATCATCGTCTCGGCGACGACTCCCATGGCCGGAACCGCGGTCACGTCCGTGCGCTCCTTGAACGACACCGTCGACTCCTTGGACACCACGTCGACCGTCCCCAGTGTCGGTCGGTTGAGGGTGGCCAGGGGCTTCATCGACACCCGGGCCACGATGGGAGAACCGGTGGAGATGCCGCCCTCCACCCCGCCGGCATGGTGGGTGTCGCGTACGTAGCCGCCACTGAGCAGCCCGGCGGTCTCGTCGGCGTCGATGCTGGGGTCGGCCATCCGGATGGCGTCGTGGGCCTCCGATCCCCGCCGTCCGGCGACGTCGATCCCGTCGCCGAACTCGACCGCTTTGATCGCCTGGATGCTCATGAGCGCCTGGGCCAGCAACGCGTCGAGGCGCCGGTCCCAGTGCACATGACTTCCGAGGCCAACCGGAACGCCGTAGGCGATGACCTCGGCCACTCCACCCAACGAGTCGCCGTCCTTGGCCGCCGCCTTCACCGCCGCCACCATGCGGGCCTCAGCACCGGGGTCGGCACAGCGCACCTGGGACTCGTCGATGCGGGGCAGTTCCTCGATGGTGGGGAGGGTCTCGACCGTGGCCCGCTCGGATCCCAGCTGGACGATGTGGCTGAGCACGTCCACGCCGATCTGCTGCAACAGCAACTTGGCCAGGGTGCCGGCGGCCACCCGCGCCGCCGTCTCACGGGCCGAGGCCCGTTCGAGCACGTCGCGTGCATCGTCGAGCCCGTACTTCAGCATGCCGGAGAGGTCGGCATGGCCCGGGCGGGGCTTGGTCAGCACGGAGGAGGGCAGTCCGGGACCGGGCGACATCTCGGATTCCCACTTGGGCCACTCGGTGTTGGCGATCTCGATGGCCACCGGCGAGCCCAGCGTCCGGCCGTGCCGGATACCGGCGACCAGGCTCACCTCGTCGACCTCGAAACGCATGCGGGGGCCCCGACCGAATCCGAGCCTCCGGCGGGCTAGTCCTCGTTGGATGTCCTCGGCGGTAACCAGCAGGCCGGCCGGCATCCCTTCGAGGATGACCATCAGGGCGCGGCCGTGCGACTCACCGGCGGTCAGATAGCGGAGCATTCAGGCAAATCTACTCGGGCTCACCGGGACGCCCTCGTGGCTGGCTCGCTCGTCCGGTCCGTGCGTGGCTCGGGCCGCCCACAGACAGGACGGCCGACAACCCAGCAGTGCTCCGTCCGCGGGCACCGGGCTCAGCTCCCCACGGGAAAGAAGGCCTGGGCCACATGTCCACCCCAGAAGACCGAGAACACCGCGCCGAGGGCCAGCGACGGCGCGAACGGGATACGGGTCTTGCGTCCCGAGGCGGAGGTGGCCATCACCGCCAGGCCGAAGACCAGGCCGGCCACGAACCCGGCCAGGAAGGCGATGTAGGCGTGCAGCAGGCTGAGGTAGCCGACGGCCACACCGATGGTGCCGGCCAGCCGCACGTCGCCGAAGCCCATCCCCCGGGGGACGAACCACCACACGGCGAAGAACAGACTGAAGGCGACGACGCCGGCGATGGCCGAGCCGGTGAGGCTGTGCCACGAGTGGCCGACCGCGGACGTCACCATCAACAACGGGACGATCACCACCAGGCCTCCGTAGATCAGCCATCGGGGGACCAGGCGGTGCGAGAGGTCGGTGACCGACACCGTCACCAATAGTGCGAAGAACGCGCAGAAGGGGGCGACGACGACATGTGGCCCGAAATGGTAGGCCGCTCCACCGAACAGGATGGCGGTGAGGATCGCCGCAGACACGGTCCGGGCCGGCGACCTCCCGGCGGCGAGCAGATGGTGCACAGCCTCCGGCTCGGCCTTGTCCGCCGCTGGCGAGTCAGCCGGTACGGGAACATCGGGAACGCCCGGCGCGGCCGGAACGCCCGGCGCAGCCGGTAGGAGGGCCTCGCCGATCCCGAGAGGCTCGACGGGCAGCGCCGTTCCCTCGGGGGGGAGAGCGGTGGGCACCTGCCCACCCAGCCGCAGGCGCTCCTCGTCGACGGCCTGTCGGGCGCGTTCGGCACGCCGACGATCGTCCTGGACCCGACTGAGGTCAGCCAGCATCTGGCCGATCGGGTCGAGGACCCCTCCGATGACCAGCCCGGCGAGTGCCGTACCGGTGATGAGCAAGCCGTTCACCTACCGCAACGTACAAGACGGGAATGGCCGCAACGGGCATCATGCACGCGAGGCGCCGAACGCTCGCCGTGCTCCGATGGCCCCGGGCGTGCCCCGGCTCGACGACGGATCACGGTGCCGGCAGGCCGGCACCCGGGTCAGCTGTGCGCCGGCTCGTAGAAGGGGTTGGTCCCGTCGGCGTGATCGGTGACGTCGACGATGTTGGCGAGCTCCGGGATCGCCTCACGGAGGATCACCTCGATCCCCTGGGACAAGGTGGCCTTGGCCATTCCGCACCCCTGGCATCCGCCGCTCAGGCGCAGATATACCGAGGATTCCTCCACGGCGACCAGATCGGCCCGGCCGCCGTGGGCGGCAATGCTGGGATTGACCTGCTCCTCGAGGACCAACACCACCCGCTGGGCGAGGGGATCCGAAAGGTCCACGTCTGGCCCAGGGGCCATGCCCTTGAGCGTCGGGACCGGCGGGGTATTGGGATTGACGATGACCAGACCACCCTCGCCAGAGGAGTCGGTGACGAAGTCGAGGGTCGCTCCCTGCAGCCGGTCGACGCTGTCTGCCGGCACCACCACGGGCAGGTCGTCGCCGTGCTGGACGACGTCCCCGCCACTCGCGTCGGCAAGCGCCTGGAAGTACATGTCGTAGGCGTAAGCCCCGTCAGTCTCACCGCTCACCTCGAGCCAGAGCGCCAGCGTGTCCGACTCGGACTCGTTGGCCAGCACCTCGAGCACGGTGGCACGGGCTTCGGGGGTGATCCCCAGAACCGGACGGATGTCCTCACGGTCTTCACTCATGCCTGTCATCATAAGGGCGTGCCATCTACCCACAAGCACGAACCCGACCTCAAGCACGAACCCGACCTCAAGCACGCCCCACTCTCCGCCCACGAATGGGTCAGCTTCGACGACCCCGACGAGGAGCGCACCTGGATGTTCGACGTCACCTTCCTGGCCAGTGCCTGGATGTGCATCTTCGGACAGGGCTGTCAGGGCGTCCTCACCGGACCCGCACCCGAGCTGGTCCAGGGCTGCTGCTCCTACGGCGCCCACTTCACCGGCAAGAAGGACGCCCGCACCGTCGAACGCGCCGCCGCCGAACTCACCCCCGACCTCTGGCAATTCCACAAGCAGGGCCAAAAGGGCGTGGTCAAGAAGTTGGCCGACGGTGATCTCGGCACCCGGATGGTGGACGGTGCCTGCATCTTCCTCAACCGACCCGGCTTCCCGGCCGGCGCCGGCTGCGCCCTGCACAAGGCGGCGGAGGCCCAGGGTCGGAGCCATGTCGAGCTCAAGCCCGAAGTCTGCTGGCAGCTACCCCTGCGCCGCGAGGACGAGACCGCCCCCGACGGACGGGTCACCTCGGTGGTCCGTCAGTGGGAACGACGCCACTGGGGTGCAGGAGGCGAGGAGTTCCATTGGTGGTGCACCGAAGACCCGGACGCATTCGTCGGGCACGAACCGGTGTACGTGAGCATGCGTACGGAGCTGGAGACGATGGCCGGCAAGAAGGTCTACAAGCGGCTGGCCGCATATCTCGATGAACGCATGGCACCCCGGGCCCAGGTCACCCTGCTTCCCCCTCCGGCCCTCCGCCGCTGAGTCGGGCCCTGCCGGGCCGCCCGGACCAGGACCTCGTCCTACTCGGCCAGCGGGTCGTCCTCCGCGTAGGAGGGACTCTTCGGCGCCGTGCCCAGGATCTCGTCGTAATCGTCCTCGGTGGCCAGACACCAGGACGCGTGCTTGTCGTCCGGCTCGGCGCTGCACTCAGGACAGCTCCGATTGGCGGTCGCCACGGACCGCTTCAAACTGCGCGCTTCTTCGAAGCGGCGATGGCGTCCCTTCTTCACGGAAACAACTCCTTGCCCCACCCGGGGGTGGCATCTACCCGACGCTCGATCTGCGGGCTGACCGCCGTTCACCAACGGGGACCAGTGTAGTGCGGGACGTGGTCATTCGTAGCGCGTCGTCCCCACCGGTACCATCGCGCCATGCCCGATCAATTCGACCCACAGGCCATGGTGGAACGGTTCCGGAACAGGGCCGATGCCGTCAGGACCCGAGGGCTCCCGCCGGTCGAGGGACCAGACCGGGAGCGGTTCAAGAAGCAGGCACAGACGGACTTCATGGACTTCGCCATGCTCGCCGACGCCCAGGCGACCATCGACGACGGGATCCTCACGCTGCGGATCGATCTCCGTCCTGACGACGCACCTGCGGGGCCCTGAGGCACGACCGGTCGCTCGGTGGATCGCTGATCGGCACCGGCGCTCGGCAGGGCTCCATGGCCGGCACAGGGCGGAGCAGCGCGGCACGCCAATGACGCGAGACGCCACCGGTCAGCCCCCGTAGTTCATCCGGGTGTCCCCCATCTGAAGGGCCTCGGACTCATCAGCGGCACGTCCGTCGGCCTCGGCCCGCTCCCCGACGTCGACCACCTCACCCACGAAGAGGACGTGACTGGCGCCGTCGGTGCTGTCCGCGTCGGTGTCCGCGTCCCAGTCGATGGAGTGCCGAACCACACAGGCCAGCCACGACAGCGCCGACGAGACACAGGGCAGCCCGTCGGCCACTTCGAACACAGACACTCCCTGGAGGGAGGTCGCCCGGCCGTCCACGTCGAGATCGATGCCGTCGACCGGTTTGACGAAGCGACGGATCACCGCCCGTTCGGACCGGGGGAGGACGCTCAGACTGAACGAACCGCCCCGGTCGATGAGCACTCTGGTCAGCGATCCCGCCTCGACCGACACCGCCACCAGCTTGGGCACCGTGGCCACCTGCATCGCCCAGTTGCAGGTCATCATGTTGAGGCGCCCTTCGAACCGACTGCCCAGGACGAACAGTCCGGAGGGCATCGACCACAGCACCCGTCGACGTTCCCGGTCGTACTGGTCGGCATCCCGCCCGGCCGGGATCGGCCCCACCGAATGTTCAGGAGCCGGCATGATGCTCCGCACCCAATGCCGCAGACCCGGCGGTGTTCATCCGACTGCTCCGCATCAGTTGCCGAACGGATCGGGCGAGATGGGCGGTGCCAGGGTGGTCGACGTGCTCGGGGTGTGCCCGGTCAGGGTCCTGTAGCGATCGGCGGCGGCGGTCAAGAGCGGGACGAGCCTGGCCCGCTCCCGGGCCGAACGTCGGAAGAGGGCCTTGTCGTTCCCGGATGCCCCCGTGAAGCAGTCGCTGCCCGCCGCCGACGCAACCTGATAGGCGGTGTTCAGCGCGTTGGTCAGCGCGATGTCCGGCGAGGGGAGATTGCCGATGGCGGTCAGGGCGTCCGTGGTCAGCAGGGCACACGCCGCCTTGATCGCCGAGGCCGGTTCATGCCTGGCGAGCACGTGGTCGATGTTGCGGCTGTCCGCTTCGACCTGGCCGATGGCGGTGCCGGCGTTGGCGGTGGTCATCCATGTCGACACCTGGCTGGCCGTGGGCGCCGAGGCCCGTGGTCCGCCACAGCCGGCCAGCACCGCCGTACCGAGTACCAGCACGATCGCCACCGACCACGGGCCCACCTCCCGAACAAGCGGCCTCGGCAACGGGGGCGGAGCGGTGGTCACTAGGTGGGGATGCCCGTCCAGTCCGGCCTCCAGGCCGGATCGAGTTGACGGAGGAACTGGGCGCACCGTTCCTCCTCGGCGTGCTCGCCGATGGCACCGGCCGCCGAGCGTAGGCCGTCCACGCACCGCAGGAAGCCCCGGTTCGACTCATGCGCCCACCGAACTAGGCCCGACCCCTTCCATCCCGATGCGCGCAGGGCGTCGAGCCCACGGTGATAGCCCACCCGGTAGTAGGCGTAGGCCTCCACGTCGTCTCGGGCCAGTGACCCGAGCGCGGCCCACGCGGCCAGCGAACGTGGCGAGGAGCGCACCACGTCGGACACCGCGTGGCGGCGCCGCTCGCCGGGCTGCTCCATGGCGGACCGAAGTCCGGCCATGACCGCGCCCGACTCCTCAGGTAGCACCGTCTCGGGCAGACCAGTGGTCAGGCGCACCGGGGACAGTCCGGATGGGTCGGCTCCTGTGCTGGTCATGTCCAGCAGTGTAGGACCGGGGGGCCCGACCCTCCGATCAGCCGAAACGCACCAAGTGGTAGTCGCGCTTGCCCCGTCGGAGCACCACGTAGCGGTCGGCCAGCAGGTCGTCGGTGGTGAGGACCCGGCTCGGATCACCCTCGCGACGGTTGTTGACGTAGATCCCACCCTGGCCGACCGTGGCTCGGGCGCGGCTCTTGGAGCTCTCCAGACGGGTCTCCGCCAACAGGTCGACCAGGGCCAGTGAGCCGTCGTCGAGTCGACCTCGAGACACCCTGGTCGACGGCGCATCGGCGAAGACGTCGAGCAGGGTTCGCTCGTCAAGTGCGGCCACCTCTTCCCCGAACAGGGCGTTGGCAGCCTCCTCGGCCCGTGCCGTCTCCGACTCGCCGTGGACCAGCGTGCACACCTGCCGGGCCAACGCCCGCTGGGCGTCCCGACGTTCCGGATGGAGCACAGTGGCATCGTCGAGCCCGCGGATCTCGTCGTGGGAGAGGAAGGTGAAGTAGCGGAGGTAGGTGGCTACCACCGCGTCGTCGCTCCGGAAGAAGAACTGGTACAGCTGGTAGGGACTGGTACGCCCCTCGTCCAACCAGACGGTGCCGGACTCCGACTTCCCGAATTTGGTGCCGTCTGCCTTCAGCACCAGCGGGGTGGTCAGACCCCATGCCTCGTGGTGGCGGACCTTGCGGATCAGCTCGATGCCGGTGGTGATGTTGCCCCACTGGTCGCTGCCGCCGAGCTGGAGCCGGCATCCGAAGGCGTCGAACAGATGGAGGAAGTCGTAGGCCTGCAGGAGCATGTAGCTGAACTCGGTGTACGAGATGCCCTGGTCGGCGCGGACCAGGCGGGACTTCACCGAGTCCTTGGCCACCATCTGGTTGACCGTGAAGTGCTTCCCCACCTCGCGCAGGAACCCGAACAGGGTCAACGGCTCGAGCCAGTCGGCGTTGTTGACCAGCAGGGCCGACGAACCGGACCCTCCCCCGTCGAAGTCGAGGAAGCGTTCGAGCTGACCGTGGATCCCCTTGAGGTTGGTGTGGAGGGCCTCCTCGGACAGGAGTGTCCGCTCCTCGGACTTGCCGCCGGGGTCGCCGACGAACCCGGTACCCCCGCCGGCCAGAGCGATCGGTCGGTGGCCGGCCAGCTGGAGTCTTCGCAGATTGCACACTTGGAGGAGGTGGCCCACGTGCAGGCTGTCCGCCGTGGGGTCGAAGCCGCTGTAGGCGGTCAGCCGGTCACCGTCGAGGCGTTCCTCGAGCGTGGGATCGGTCATCTGGTGGATCAGTCCACGGAACCGGAGGTCCTCGGCGAGCTCGGCCATGACGTCAGCCTGCCACGTCGGGGACGCCGGGTCGGCGCTCCCGCGCAGTGGGAGCACCCGCAGACGCCGACGCTACGATCGGTGCTCGATCGGTCGGATCCTCTCCGACCGCCACGGCGAGGAGCCCGCGTTGGTCAACCCCTATCTCCACGGAAACTTCGGGCCAGTCCTCGACGAGCGGAGCGACGATCACGAGCTCGAGGTGACCGGGGTGGTCCCCCCGGACCTCAACGGGCGACTCCTCCGAAACGGTCCCAATCCCGCGGTGGTCGCGGACGACGAGGCCGACTACCACTGGTTCAGCGGCGACGGGATGATCCACGCCATCTCCCTGGCCGGGGGCAAGGCCACCGGCTACCGCAACCGGTGGGTGCGCACCCGATCGCTCTCCTCCAAACTGGGGACGTCCCTCCCGAACGGGCCGAGTGAACCTCTCGACGGTCCCGCCAACACCCACGTCATCCGTCACGGCGGGACCACCCTCGCCCTGGTCGAATCAGGATTCCCCCATGCGCTCTCCGACGATCTGGGGCGGGCGCGGGTCCACGACTTCGACGGAGGGCTGGCCTCGCCGATGACCGCCCACCCCAAGCTCGACCCGGACACCGGCGAACTGGTCTTCTTCGGGAGCGACGTCTTCGGGCCGCCGTTCCTCCGATACCACGTGGTCGACGCCGCAGGGGCGTTGGTCCAGACCGAGGAGATCGAGGTGCCTCGGGCCACCATGATGCACGACTTCGGGGTCACCTCCTCCCGAGTGGTCTTCCTCGACCTCCCGGTGGTCTTCGACCTCGAGCTCGCCGCCGTGGGTCGACCGCTCCCGTACCGGTGGATGCCCGAGGCCGGTGCACGGCTGGGGGTGATGCCCCGTTCAGGCGGCGGCGATGACGTCCGATGGATCAGCATCGACCCGGTCTACGTGTTCCACGTGCTCAATGCCTACGACGCCGGCGATGCCGTGGTGATGGACGTGCTGCGCTACGACCGTGCATTCGACACCGCGCCGGGCGAGGCCATCGCATCGGGTCTTCCGATGCTGGCCCGATGGACGGTCGATCCGTCGGCCAACCGGGTGACCGAGCAGCGTCTCGACGACGTCCCCGTCGAGTTCCCCCGGATCGACGACGCCGTGGCCGGCCGGCCTCATCGCTACGGCTACTGCACCCGACTCGGCGAGCGCCCCGAGGATCCCTCCTTCGAGGGGCTGGTCAAGTACGACCTGGTCCGCGACGAGTCGACCCGATTCGATCCGGGCGAGTACCACTCGCCCGGCGAGGCCGTCTTCGTCAAGGCTGCCGACGGTCGCGGCGAGGACGAGGGATGGGTCCTCTCAGTCGTCTTCGACGCCACCCGAGGTGCCAGTGACCTGGTCATACTCGACGCCACCTCGTTCGCCGGGCCGCCGGTAGCCACCGTCCACCTCCCCGCCCGGGTGCCCTTCGGTTTCCACGGATCGTGGGTACCGACCGACTCCTGACCTGGGCCCCCGTCGAGGGTGCCACCCGATGGAGACCCGATCATGGGAAACTGACCTTCTCCTGCACAGCACAGCGGCGCCCGTCGTCGCTCGATCCACGACCCGGTCAGACAGGCCGTCTCCACTCCCACCGTGCCACCCAACGATCCATCCACACCAGGCGCTTCACGCCCCAGCGGACGCTCCTCGGGGAGGCCCACTGGGCGGCCGCGCGCTTCCTCGCCTCCATCGACGCGACGCCCCGGCATCAGTCCCGAGTTCCCCGGACCCATCCTCGGCGGCCAGGTGGCCGTCCCCTCGAGACGGGAGCGCCACCGCGCCAAGAAGAGAAGACGGCGGCCGGCCGAGCGGATCCTCCGGGTGTTCATCGTGCTGGTGGTGGTGATCCTGGTCATCGCCGGTCTGGGCTACGGGTACTTCCGCTACCAGTGGAGCAAGGTGGCGTCGGCCCCCTGCACGACGTGCGTGGCCGCCGCCAACGGTGCCCCCTACAACGTGCTGTTGATCGGCTCGGACAGCCGGGTCGGCGAGACGGCGGCCGAGGCCCAGCAGTTCGGCAACCAGTCCAACGCCGGTGGCCAACGGAGCGACACCATCAAGATCGTCCACGTGAATCCGTCCACCGGCACCGCGTCGTCGATGTCCATCCCGCGGGACACCTACGTGACCCTCTCCGGCCTGCCGGCCGACAGCCAATTGTCCAGCCAGAACAAGATCAACTCCGCCTTCAGCGGGGGACCCGACGCCCTGATCCAGACCATCCAGAACACCTTCGGGATCAGCATCAGCCACTACATCGTGATCAACTTCTTCGGGCTGCAGGACGCCGTCAACGCCCTCGGCGGGATCAAGATGGACTTTGCCTACCCGGTTCGGGACCGGGATTGCCAGACCGGGGTCTGCTACAACAATTCCGGGCTGGACATCCCCACGGCCGGGTGCCAGGTGCTCGACGGTCAACAGGCGCTGGCCCTGTCCCGTTCTCGCTTCTACCAGTACTACGCCAACGGCGAATGGAACTACGACCCGAGCTCGGACCTCGGGCGGATCACCCGCCAGAACCTGATCATCTCGGCGGCGCTGGACAAGGCCAGGTCCACCTACAACCCGCTCAGCCTCAACTCGCTGCTCACCTCGGTGGTCCACGACTTCAGCAAGGACGACGCCCTGACCCCCAACGACCTCTACGCTCTGGCCGAACGATTCCACGCCTTCTCAGGATCCCAGCTCCAGGCGTACACCCTGCCCACCTCCCCGACCTACACCTCCGGGGGGTCGGCGGTCGAGGTCGTCGAACCCGAATCGGCATCCCAGAAGATCGCCCAGTTCCTCGGCGGCCCCTTCGGATCGATCACCACGCCGCCGATCGACGCCTACGGCAACCCCCTCGCCCTCACCGTCCCCACCACCACGCTGCCGCCGGTCTCGGCGGCGCCACCGGTCACCAACGTCACCTCGTCGGGAAAGTCCACGCCGACCACGTCGCCGGCAGCCAAGAACATTCCGTCCTACGACCCCCGACCCTGCTGATCCCCGCCTGACCCATCAGCCCCGGACGTGACCTCCGGCGGAATCTTCGGCGTCGAGGGCATCGACCACGGCGACGTTGACCAGGTTGTGCACGGCGACGTTCTCGTCCCGGTCGGGTAGGAGCACCCGGATCACCGACAGCCCACCTGAACCCACCCGGTGGTCGAACAGCGCTTCGAACGTTCCGGGCGGCGAGTCCGGACCCACCTCGTCCACCGGCCAGCCCAAGCCGGCGGCCACGGCGGCGGGGTCCGGGGTCTGCGGAGTTCCGAACAGCTCCTCGAAGGTGGCGGCGTCGAGGGCCGAGGCCGGAGGGAGGAAGGAGAAGATGCCACCCCCGCCGTTGTCGGCCACCACCACGGTGAGATCGGCGTCGATCCCGTCGGAGCGCACCAGTGCCGACACGTCGTGCAGGAAGGCGAGGTCTCCGACCAGGGCCACCGTCGGTGCGCTCGAGGCGAGGGCCACTCCGAGCGCGGTCGACACCACACCGTCGATCCCGTTGGCGCCGCGATTGGACAGGACCCGAGGCGGTCGGGCCCGCGGCAGGCCAAACGCCTCCACGTCGCGGACGGGCATGGACGACGACACCACCAGCGTGGCCTCCGACGGGATTCGGGCGAAGAGGCGGTGGGCCAGCGCCGGCTCGTGCAGCGGCGACCCGGCCGCGGCCGCCGGCGATTCCCCGTCCAGGGCCGAGCCGATGACGCGGCGGGCGGTTGCCTCCGCTGCCTGCCACGACCTCAGCCAGCCGCCGTGGCTCCCCCTCGTCACCGCCTCCCCCAGGGTGCGGGTCACCTCGGCGCAAAACGACGTCGGGTCGGCTCGGACGAAGGTGGCCACCTCCCGTTCGGGGTCGGTCCACCGCCAGGCCGGTGCCACCACGATGGCCGCCGCTCCGTCGGCGACGGACCCGGACAGATAGCCGTTGACCACCTTGGACACCCACCGCTCGCCCAGGCGGAGGACGACCTCGGGGACGTGTGCCCGCACGAATGCCGCCGACCGGAGGATCCCATCGGCGGTGGCGACGACCGTCGGTTCCGAGACACGGAGCCCCGATCTGGGCTCGGCCAGCACCGGCCATCCCAACGCCGCCGACAGCGCCAAGACGGCCGTCGGGTCGCCACAGCCGGCGCCGGCCACGATGAGTCCCCGGCGTGCCGGCGACACCACGCCCTCCTCGATCGACGACCTCACCCATGCGGCAGCGGGCTCCGTGGCGCCGGCCACCACTTCGTGCCATGGCCGGCCGTCGGGACGGCCCGGGCTCGCTCCCCCGGCCGCGGCGGGATCCCCCAACAGGGGCTCGCGGAACGGAAGGTTGAGATGGACCGGTCCGGGTCCCCCGGCACCCACGCAGGCTTCGGCCACGGCCCGCGACGCCAGCGAACGCCAGGTCGCACGGGTGGCGGTGATCGGCACACCGGGGTCGGCGAACCAACGGACCGAGCGTCCGAACAGGTGGGTCTGGTCGACGGTCTGGGGAGCGCCGACATCCCAGAGCTCCTGAGGTCGGTCGGCGGTGCAGGCGATGAGCGGGACGCCAGACAGGTCTGCCTCGACCACCGCCGGGTGCAATTCGACGGCGGCGGTACCACTGGTGGTGACCACGAGGGCCGGCCGGCCCGTGGCCTGTCCCATGCCCAGCGCGGTGAACCCGGCGGAACGTTCGTCGAGGCGGACATGGACGGTGATGCCGCGATGGGCGACCAGGGCGAGGGCCAGGGGCGCCGATCTCGAACCTGGGCACACCACCGCGTGCGTCACCCCCGCGCGCACCCATTCGTCGACGACGGTGGCGGCGAAGGCGGCCTGGGTATCGGCATCGCCGCTGTCCACCGGGGCGGTCGGTACGCTCATCGACGACCCCTATGCCGACCCCGCCGACCACCTCGCTCCACCATCAGATCCGGGGACACGGTCCCCGCCTGGTGCTGGCCCACGGGTTCACCCAGACCGGTCGCCTGTGGGGCACCATGGACGACCGCCTGACCTCGGACCACCAGGTGGTCCAGGTCGACATGCCCGGCCACGGTGACTCTGCCCGCATCGGGGCCACGCTGGTCGACGGCGCACTGGGGCTGGTCGACGTGGGGGGAAGGGCCACCTACGTCGGCTACTCGATGGGGGCGCGCTTCTGCCTGCACGCGGCCCTGGCCCGACCTGACGCAGTCGACGCCTTGGTCTTGATCTCCGGGACCGCGGGGATCGACGACGACGACGAACGGCGAGCACGGCGGAACTCGGACATGGCGCTGGCCGACCGGCTGGACCCGCCGGAAGCATCGCCGGAGCCGCCCGTTCCCCTCGAGGCGTTCCTGCGCCAGTGGATGGCCCAGCCCATGTTCTCGAACCTCGAGCCAGATGCCGACGGGATCCAGGAGCGCCTGCGCAACACCGGACCGGGACTGGCATCCAGCCTGCGCCTGGCCGGCACCGGCACCCAACGTCCCTTGTGGGGCCTCCTCGGCCGGCTGTCCATGCCGGTACTGGTCGTCACCGGTGAGGAGGACTCCAAGTTCACTGCGCTCGGAGCGCGGATGGTCGACGCCATCGGGGCCAACGCCGAGCACGTGGTGATTCCGGGGGCCGGTCACGCGCCCCACCTGGAACACCCCCGCTCGGTGGCGACGGTGATCCGGTCCCTGCCCCCGCCGGAGTGACCGGGGTCCACCCGATGGTCGATCACGTGACACACAGCCACACGGCCAGCGACAGCAGCACACCGAAGACCAGCTGCAGCCTTCCCGTGGCCGCCAGCACCGGCAGGAGGGCTCGGCCCGACGCCCCGCTGGTGACCAGGCGGACCGGCGCAACGGCCAGGGGGAGCGCCACCAGAGGCAGGAATGCCGCCACCGGATGGGCCACCGCACGGTCGGCCACCGACCACACGGCCCACACCAGTACGCCGACGAAGGGCAGCCCGACACAGGCGACGTAGCACCAGCCCGCGGTCCGGCGCCCGACCCGGACGGCCACCGTGCGCTTGCCGGTCTCGGTGTCGGTGGCGATGTCCCTCAGGTTGTTGGCCAAGAGCAGGGCGGTGGCCAACAGCCCGACGCCGGCGGCGGCGTACCAGACCACCGCCGAGTCCACGCTGAGCGTCTGCACGTAGAAGCTGCCCACCGTCGCCACCAGTCCGAAGAAGACGAACACGAAGAGCTCACCCAGTCCGGCATAGCCGTACGGGCGGGGGCCGCCGGTGTAGAACCATCCGGCCGCCAGGCAGGCTGCCCCCACCACCAGGATCCACCACGACGTGGCCCGGGCCAGTCCGAGGCCGACCACGGCGGCGATCCCGAAGGCCGTGAAGGCCGCCCGTTTGACCGAGGACGGCGACGCCAACCCCGAGGCCACCAGGCGCACCGGTCCGACCCGGGCGTCATCGGTTCCCCGGATCCCGTCGGAGTAGTCGTTGGCGTAGTTGGTGCCGACCTGGATGGCCAGAGCCACCACCATGGCCCCGAGTGCGCACCACCACGCGTTGATCCGCGGGGTGGACCCGCTGACCAGCGGAGCCACCGCGCTCGACACTCGAGGGCTGAGTGGATGGGCTGCCGCCGTCCCGACCAGCACGGGCACGATGGCGGCCGGCAAGGTCCTGGGTCGCGCCCCGAGGACCCACCGCTTGATCGGTCCGGGTGGAGCCGGTACCTCCACCGGCACCTTGCCGGTGCTCACGCCCACCCGCGGCCCGGGTGTCGACCGATCACGGGCGACGGGGGAAGCGGCCGAAGTCGGGTTGGCGGTGCTCCTGGAAGGCGTTGCGGCCCTCTTGGCCTTCCTCGCTCATGTAGAAGAGCATGGTGGCGTCACCGGCGAACTGCTGGAGGCCGGCCAATCCGTCGTCGGCGGCGTGCAGGCCGCCTTTGAGCATGCGCAGGGCCAGCGGCGAAAGTGACAGCATCTGGCGACACCACGCCACGGTCTCCCGCTCGAGGTCGGCCAGAGGCACCACCTCATTGACCAGTCCCCAGTCGAGCGCGGTGGCCGCGTCGTACTGACGGCAGAGGAACCACACCTCCTTGGCCCGCTTGAGCCCGATGGTCCGGGCCAGGAGGCTGGCCCCGTACCCTCCGTCGAAGCTGCCCACCTTCGGCCCGGTCTGACCGAAGCGGGCGTTGTCGGCGGCAATGCTCAGATCGCACACCAGGTGGAGGATGTGCCCGCCGCCGATGGCGTACCCGGCCACCATGGCCACCACCGGCTTGGGCAGGCGCCGGATCTGGATCTGCAGGTCGAGGACGTTGAGGCGGCCGATGCCCTGTCGGGCGACGGCATCTTCCCCGATGTACCCGTCGTCCCCCCGGATCTTCTGGTCCCCACCGGAGCAGAACGCGTCCGGGCCCTGGCCGGTGAGGATGATCGCCCCCACGCTCGGATCGTCCCGGGCCACCGTGAAGGCGTCGGACAGTTCGAAGAGGGTCTGGGGGCGGAAGGCGTTGCGCACCTCGGGCCGGTTGATGGTGAGCTTGGCGATGCCCTCGGCCACGTCGAGATGGATGTCGCGATAGGCACCCCGGCGCTCCCAGGTGGGCAGCGGCTCCTCCCGGAACCGCTCGACCGGATCGACCGGGGGACCGGTGATCACCGTCTCCACCGGGGAGATCCCTCCGGTCGCACCACTGTCGGTCCGTTCGGGTGCAACCATTCGACCATTCACTCCTAGAGTCGCTGCTCGTACGGTCGCCTAGGCTAGCTCCATGCCGGAGTTGGTAGCGCTCGATCTCCCTGCCGGCCAGGCGTTCGTCGATGCCCTGCTCAACACCTGGGATGCCGGTGACGCCGTGCTGCCCCTCGATCAACGGCTCCCGGGCCCTGCCGTCCGGCTCCTGGTGGACACCCTGCGTCCCAGCACCGTGGTGGATGCAGACGGCGTGCACTCCCGTGGCGGAGGGGTCCCGACCGTACCGGGAGACGCCCTGGTCGTCGCCACCAGCGGTAGCACCGGCGCGCCCAAGGGCGTGGTCCTCACCCACGAAGCGGTGCGCACCTCCGCCATGGCCAGCTCCACCGCCCTCGCCGTCGACGCCGGCATGGACCGTTGGGTGGCCTGTCTCCCCTTCTCTCACATCGGAGGGCTCTCCGTGCTCACCCGGGCCCTGGCCACCGGCACTCCCTGCACGGTTCTCGAGCGGTTCGACGCCGCCGAGGTCGAACGATTGGCCCGGGGCGGCGCCACGCTGGTCTCGCTGGTGGCCACCGCACTGCGGCGGTGCGATGCGTCGGGGTACCGGAGGGTGTTGTTGGGGGGTTCGTCGCCTCCCGAGGATCTGCCCGACAACGTGGTGACCACCTACGGCATGACCGAGACGGGGTCGGGGGTCGCCTATGACGGGCGGCCGCTCGACGGCGTGGAGGTGCGCATCGGTGACGGTCGGACCGGAGGCGAGGGAGAGGTCCTGGTTCGCGGACCGATGCTCCTCCGCTGCTATCGGGACGGCACCGATCCCCACCTGGCGGAGGGATGGCTGCCCACCGGCGACGGAGGGCGAGTCGAGCCCGACGGGACGGTGGCGATCTTCGGCCGCATGGCCGAGGTCGTCGTGAGCGGAGGGGAGAAGGTGTGGCCCGCACCTGTCGAGGCGGTGCTCACCCGGCACGCCGGCATCCGGGAGGTGGCCGTCTGGAAGCGGCCCGATCCGGAGTGGGGTGAACGGGTGGTGGCCTGGGTCGTCCCCGCCGATCGGGACCTACCCCCGGACCTCGGAGCGTTGCGTGAGTTGGTGGCGGCCGAACTGGC
>JADGOG010000037.1 GCA_017883065.1 Acidimicrobiales bacterium | reverse complement strand
CTGCGCCACCACAAGGGCTTCATCCTGTCGGGAGCACCGGGAGCGTGGCGATGGGACCCGCCCGCTGCCGCCTACCGACCACCGCCAGAGGACCCCGACCCGGACCTCGACCCCGACGACCCCCACCCCGACCCAGACCTGGACCACGCCCGGCCCCAACCTCTGTTCACCCTCGAGGAGTGAGGCGCGGGGGAGTGGCGGGTCGAGGAGCGGGGCAGACGTCTGCTCCATGCCAGCTGATCCCAGGTCGGATCTACGACAGGCCAGGGATCGAATCCAGAGGTGGACCAACGATCAGGATCATCGTTCCAGCGAGGAGTACCTCGCCACAGAGGAGAGCGGCGAGGTCAGAGGCGCCGCAGCACGGTCACGACCTTGCCGTAGACCGTGACCTCTGACGGATCGAACTCCATCGGGGAGAGTCGTTCGTTGGCCGGCACGAGTATCACCTTCCCGTCCTTGGTGGAGAAGGTCTTGACGGTTGCTTCACCGTCGGGGATCCCGGCCACGACGATGTCGCCGCGCTCGGCATCGGTCTGCTGACGGACGACGACGAAGTCGCCGTCGACGATGCCGGCGTCGATCATCGAGTCACCACGGACCTTGACCATGAACAAGGTGCCGGTGCCGGTGAAGTCCTCCGGGAGCGGGTAGAGCTCTTCGATGTTCTCCTGAGCCAGCACGCCGGTGCCGGCCGCAACCTCACCCACCAAGGGAACGTGTCGGATCGGCCGGGAGTCGGCTAGCACCTTGGAGGATGGGTCGTAGCAGACCTCCATCGCCCGGGGCTTGGTCGGGTCGCGCCGCAGGTACCCTTCCCGTTGGAGCACGGCGAGGTGGGCATGGACCGTGGAGGATGAGGTGAGCCCGACCGACTCACCGATCTCGCGCACGGACGGCGGATAGCCCCTGTCCCGAACGGCGTCGGCGATGCAGTCCAGAATCTGTTTGCGTTTGGTGCTCAATACCTGGGCCATCGTGCTCCTTCTCCCTGTGTCTCCCTGTGTCCCGACCACATGACCGTGGCCCTCGAGCAACCGCTGCTGAAGCCGTCTCCCTAGGACCTTCGCCAGTCGAACATCTGTTTGCATAAAGGTAGTGGGGCGGGGAGTCAAAAGCAAACACCCGTTCGAAAAACCTCTTGACACCGAACAGACGTTCGTGATGTGATGACGCCATGGCGAACACAGGTTCGATGAGTGCAGACTCGTCACGGATGCCGGCAGGTGGCCCTGAAGGCATAGGGATTCCCCCACGTGAGGTCCCCTTCACGGTGAGATCGCCGGCGGGCTCGGGATCGGTTGATACACCCTCGGAGTACACCGTCTCCATGCACACGCATCTGGCAGGAGCGCACGGACGAGCCGGAACGTCGGCCGAGCCCCATGTCGGGGTCGAGCAGAACGGGAGGTCACCTCGATGACAGCACTCTGGTTGGACCCGGCACCTCGGTCGATTCGACCGATCCGCCCTGTCGGGGCTCCGGAACTGCAATTGCTCGGGCCGGGGCATGCACCTCGCATCGGCGAACAAGAGAGTCCGGGATGGGAGGCCTCCCACGGACTCCGGCTGGTGGAAGCCCCCGAGCGACGCACCCGGCGGGCTCCCCGACGTCGCGCGTCGGTCGGCGTCCGACGGAGGCGCACACTTGTGGCCGTCACGGGACTGTTCCTGATCGGCCTTGCTCTTCCGCTGGGCGGAACCGGCGGACACTCCCACGCCGTCGGTTCCGCCTTGGCGGAGACCGGGAAGCCCTTCGTCTACACCGTCCAACCGGGGGACACCCTCTGGACGATCGCCGAGAGGGTCGATCCCTCAGGTGATCCCCGGCCTCTGGTGGCGAAGCTTGCCGCACAGACGGGTTCCGACACTGTGGCCCCGGGGCAGAAGATCAACCTTCCCTGACCGGGGAGTTCGCGCCCGCGGTGGCCCGGGGGCGACGGCGTGGCGTACGCAGTGGGGCGGTAGCCTCATGTCGTGCGTTGTCCCTGGTGCCTGGCTGATGACGATCGAGTGGTCGACTCCCGGATGGCCGAGGACGGAGCAGCCATACGGCGTCGACGGGAGTGCGCTGGATGCGGACACCGCTACACGACGTTCGAACGGATCGATGAGATTCCCCTCATGGTCATCAAGAGGTCGGGCACCCGACAACCTTTCGACAGGGGAAAGTTGATCGACGGCCTGCGATCGGCCACAAAGAACCGTCCGGTGACCGAAGAACAGCTCGAAGTGGTGGCACAGGAGGTCGAGGACGAACTGCGCGAAGGGAGTTCGGAGCCCACCTCGGAGCAAGTGGGGATCGCTGTGCTCGAACGCCTCCGGGTGGTCGATGAGGTCGCCTATCTGCGCTTCGCCAGCGTGTACAAGGGATTCGAGGGTGTCGACGACTTCCGGCGCGAGGTGGGACTGCTCACCAAGACGACGGCGCCGAAGCGGACCGAGGGATAGGCCGTGGCCGATCTTCTCGTGGACATCCCGGCCCGTGCGCTGGCCATCTACGCGCACCCCGACGATCCCGACGTCTCGTGCGGCGGAACCATGGCGGCCTGGGCCAAGGCAGGGTGCGAGGTGAGCGTGGTCCTGTGCACGGACGGAGGAAAGGGCTCCCCCGACCCGGACATCGATCCCCGGGCGCTGGTTGAACAGCGCATGATCGAGGCGGCCGAGGCAGCCGCCCTCATCGGTGTGGCGGATCAGGAGTTCCTCAACTTCCACGATGGTGAGTTGGTCGACGATGCCGGGTTTCGTGAGGTGCTGGTGACCCTGGTCCGGCGGTTCCGGCCGGAAGTGGTGCTCTGCCCCGATCCGACGGCGATCTTCTTTGGCCAGGAGTACTTCAACCATCGTGATCACCGGGTCACCGGTCTCGCCGTGTTGGACGCCGTCGCCCCGGCCGCCGCCCTGCCTCACTACTTCCCCGACGCCGGCCCCGCTCACCAGGTGTCGATGGTCCTGCTGTCGGGAACCCTCGAGCCTGACGTATGGGTCGACATCTCGGCCTCCGTCGACCTGAAGGGAGAGGCGGTGGGTTGCCACCGGAGCCAATTCCCCGACGGCGTGGAGTGGGCCTCGACAGCGGTCCGGCTGGGTGCCGAGGATGCGGGCAAGCAGGCCGGTGTCGATTTCGCCGAGGGTTTCCGGAGGCTGCGCCTCGGTGGCTGAGGTTCGATCCTCGGACATGCGGTCGGCCGAGCGGTCCGAGCGGGTGATCCTCCACGTTGACATGGATGCGTTCTTCGCCTCGGTCGAAGTACTCGACGATCCGACTCTGCAGGGCCGGCCGGTGATCGTCGGTGGATCCGGCGCCCGCGGCGTGGTGGCGGCGTGCACGTACGAAGCGAGGATGTTCGGTGTCCACTCGGCCATGCCCTCTTCGGTGGCCCGGCGCCTGTGTCCCGGTGCGGTCTTCGTTGACGGGCGATTCCATCGCTACGTGGAGGAGAGCAGGAAACTGCATGCGGTCTTCCACTCGGTGACCCCGCTGGTCGAAGGGATCTCGCTCGACGAGGCGTTCCTGGACGTCACCGGATCGCAGCAGCTGCTGGGCGACGGGCCCACTATCGCCTCTTTCATCCGGGAACGGGTCTACGAAGAGCTGCACCTGACGTGCTCGGTCGGCGTGGCACGCAGCAAGCTGATGGCCAAGTTGGCGTCGAAGGCGGCCAAGCCCCAGGCGAATCGGTCCGGGATCAGTCCGGGTGCCGGTGTGGTGGTGGTGCCGGCCGAGGAGGAACTGTCGTTCCTGCACCCCCTGCCCGTCCGGGCCCTGTGGGGCGTGGGCCCGGTGACAGGGAAGAAGCTCGACAGCCTGGGCGTGGCCACCATCGGGGATGTCGCTGCGCTTCCCGACGGGGTGCTCGAGCACTGTCTCGGCCGAGCGCAGGGTGTCCACCTGGCTGCCCTGGCCCGGGGCGACGACCCGCGTCCGGTGGAATCGGTGCAAGAGGCCAAGTCCATCGGCCACGAGGAGACCTTCCCTGTGGACCTGTGGGATCGGGGGACTCTGCACGACCATCTGTTGCGGATGGTCGACGCGTCGTCGACCAACCTGCGGGGCTCAGGCCTGGCTGCCCGGACGGTGAACGTGAAGGTGAGGTTCGGCGACTTCACCATGACCACGCGCTCGCACACGCTGGGCGCGCCGATCGATGCCTCCCAAGCGGTTGCTGCGGTCGCCCTCGCCCTCTTCGACACCGTCGACCTCGGACGAGGAGTTCGACTGCTGGGGATCAGCCTCTCCGGCTTTGGGGACTCCGATCGGGGAGTGCAGCTGAGCATGGATCTGGGGGAGGATGCGGCCCCGGTGGCCGAGGAGAGCCCGGCCAGATCCGATCCCTCGCATCCCGATCACGACCCCCGCAGGCGTCTGGACCGGGCCGATGACGATGCGGAACGGATCCAGGAGTCCTGGGGCGCGGTGACGGCGGCAGTGGACGCCATCCGGGCCCGCTACGGAGGTTCCTCGGTCGGTCCCGCCTCACTGGTGGGATCGGACGGGCTCCGAATCCGCCGCCGGGGGGAGGCCCAGTGGGGACCGACCGCCCCAGATGGCCCCCAATTGGATGATGATCGACCACGCACCTTGTAATATGGGCCCGGTGTCCGGTCAAGGGTGGAGCAGCGCAGCGGATCGTGGGTCCCGGCACGCCGGGTATTCGAGCGGGGGATGCGCGAAGATGAGGTCAGTCATGAGCGCTGGACACCACCACGCACGGGGGGGACGAGCTGTTGCCGCTCTCTGAGCATGAACAACGAATACTGCACGAGCTGGAGCAGTCCCTCTATCACGAGGACCCCGACTTCGCTGAGCGGGTCCGTTCGGAAACGGTCTACCGGCACGCGGGCCGGTACTGCATCTGGTCCGCCCTCGTGTTCGTGGCGGCCCTGGTATTCATGTTCTTCACCTTCTCATCCTCGGTCGTGCTGGGATTCGTCGGCGTTGTGGTGATGTTCCTCGCCGGCGTGGTGTTCGCCAACAACGCCCGTCGGATGGGCAAGGCCGGAATCGACGACATCTCGAGGTCCCTGCACAGCCGCAACCTCAACAACACCGCCCACGATCCACGTGAATGGATCCGTGGCCGATTCCACCGCGACGACTGACCCCGCGGTGAACACCGGCCATCTCGAGCCACGCTCGGGTCGGGGCGGGTCGGTGAGCACGGCCTCGGGAGCGGAGTCCTTCGTGCTGGCGGTCGATATCGGCGGGACCAAGTTGGCAGCCGCCATGGTCGACGGGTCAGGGCAGATACTCCTGCGCTCGGTCGTGCCCACCCCGGCGTCGGACGACCCCGAGGTGGTGTTCGGTGCCCTCGCCACCGTGATCGACCAGGTCCGTGGCGCGGCCGACCCAGTGGGTTGTGGAGTGGGATGCGGTGGCCCGATGTCGGCCGGCGGCGAGACGGTGTCGCCCCTGAACATCACCTCCTGGCGCCGTTTCCCCCTCCGCCGACGATTGGCCGAGCTGGTCGGTCTGCCCGTCGTGGTGGACAACGACGCCAAGGCACTTGCCCTCGGTGAAGGGTGGCAGGGAGCGGCACGGGGAGTCACCAACTACCTGGCCATGGTGGTGTCCACCGGTGTCGGCGGCGGCATCGTGCTCGACGGACGCCTTCTCGACGGCGAACACGGGAACGCGGGACACATCGGACACGTGGTGGTCGAACCTGACGGCCGTCCGTGTCGCTGCGGAGGCCGAGGCTGCCTCGAGGCGGAGGCTGCGGGGTTGGCCATCGAAGCATCCACCGGTCGACCGGCAGCCGAAGCGTCGGTCGAGATCCGCCGGCGCACCGGCATGCTGGTCGGGAGAGCGGTGGCCAGTGTGGCGAACCTGTTGGACCTCGAGCTTGCCGTGGTGGCCGGCTCGGTGGCCCTCGGCTTCGGTGCACCGTTCTTCGGCGCAGCTCAGGAGGAGATCGGGGCGCGGGCTCGTCTCGACTTCTCCCGGGCGACCCGGATCGTCCCGGCAGGCCTGGGCGATGCCGGTCCACTGGTGGGTGCCGCTGCCGTCGGATTCCAGGTGCTGGACCTCGAGGCTGCATTCGACCGGATTCCCCGATGACCAGCCCCGCCGAACAGTCCCCGGTGCCGAGGCCCGCTGCAGCCGGGCTCACCGGCGGCTCCGCTCGCCGGATGCTGGTCGCCGTGCTCGCCCGCCCCGACCTCTGGTGGACTGCTCTCGGAGTGCTCCGACGCCTGGCCGTACCGGGTTGGTGGCGCGAACCGCCGTACCTGCCGGTCCCCGATCGACGGCTGTGGGAGTTCCGGATGGTGACCGCGTACGGCCGACCCGATGCAGAGCCGGTCGCCGACGACGTGATGTCCTATCTCGAATGGTGCCGGTCGACCGCTGGTCGCCTCCGACGCGTCCCGCACCGGCCACTGGGTGACGGACGTGCCAGCACTCTCCATGGCCGGCAGTCGGGCTAATTTCCGGGTTGATGGATCGACGGTCGAAGCACCCGGCGAAGACGGCATCCTCACCGGAGTCCGCGTCCGTTCCTTCCGGGGCGGTACGTTCGCCCATGAGCCCCTCCCGGCGGGCCCTCGTCCTCAACGCCACGTTCGAGCCGTTGGGTATCGTCTCCTCCCGCCGAGCGGTCCTCTTGGTGTTGGACACCAAGGCTGAGCTGGTGCACACCACGGACAGGGTGTTCCGTGCCGAGCGGATGGCAGTGCCCGAACCCTCTGTGGTCCGCCTGGTCCGGTATGTGCACGTGCCCCGCCACTACCGGGTTGCGGTCAACCGGCGGACCGTGTTCGCCCGCGACGGGTCGCGCTGCCAGTACTGCGGATCGGCGGCAGAGAACCTCGACCACGTGATCCCCCGCAGCAAAGGAGGGCCGCACACCTGGGAGAACGTGGTGGCCGCCTGCCGTCGCTGCAACACGCGCAAGGAGGACCGCCTGCCGCACGAGGCCGGCATGGTCCTCCGCTCCACTCCGGTCGCCCCGCGCCATCGCGTGCAGCTCCTGGCTCTGTGCGGCGGGGCCAGCGAGGACTGGCAGACCTATCTGGGGCCAGCCGTCGGGCAACGGAGGCAGCTGACGGCCTGAGCCGACCGGTGGCGGAGGCGTCGGACGCGGAAGCCGTCGACGCCGGCGCCCGGGGTCGGGGCGTGTTCCGAGCGGCCAGGGCACGTGCCGGTGGGAGGATGACCGGGTGGCATGGTTGTGGAGGGTCGATGAGCGATCGGGGGACGCATCCGCGCTCCACGCCTCGTGGCCGGTGGTGGAACTCAGCCCGGAGGTCCCCACTGTCGGGGTGTGCACGGTTCGTGCCCCGGCGGTGGTGCTCGGCTCCACCCAGCCCGACCAGGTGGTCGACCCGGTTCGGGCGATGGCTGCCGGCCTCGCCGTGACCCGCCGGCGGTCCGGTGGGGGAGCGGTGTTGGTCACCCCGGACGACCCGGCATGGGTCGACGTGTGGGTTCCCGCCGACCACCCCCTGTGGCGGCGTGACGTGAGCCGTGCCTTCGACTGGCTCGGCGATGCCTGGGTCGATGCCCTGGGCTCCGTCGGCGTGACCGGCCTCGCCGCGCACCGCCAGGGCTACATCTCGTGCACCCGTTGGTCGGCACTGGTCTGCTTCGGGGGGGTCGGGACCGGCGAGGTGATCGCCGACGACGGTCGCAAGGTGGTGGGCCTGGCGCAGCGGCGGAACCGGCAGGGGGTGTGGTTCCACGGTGCGTGCGTCCTCCACTGGGACCCGAGACCCCTGGTCGACGTCCTCGCCCTCCCTGCCGACGAGCGGGAGGCCGCCGTCGAGGCCCTGTCCCGGGCGGTCGTCGGTGTGGCTGATCTCACGGCCGAGCGCGAGGAGGCCGGTCGGTCCGGTGCCCCGGCGATGGACCGTGTGGCGATCGCAGACGCCCTGATCAACTCGTTGCCTTCACACTGATCGTTTCGCCGGACTGAGGGCCGCCGCCGCCGGTCGGACGACGGCCTCCGTGTCACCGGGGAGTCCGACGTCCGGCAGCCTCCTGACCCCGGACCTGGCCGCCGATCGGCGGCCGTGTCCCGCCGGACGCTGCACTGCGGCCCCCCGGAGGTCCGGTCCCACGGCGGATCTTGGTGGCGCCCGCCGTTGGCCGGCAGCGGCCGGGAACGCCCAGAGGCCCGGCCACCGGAGCCCGCTTCCGCCGATCGGGCCTGCCCTCTGGCCTCCTTTTGTGCCCAAGTGGTTGACCAGTGGGGGGTAGGGGCGTAAAGTGGCGCAAAGTGGTGTGAAAGGGAGGAATCTGAACAGTCAGGTTCTGGGCACCGCGGGGAGCATTGTGGGAGCAATCACCAGTGGCACGGTTCTTCGGCAGGTACGAGCACTCGCTCGACGAGAAGGGAAGGGTCATCCTCCCGTCGAAGTTCCGTGGACCCTTCGAACACGGGGGCTACCTGACCGAGTACCAGGACGGTTGCCTGTCCCTGTGGACCCCGGATCAGTTCGAGCTGCAGATGGAGAGCATGCTGGAGCGGGCCAACTCGGGGAGGAGCGACCGGAACCTGGTGCGGTTGTGGGCCTCGACCTCGCACGAGCTGGAGATCGACAAGCAGGGGCGGATGGCCATTCCTTCTCGCCTCCGCGAGTACGCCGGCCTGGTGGGCGACGTCCTGGTGCTGGGGGCGATCGATCGGGTCGAGCTGTGGAATCGGGAGTCGTGGGACCAGAAGGTGCTTCCCGAAGAGGAACGCCTCACCCAGGGCGACGACGGTTGAGTGACGCCATGCGCCTCCACGTCGTCCGCCACGACCTCGAAGACGGTGCCGCCGGCGACACGGTCAATGGTGCCGGCCCCTACGCTGATCGGGACGGGTTCGGAGCCGAGGACGAGAGTGCCGCCGGCCGACGGGCCCACATCAACCTCGACCACCCGAGCGTCGATCGTGAAGCCCTCGAAGCCGATCGGGCACGACGCTCCACCGAAGAGCGTCGTCCGACGGTCATCAGCTCAAGTACGGAACGGACGAGCTCCGACGCGGCGCCGGACAGCACTCACCGGACGTTCCACATCGGTCTCCGAAGCGCGGCGCGGAGCACGTCACGAAGCAACACACGAAGCAACACACGAAGCAACTCAGCAGTACGAAGCACCATGTCAGCGCCGACCGGCGTCGATCAGGCCCAGCGACTCACGCCGTACGAGTCGGGTCTGGCCGCGGTGGCCCGCCATGACGTGCACATCGAACGAGTCTGGCCCATGCGCAGTCCCTCGACCGGATCCCTGGAAGCATCCTCCTCCGCCTACTTCCAGAATGAGCGTCGCGGCACTCCACCCGCAACCATCGTGCCGGTCGGGGGACTGCGGATGAACCAGACCTTCTCGCATCAACCCGTCATGGCCACTGAAGTGGTCGACCTGTTCGGCCCGGTCCCGCCGGGCCTGGTGGTCGATGCCACCCTCGGGGGTGGCGGACACGCCGCGGCCCTGCTCAGGGCCCATCCTTCCCTCAGGATCCTCGGGATCGACCGTGACCCGTCCGCGGTCACGGCGGCGACGGCAGCACTGGCCGGGTTCGGCAAGCGGGCGATCGTCCGCCAGTCCAGGTTCGACGTGATGGCCCACGTGATCGACGAGGCGCAGTCCGAGCTGGGCACCCCGAGCGAGCAACGGGGGCTGAGCGGCGTGCTCTTCGACCTGGGGGTGAGCTCGCCCCAACTCGACGTGGCCGAGCGGGGATTCTCCTACCGGCGCGACGCCGCGCTGGACATGCGGATGGACCCCACCACCGGTCGCACCGCGGCCGACGTGGTCAACCAGTACGACGAGGACTCGCTGGTCACTCTGTTCACCGACAACGGGGAGGGCCGGTTCGCCCGGCGCATCGCTCGGGCCATCATCGCGGCGCGGCCGGTGCTGACCACCGGCCAGTTGGCCGACGTGGTGCGCACCGCCATCCCCGCCGCCACCCGGCGTACCGGTGGCCATCCGGCCCGGAGGGTGTTCCAGGCCATCAGGATCGCCGTCAACGAGGAGCTCGACCAGCTGGAGACCGCCCTCGACGACGCCCTCGACCTGCTCCGACCGGGAGGTCGCTGCGTGGTCATTGCCTACCACTCCGGCGAGGACCGGTTGGTGAAGGCCACCTTCAACCGCATGGCCACCGACGACTGCCACTGCCCCCCGGGCCTGCCCTGCGTGTGTGGCGCCAACCCCCAGTTCCGCCTGGTGGCCAGGGGTGCCCGTCGGCCCAGTGAAGAAGAGGTCGGGCGCAACCCCCGAGCGGAGGCGGCCCGGCTGCGTGTCATCGAACGCCTGCCGGCTACTGTCGAGCGGACCTCGGATCCGGAGCAGGCCTCCGATCCGGGCGAGGTGGCCTGATGGCGCCTCCTTCGGGCAGTGCAGCCGCGGCGCGTCGCTCCACGGCGCGTACCGATCCACGGTCGGCCCCCCCGGCACCCCGACGGCCGCCACTCCGGCTCTTCGAACCGGCGCCACGTCGCAGGCCGGGCACCCGCAGGCTCCGGCGGTCCACCATGTGGCTCTCTGGACTGCTGGTCATCGGCAGCCTGCTCTCCGTCGTGGTCGGTGACACCCTGCTCGCCGAGGGTCAGGTACGCCTGTCCACCATCCAGCACGAGGTGGCTGCGGCTACGGCCGTGCAGAAGGCATCCCAGGTGGCCGTGGCCGAAAAGGCGGCACCCCCGGTGGTGGTCAGCCAGGCCAAGAGCCAGGGTCTGGTGGCCCCGACCCAGGTGGTCTACCTGCCACAGGTGCCGCTCAACGTGCCGCTCCCGGTTCCCCAGACCGCGCCGACGACCGCCACCAAGCGGTGAGCCCTTCGATCCTCTTGGGGCGACGCACGCGCGCCATTCGGCTGGTGCTGGTCATGATCTTCATCGTCATGGTGGGTCGGTTGATCTCGGTGCAGGAGCTCTCGCACCAGCACTACGCCTCGCTCTCGGCTTCCGAGTTGACCCAGACGGTCACCGTGCCCGCGGTGCGCGGGGGCGTGTTCGACCGCAACGGTGAGGTCCTGGCCGAGACGGTGACCAAGCAGACCGTGGTGGCCGATCCGCTGTTGATCAACCACCCGGGAAGTGCGGCCGACGCCCTCTCCCCGGTCATCGGGATCCCGGCCGATCAGCTCCGGTCCCTCCTCACCGAACATTCGGGCTTCGTCTACCTGGTCCACCGGATCCCCGACGCCGAGGCGGCAAAGGTGGCGGCCCTCAACCTCCCCGGCATCAACCTGATCGCCGAGACGCAACGCGTGCTCCCCAGTGGCCAACTTGCCTCACCGGTGGTCGGATCGGTGAATTGGGAGGGCGACGGAGCGTCCGGGCTCGAGTACCAGTACCAGTCGCTCCTGGCCGGCAAGGCCGGATCGAAGAGCCTTCTGACCGCCCCCGACGGAGTCACGCTGCCCGGTGGCGCCGATGCCGCCGTGGCGGCCACTCCGGGCACCAGCGTGGAGCTCACCATCGACCAGTCGGTGCAGTACGTGGCCGAGCAGGCGCTCGCTGCGGAGATCTCCGCCTCCCACGCCTTCAGCGGCACGGCGGTGGTCATGGACGTGAAGACCGGGGACATCCTGGCCATGGCCAACCTGCAGTCCACCACCGGCTCGTCGACCACCGGGGCGGGTGCCGCTCCTCCTGCGGCTCCCACCACTACCACGACCACGTCCCCTCCGAGCTCGACCCCCCACTCGACCTCGTCCGACGCCTCTTCGGGACCGGTCCTGGTCTCACGGTCCGACACCCTGCCCTCGGGCATCGAGGAGGCGCCCAACAACACGGCGGTGACCCAGGTCTACGAGCCCGGATCCGTGTTCAAGTTGGTCGCCTTCTCGGCCGCCCTGGCTGCCGGCATCACCAATCCCAACCAGGTGATCCAGGTCCCGGCCTCGTTGCCCATGGGCACGTACACCTTCCACGACGCCGAACAGCACGGCACCGAGCGCATGACCACCAGCACCATCCTGGCCCAGTCGTCCAACATCGGGACCATCGAGATCGCCCAGGGCCTCGGCAAGAGCCGCCTGCTCGCCCAGATCGAGAACCTCGGCTTCGGCAAGCCCACCGGGCTGCATTTCCCGGGTGAATCCCAGGGCCTGGTGCCCGGTTCCTCGGCATGGACCGGGACGTCGATCGGATCCACGCCGATCGGCCAGGACGACGCAGTCACCGCCCAGCAGATCCTCGACGCCTACAACTCGGTGGCCAACGGCGGCGTCTTCGTGGCCCCCCGGCTGATCCGGGCCACAGTGAGCTCCGCTGGCACCGTCTCCCCGGCGACCGCGTCCCCCGCCCACCGGGTGATCGACGCCACCACCAACGGCGAGCTGGTGTCCATGCTCGAGGGCGTGGTCTCGTCGGGCACCGGGACCAGCGCCGCCATCGACGGCTACACCGTGGCCGGAAAGACCGGCACCGCCCAGATCCCCGACCCCAACCACCTGGGCTACATCACCGGCGCCTATGTCGGATCCTTCGCCGGTTTCGCCCCGGCCCAGAACCCGGTGCTCTCGGCGGTGGTGGTCCTCGACCATCCGACGCCCATCTACGGTGGGGCGGTGGCCGCACCGGTGTTCTCGACGATCATGGCCTACGCACTCCACCACTACGGGGTCCCCACCACTGCAGCGGCCACGGCATCGGCATCGAACTCGGCCATCGGTGCCTCGGGTACCATCTCGGTGCCGACCGGAGCGACCACGGAAGGTCCCTGATGGGGCCACCGCCACTCTGGTCGGCCCCGCTCCCGACTGCTCACGAACCCCGGAGCTCCTGGAACACACACCTGTGCAGATGACCGAATTGATGCGCGAGATCGACCTCGTCGATGTGCGGGGAGATCCGGCATCGACCGAGGTGCGCTCCGTGGAGTTCGACAGTCGCCACGTCGTCCCCGGGTCGCTGTTCTGTTGTGTCCCCGGCTCGTTGACCGACGGCCACCACTTCGCCCGTGATGCGGTCGAGGGTGGTGCCACGTCGCTGCTGTGCGACCACTTCCTCGACCTCGACGTGACCCAGGCCCTGGTGGCCCCGGGGACGATCCGACCGGCGATGGCCCTGGTGGCGGCCGCATTCCACGGCCATCCCTCCCGGTCGATGGCCATGGTGGGGGTGACCGGCACCAACGGCAAGACCACGGTGACCCACCTGATCCGTTCGATCCTGTCCCATGCCGGCATGCCTACTGGCACCATCGGAACGCTCGACGGGTCTCGCACCACGCCGGAGGCGCCCGAGCTCCAGCGACGGCTGGCCGGCCTCCGTGACAAGGGGAACATGGCCGTGGCCATGGAGGTCTCCTCGCATGCACTGGACCAGCACCGGGTGGACGGGATCGTGTTCGACGTGGCCGTGTTCACCAACCTCAGTCGAGACCACCTCGATCACCACGGCACCATGGACGAGTACTTCGCGGCCAAGGCCCGCCTGTTCGAGCCGGGTCGGGCCGGGGTGGCTGTCGTCGAGGTCGACGACCCCTGGGGAGCTCGGCTGGCCGGGACCTTGACCGAGCAGGGACGGTCGGTGGTGCCGGTGCGCCGATCGGATGCGTCCGACGTCGTGCTGTCGGTGGGGTCGTCCTCGTTCCGTTGGCGCCACCGGGCGGTGACCATCCCGCTGTCGGGATCCTTCAACGTGGAGAACGCCCTGGTGGCGGCGGCGGTGGCCCGCTCCCTGGGCGTGGATGACGACCAGGTGGTGGCCGGCCTGGCGTCCACGCCTCCGGTCCCGGGGCGGATGGAGGTGGTCCCGACCGCCGCCCCCTTCGCCGCGATGGTCGACTATGCACACACGCCGGCCGGGCTGGACGTGGCTCTGGCCGCCGCCCGCGACCTGGCCGGTTCGGGCCGGGTGATCTGCGTGTTCGGCGCCGGCGGCGACCGGGACCGGGGGAAGCGCCCCGAGATGGGAGCGGTGGCGGGACGCCGGGCGGACGTGGTCGTCCTCACCTCGGACAACCCCCGTTCCGAGGATCCACTGGACATCATCGACCAGGTCCGCTCCGGTATGGACGCCCCGGCGGTGCTGGTTGTCGAGCCGGACCGGGCCGCGGCCATCCGGGAGGCGGTCGGACGGGCGAGGGCGGGCGACGTGATCATGGTGGCGGGCAAGGGTCACGAGACCACCCAGACGCTGGCCGACCGGACGATGCCGTTCGACGACCGGGCTGAGCTCCGACGGGCGGTGGCCGAGCGCTTGGGCGGGTCCGACCTGGCCGAACCGGGGCCGGAGGGTCCAGGACCTGGGCCAGACGACTCGGAACCGGGGGATCCGGGCCGATGATCTCCCTGATGACGTCAGGCGGCGTCGCCCTGTGGGTGGCCGTGCTGTCGACCCCGGTCCTGATCCGCTGGCTGGTCAAGAACAACATCGGTCAACAGATCCGAGAGGACGGGCCGCAGGTCCACATCGCCAAGGCGGGCACGCCCACCATGGGCGGCATCGGCATCGTGGCCGCGGTGACCGTCGGCTACTTCACCGCCCATGCCAAACCCGGTGTCCACCTCTCGCGCTCGGGGGTCCTGGTCATGCTGGCCATCCTGGGGGCCGCGCTCATCGGGTTCGCCGACGACTGGTCCAAGGTCCGCAACCGCCGCAGCCTCGGGTTGAACAAGCGGGCGAAGTTCAGTGCCCAGATCGGGCTGGGCGTGCTCTTCTCGGTGTTGGCCGTGTACTGGGCCCACGCCTCGACCACCCTGTCGTTCACCCGGTACGACTCGGTCGGCTTGCACATGGGTACGGCGGTGTGGGTGGTGTGGGCCACGGTGATCATCGCCGCCGCGGCCAACGCGGTGAACCTCACCGACGGGCTCGACGGTCTGGCTGCCGGATCCGCCACCTTCTGCTTCGCCTGCCTGGCCATCATCGGCTACTGGCAGTACCGCCACTTCGCGATCTACCGCGTCCCCGACGCCCTCGACCTGGCGCTGGCCTCGGTGGCCCTGGCCGGCGCCTGCCTGGGCTTCCTCTGGTGGAATGCGGCCCCGGCCAAGATCTTCATGGGCGACACCGGATCGCTGTCCATCGGGTCCGGCCTGGCCGCCCTCTGCCTCCTGATGAACCTGGATCTCCTGTTGGTGGTCATCGGCGGACTCTTCGTGATCATCACCCTGTCGGTCGTCATCCAGGTGATCAGCTTCCGGGTCTTCCACCGCCGGGTCTTCCGGATGGCCCCCCTCCACCACCATTTCGAACTGATGGGGTGGCCGGAGACGACGGTGATCGTCCGGTTCTGGATCCTGGCCGGCCTGTTCGCCGCCCTCGGCCTCGGCATCTTCTACGGGGACTTCCTCTCGGTGGGGAAGGTCTGATGGTCGACGGGGAAGGCCTGAAGGGCAGTGGGGAAGGTCAGATGGTCGACGCCGTGGGTTCGGCGCCCGACGGAGGATGGCGGACGACCCTCCGACCAGGGCCGACCGCGAGGCTCCACCACCCGAACCACCTGGTGGACGAGGCTAGGGGGATGCACCCGGGATGGACAGAGGCCGAGCCGCGCCGGCACCGCCGACCGGTCGACCGGGGAGCTCTCCGTGGCTGACCGTTCCTCGTCGGCCCGCTCGGTGACCCGCGGGCGCCACCCCTCCAGCCCGGCCACCGCGGTCCGTCCCCGGCCGACGGGCCGCGCCTCGGGTGCCCGGACCACCCGTCGACCGACCGGCCCGACCCCGACCGCCACCCGGCGACCGGGGTTCCCGGCCCGGCTGGGCACTGCCTCGGTGATCGCCCTGCTGGTCGGGGTCCTCTGCGCGTTCGGGCTGATCATGGTGGGTTCCTCGTCGCCGCTGATCTCGCTCAAGCTGTACGGCTCGCCCTGGTCGATCTTCATCCGCCAGACCATGTGGATGGGCGTGGGCGGGGCCGCCCTGCTCGTGTTCTCCCGGGTGGACTACCGCAAGTGGCGCAAGATCCGGGGACCGCTGGTGGTGGTGACCATGGGTCTGCTGGTCGCGGTGCTGGTGCCCCACCTCGGTGTGACCGCCGGGGGCTCGTCGCGCTGGATCGGGTTCGGGATGTTCCAGATCCAGCCGTCCGAGCTGATGAAGCTGGCCCTGGCGGTGTTCGCCGCCGATCTCCTGACCCGGCGGGCCGACCGCTCCAGCGACCCCAAGATGGTCATCGTGCCCGTGCTGGCCGTCCTGGGCATCTCCGGGATCCTCATCCTGAAGCAGCCGGACATGGGGACGGCGCTCGTCCTCAGCTGCATCGCCTTCGGCATCCTGTTCATGGGCGGGGTGCCCATGGGTCCGATCCTGAAGATCCTGGGCACCTTCGCGGTACTGGCCGTGGTGGTGGGCCTGGCCGACCCCTACCGGCGAGACCGCATCCTCTCGTTCCTCAATCCGGGCGCCAACCGGTCGGGGACGGGCTATCAGGTGTGGCAGTCGCTGATCGGACTCGGCTCGGGGCACGTGTTCGGCCTCGGCCTCGGTGGCGGGCGGGAGAAGTGGGGCACGTTGCCCAACGCCCACACCGACTTCATCTTCTCGGTGGTGGGGGAGGAGCTCGGCCTGGTCGGTGCGGTGGTCCTGTTGCTCCTGTTCTTCGCCCTGGCCTGGTATGGCCTCCGTGCGGCCACCCGCGCTCCCGACCGGTTCGGGAGCCTGCTGGCCGTGGGTATCACCACCTGGGTCACCAGCCAGGCGGTCATCAACATCGGAGCCGTGATCGGCGTGCTGCCGGTGACCGGCATCCCCCTTCCCTTCATCTCGTTCGGCGGATCGTCCCTGATCATCACCATGGCGGCCGTAGGGATCCTGCTCAACATCGCCACCCATGAGCGTTCGGCGCCCGTCGCCTCGACGCGGCGACGTCCGAACCACCGGTGAGTAGGGAGCGCTTCGCACTGGTGGCGGGAGGCGGCACGGCTGGTCACCTCCAGCCGGCGTTGGCCATCGCCGAGTCCCTGGTCGATGCCGGCCACCCCCGGGGGTCCATCGAGTTCGTTGGCTCCGAGCGGGGCCAGGACCGGGCCACCCTGGAGGGTCGTGGCTTCCCCTTCACCCTCCTGCCCGGCCGGGGGATCGTCCGCAGCTTCAGCCCCGACGCCTTCCGTACCAACATCGGCGCCGTGGCCGGACTGGTGATGGCCGCGGTCCGGGGCTTCGGGGTCGTCCTGCGTTCGAGGCCCCACGTGGTGGTGTCGGTCGGCGGCTACGCCAGCGTGCCCGCGTCCTTGGCCGCGGTGCTCCTGGGCGTGCCCCTGGTCCTGGTCAACGTCGACGCCGTCCCCGGCGCCGCCAACCGGCTCTTCGGTCGGTTCGCCCGGGCCAGCGCGGTGGGGTGGGCCGGCACACCGCTGCCGCGTGCCATGGTCACCGGGACCCCGGTGCGACCGGAGATCACCGCGGTCCGGCGCGATCCCGACGCCCGTCGTCTGGCCCGGAACGAGCTCGGCCTCCCGGGCGACCGGCCCACCGTGGCGGTGTTCGGGGGATCGCTCGGCGCTCGGCGCATCAATCAGGCGGTCGGCGACCTGGCTGACGCCTGGAAGGACCGGGACGACCGGTCGATCTATCACATCGTGGGTCACCGGGACTGGGTCGAGGGCGACCTCGCCGGATCCGGGCCCAACTCGACCGCCGGGGGGTCCGGCGGCGACGCAGCCGATGAACACGGCCTGGTCATGGTGCGGGTCCCCTATGAGGACCGAATGGCCGCCGTCTACGCTGCCGCCGACCTGGTGGTGTGCCGGGCCGGCGCCATGACCGTGGCCGAGCTGACCGCCGCCGGCGTCCCTGCCGTGCTCGTACCACTGCCCGGCGCCCCGGGCGACCACCAGACGGCCAACGCCCGTGTCCTGGCCGCCGCCGCCGCCGCCGTCCTCCTTCCCGACGCCGAGTGCGACGCCGCGGCACTCGGGCCCATCCTCGACGACCTTCTCGACGAACCGGACAGTCGTGAGGCCATGGGGCGGGCTGCCGCGGCGCTGTCGAGGGGTGACGCGGCTGCGGCTGCGGCCGGAGTGGTCGAGGCCAATGCCAGGGCCTGGGCCGGTGGACGACGATGACCGAGGATCGGGGAGTGCCCGACCTCGGTGATCCAGAGACGCTGCGCGCCGTCCACGTTGTCGGGATCGGCGGAGCGGGCATGAGCGCCATCGCCGTCGTGCTCCACGCCATAGGCCATACGGTGACCGGAAGCGACCTGCGCTCCTCGGCAGTGACCGAGCGCCTGGTCCGGGCCGGCATCCGCGTCGACATCGGCCACCGAGCCGCCAACGTCGGAGCGGCCGACCTGGTCACCGTGTCGACCGCCATCGCCGAGAACAACCCCGAGGTGGTCGAGGCACGCCGCCTCGGCATCCCCGTGTTCGCCCGCTCGAAGACCCTGGCATCCATCGCCTCCCTCCGGCGGTGCATCGCCGTGGCCGGAACCCACGGCAAGACCACCACCGCCTCGATGCTGGCCCTCGTGCTGGTGGAGGCGGGCATGCACCCCTCCTTCCTGATCGGTGGCGACATGAACGAGATCGGGACCAACGCGGTGTGGGACGACGGCGAGTGGCTGGTGGTGGAGGCCGACGAGAGCGACGGCACCTTTCTCGCCCTGGTGCCCGACATCGCCGTGGTGACCAATGTGGAGGCGGACCACCTCGACCACTACGGCTCGTTCGCCGCCGTCCGGGCGGCGTTCGAGGAGTTCGTGCGGGACGCCCTTCACCGACGGGTGGTCGGGGGTGACGATCCGGTGGCCGCCGAGATCGGGTGGGCCACCGGCGCCGACGTCGTGGGGGCGGCGCCTGACAGCACCTACCGGATCGTCGACCTGGCACTGGCCCGGAGCTCGCTGTCGTTCGGTCTGATCGGTCCCGACGGGCTGGCGCTTGGCCGTCTCGAGGTCCCGGTCCCCGGGCTGCACAACGCCAAGAACGCCGCCGTGGCCGCCGTGGCCGCCCTGGCTGCGGGAGCGCCCTTCGACGCCGTCTCCCGGGCGCTGGCCCGGTTCGCCGGTGTGGGCCGGCGCTTCGAGTTCCGGGGCGCCGCCAACGGGGTCACCTTCGTCGACGACTACGCCCACCTGCCGAGCGAGGTGCGGGCCGCCCTCGGGGCTGCCCGTGACGGGAAGTGGCGGCGGGTGGTGGCGGTGTTCCAGCCGCACCGGTACTCCCGGACCGCCGAGCTGGGGAACGAGTTCGGGCCCGCGTTCGAGGACGCCGACCTGGCCGTGATCACCGATGTGTACGGCGCCGGCGAGGCCCCGGTGCCCGGAGTGTCCGGCCGGATGGTGGCCGACGCCATCCGCCGCTCGTTCCCGGACATGCCCGTCCTCTACGTGCCCGGCCGCTCGGACCTGCGTCGGGCAGTGGCCGGCATTCTCGAGGCGGGCGACCTGTGCTGCACGCTCGGGGCGGGTGACCTCACCTCCCTCCCTGACGAGCTGATGGCCGATCCGAGCTGGTGAGCGGGACCGTGGGCACCCTCTCCCCCTCTCGCGACCTCGACACATTGCGCCGACGGCTCGGTGACACGGCCCGGTCCGACCATCCCCTCGGGGCCCTGACCACCTACCGGGTGGGGGGGGCGGCCGCCCTCTACGTCGAGCCGGACGGGGAAGAGGTACTTCTCGAGGTGGCCCGGGCACTGGCCGGACTGGACGTGCCCGTCCTGGTGATCGGCCGAGGATCCAACCTGCTGGTGGCCGACCGGGGCTTCGACGGGCTGGTGATCAGGCTGGGAGCCGCCTTCGAGAGGTTGGCCATCGAGGGGACCGAGGTGTGGGCAGGTGCTGCGCTGAGCCTCCCGGTGCTGGCCCGGCGCACCGCCGCCGCCGGGCTGCACGGCCTGGAGTGGGCGGTGGGGGTCCCCGGATCGGTGGGCGGGGCCATCCGGATGAACGCCGGCGGCCACGGCTCGGATACCGCGGCCACGCTGATCGGCTATCGCTGGGTCGACCTGGTCACCGCCACGGTCGAGGAGGACGACGCCGAACGGCTGGGATTCGGCTACCGGCACACATCGCTGCGCCCCACGGACGTGGTGGTGGCCGCCCACCATCGCCTCGTGCCCGGTGACCCCGACCAGGGAGCCGCCGCCATCGACGAGATCGTCCGGTGGCGGCGGGCCAATCAACCGGGGGGCAGCAACGCCGGATCGGTGTTCACCAACCCTCCGGGTGACTCGTCCGGGCGCCTGATCGAGGCCTGTGGGCTCAAGGGGTTCCGGCTTGGCTCGGCCGAGGTGTCCCCGAAGCACGCCAACTTCATCCAGGCCGACCGGGGGGGTTCGGCCGACGATGTGCGTCGTCTCATCGACCATGTCCGCACGACGGTGGAGGCGGCCACCGGGGTGGTCCTCTCCACCGAGGTGCGCCTGGTGGGGTTCCCACCTCCCGGGACGGGCGACTCGTGACCCCGGCCAACGGGTCGTCGGGGAGCGACAAGCCGGCCATCGATCCCCGGATCCGCCAGCGGCGGTTGGCCATCCGCCGCAGCGAGGGCCGGCGGCGTCTCCTGTGGGTCGTGGTGGTGGCCGTGGTGGCCGTGGTGGCCGTGGGCGGGTGGGCGTTGCTCCACACCCGCTGGTTCAGCGCCCAGGTGGTCACGGTCGAGGGAGTCCACCCCCACACCACCGCCGACGCCATCGTCGTCGCCGCCGGGCTGAACGGGCATCCCGCCCTGGTCAGCGTGGATCCTGGCGCCACCGCCGGGAGGGTGGAGGCCCTGCCGTTCATCGCCACCGCCCAGGTGCACCGCCACTGGCCCGATGGGGTGGCCGTCACCGTCACCGAGCGGGTCCCGAAGCTGACGGTGGCCGGACCGAGGTCGTCGTGGTCGGTGCTGGACGGTTCCGGCCGCACGCTGCAGGTGGTGGCCACCAAGCCGGCCGGGTTGGTCACCCTGGTCGTCCACACCCCGAAGGGCGTGGTCCCCCCATCGCCGGTCGGCGGGGCGCTGCCGAGTTCGGCGACCATGGCGCTCAAGGTGGGTCGCACGCTGCCCGTGGCCTTCTCGGCCCAGGTCGTGTCGCTGACGGCCGCGCCGGACGGGACCATCTCGATGACCCTCAATTCAGGGATCACCGTGCTCCTCGGCACGGGCGCCGATCTGGCCGCCAAGTACGAGGACGTGGCGGCGATCATCGCCCACGGCACTCTGCGGGGGGCGAAGGTGATCGACGTATCGGTGCCCCAGTCCCCGACGGTGGGGAGTTGACGACTGCGGAACACCGGGCGGTCGGTGCCGTCGCCGGGTCGTCGCCGGGTCGTCGCCGGGTCGTCACCTGGCCGAAGTGGGGCGCTCGCAGGTCCGTCGAAGTGCCGCCCGCAGAGCCGGCCGCCGGTCGACCGTGCTTGACCAGGTACTCCGCTGACCGTATCGTGGGCGGCAACTCGCCGGTTGGAACGGTTTCAACCTTTGGTCGAGGGTAAGGGATTCCATGACCGTTCCGGCGCAGAGCAACTATTTCGCCGTCATCAAAGTGGTCGGCGTCGGTGGTGGCGGAGTCAATGCCGTCAACCGCATGATCGAGGCCGGACTCCGCGGTGTCGAGTTCATCGCCACCAACACGGATGCCCAGGCGCTCTTGATGAGCGACGCCGACCTCAAGTTGGACATCGGCCGTCAGCTGACCAGGGGGCTGGGGGCCGGCAGCGATCCCGAGGTCGGCCGCCTGGCCGCCGAGGAGCACCGCTCGGAGATCGAGGAGGCGCTGAAGGGCGCCGACATGGTCTTCATCACCGCCGGCAAGGGCGGCGGCACCGGTACCGGGGCGGCCCCGGTGGTGGCGGAGATCGCCAAGTCGCTCGGGGCACTGACCATCGGGGTGGTGACCCGACCGTTCACCTTCGAGGGCCGCCGCCGCTCGGTCCAGGCCGAGCAGGGCATCCAGAACCTGAAGGAGAAGGTCGACACCCTCATCATCATCCCCAACGACCGGCTGCTCACCGTGTCCAACGAGAAGACGTCGATGGTGAACGCCTTCAAGATGGCCGACGAGGTCCTCATGCAGGGAGTGCAGGGGATCACCAGCCTGATCACCGTCCCCGGCCTGATCAACACCGACTTCGCCGACGTGAAGATGATCATGAGCAACGCCGGGACCGCCATCATGGGCATCGGCTCGGCCACCGGCGAGGGGCGATCGGTCAATGCGGCCCGGGCCGCCATCACCAGCCCCTTGTTGGAAGCGTCCATCGAGGGCGCCCGTGGCATCCTGCTCAATATCGCCGGTGGTCCCGACCTGGGCTTGTTCGAGGTCAACGAGGCCGCCGAGATCATCCACGGCGTGGCCCACCCCGACGCCAACATCATCTTCGGCAGCGTGATCGACGAGGCCATGGGCGAAGAGGTGCGGGTCACCGTGATCGCCGCCGGCTTCGAGCGTTGGGAGGCCCAGCCACGCGGCGGTGCTGCACCGGCCGAGAGCACCGGTCGCGAGGAGACCCGCAGCAAGGTGCTCGGGGCCGAGGCGCCTCACGAGGACATCTTCGCCACGCCGACGGACGACGAGCTCGACCTCGGGGACGACGACTTCGACGTCCCCTCGTTCCTTCGCTGATCGATTCCCGTCCTCCTGTCCACCTGACCGGGTCGATCCAGGCCGTATGGGGCGACGCGTCCGACGGTGATCTGCGTCCGACGGGCACCACGGCCGCCTCCGCCTCCGCCCTCGGAGCGTGGGCCGGCGAAGTGACCTCCGTCGGTGCGGGGCCCGCCGTGCGGACCGTCTACTGGATCCGGCAGGTCCACGGGGCCACCGTCCTCGCCGTGCCGACTGCTGGGCGGCACGCAGCGTCCCGGATGGTCCCCGGGCGTCCGGTGGAGCCTGTCTTCGCCGGCACCGGCGACGCGTTGGTGGCGGTGGCGCCGTCCGTGGCACTGGCCGTGCTGACCGCCGACTGTGCCTCGGTGGCGCTGGGCAGCCCCGAGGGGATCTTCGCCGCCGTGCACGCCGGATGGAGGGGGTTGGCGGCCGGGGTGATCGCCGGCGCAGTCGGTGCCATGCGGTCAAGGGGCGCGACCGAGGTGGTTGGGGCACTGGGTCCTTGCATCCATGCCGAGTGCTACGAGTTCGCCGAGGACGACCTGGCCTGTGTCGCCGCCGTGCTCGGGACCAGGGCCCGGGGTCGCACCGGGGAGGGGAACCCGGCCCTGGACATCCCAGCAGCGGTGTCCTCGGCGCTGGTCTCGTGCGGAGCGGCAGAAGTGGCGGGCCTGGACCGGTGCACCGCGTGTGCCGGGGGCTACTTCTCCCACCGCCGCCGGGCAGACGCCGGCCGTCAGGCCCTGCTGGTGTGGTCGGGCGACTCCCGGACGGCGGCTGCTCCCTCCGGCCCGGGATTCCGATGACCGCCGATCCGCCCCCCGGTGACCAGGCCCGGTTCGAGGAGCGGCTCGACGAGATACGCGGCCGGATCGATCGGGCATCGAGCGACCCGGCCTCGGTCCGGATCGTGGCGGTGACCAAAGGGTTCGGACTCGAGCGGATTCGCATGGCTCTGGCTGCCGGCCTGGTGGACATCGGGGAGAACTACGCCACAGAGCTGGTGGGCAAGGCTCGGGACCTCGCCGGGGGAGCAGCCGGTGAGACGGCGCCCGATCCGGGCGCACCGGCGCCGTCGACCGGTCCGACCTGGCACTTCCTCGGGGCGATCCAGCGCAACAAGGTGGCCCGGCTGGCCCCGGTGGTCGACTGGTGGCAGACGGTGAGCCGCGTCGAGGAGGGCACGGCGATCGCCCG
>JADGOG010000129.1 GCA_017883065.1 Acidimicrobiales bacterium | reverse complement strand
CCACCCGAAAGCCCAGGTTGCCGGTCGAACTGTCCGGAGCACTCCCGAACCGGGCCGACACCCGGTACCGGCGACAGTAGGAGGCGTGGCACAGGTAGGAGCCACCCCGCTGGACCCGGAACGAGCCGGTCGGTGGCCCGGGGGGCGAGGTAACCGGCGACGCGGCGTAGTAGCCCACGTCCAACCAGTCCGCACACCACTCCCAGACGTTCCCGGTCATGTTGAAGATCCCGTACCCGTTGGGCTCGAACGCATCGACCGGGGCGGTGCCACGGTAGCCGTCTGCTCCTGTGTCCCCACCCGGGAACTCGCCCTGGAAGACGTTCATGCGGTGGACTCCCCCGGGCTCGAGCTGGTCACCCCAGGGGAACGGTGAGCCGGCCATCCCGCCGCGGGCCGCGACCTCCCACTCCGCCTCGGTGGGCAGCCGGGTCCCTGACCAGGTGCAGTAGGCCTGAGCATCGTCCCAGGAGACGTGGACCACCGGATGGTCGAGCCGGTCGGAGACGGCCGACTGGGGTCCTTCGGGATGGCTCCAGTCCGCCCCCATCACCTGACGCCACCAGGGAGCGCTCTCGACACCCCTGGTCGGTGGGAATTCGTCGGGAAGCAGACCGCCGAAGACGAACGACCACCCGTACCGTTCGGCGTCCGTGCGCCAACCGGTGGCGTCGACGAACTCGACGAACTGCCGGTTGGTGGCCGCATGGCGATCGATCCGGAAAGCAGGCAGCTCCACGTCGTGGACCGGGCCCTCGCCGTCACCCGGGTACGACCACTCCGATTCGTCACCCATTCGGTACCGGCCGGCCGGAACCGTCACCAGGGTCGGCGGAGGACTGCCCCTGCCGGTCACCTCGCCGCGGCTCTCGGAGGGCCCCGCACCCACGGGTCGATCAGGGGAGCAGCAGGGGCCGGACATGGTGGGCAGGGTACCGGGGAGGCGACTACTGGATGGCCGTGGCGATCCGCATGAGCTCCTGAGGCGAGATGAGGTGATCGTGGCTGTCGTCACCGATCTGGAGCTCGACCCAGTTGACCGCCCCGGTGAAGCGGCTGGACTCGCCGGAGTAGTCCTCGCTGACCGGAGTTCCGGTATCGGAGCCCACATCGCAGGTCTCGTCTCCGGAGTAGATCATGGGCACGGTGGCGTTGATCCGTCCGTCACCGACCGGGCGGCCGTCGATGAAGAGGGACGCGGTCCCTCCCTTTGCCAGCCCCCCTCCGTCGTAGGCGAACTCCATCCGTACCTGATGGGTGCCGGCCGGCACCGCCTCGTTCCCCTCTGCATAGAAGCGCATCAGTCCGGCCAGGTTGTGGCAGTACTTGGGCCTGCCCTCGTGCAGGTACAGGCTCCAGCCGGCAAACGCGCCGCCCTGGGCCACGATGACACCATTGGCCCCACCTACGGGGACGGTGATCTCCGCGGTGACCGAGTGCGACTTGTTCTTGAGGTTGAGCACCGAGTTCTCACTGAGGCGGTTCATGCCACCGTAGAGAATCTGGCTGTTCCCCTTGACCAGCACCGGGCGTCCGGCGATATCCGAATTGAAGCGCTCGATGCGCCGATCGTCGAGTGGTAGCACGTTGTACTTCACCGCCTCGATGAGCCAAAGCCGCTGCAACTCCTTGAGCTTGTCCGGGTACTGGCTGGAGACATCGTGGGCCTGAGACCAGTCGGTGGTGGTGTCGTAGAGCTCCCAGACGTCATCGTCGAGGGCAGGAAGTTCGGCGCCGAACAGCCACGGGATGCTGTGTCGGGTGACCGCGGTCCAACCCTTGTGGTAGATGCCGCGGTTGCAGGCCACCTCGAAGTACTGGGTCTCCCTCCGCTCGTCAGCCGACGGGTCGTCGAAGGCGTAGGCCATGGAGACCCCGTGCAAGGGCATCTGCTGGATGCCGTTCACGAAGGTCGGCTCCGGGATGCCGGCCACATCCAAGATGGTCGGTCCGACGTCGATGATGTGCTGGAACTGACTGCGGATCTCCCCGCGGGCGGCAATGCCGTTCGGCCAGTGGACGATGGTTCCGTTGCGGGTCCCACCGAAGTGGGAAGCGACCTGCTTGGTCCACTGGAACGGGGTGTTCATGGCGTGGGCCCAGCCCACGGCGTAGTGGTTGTAGGAGGCAGGAGTACCGAATTCGTCGATCCGTTGGGCCATGAACTCGGTGGTCTCGAAGTCGGCCGCCCCGTTCAGCGAGATGATCTCGTTGAACGTGCCGTGCGGCGTACCTTCGGCGCTGGCCCCGTTGTCACCGATGATCAGAAAGACGAGCGTGTCCTCCATCACCCCGAGAGCCTCGATGGAGTCCAGGAGTCTCCCGATGTGGTGGTCGGTGTGCTCGAGGAAGCCGGCGTAGATCTCCATCTGGCGGGCGAGCACCGGCTTGAGGTCGTCGGCGATGTCGTCCCAGGCCTCGATCTCGTCGGGCCGGGCGGAAAGCACGGTGTCGCCAGGAACGATGCCCTGCTCCTTCTGGCGGGCCAGGGTCTGCTCACGGAGTGCGTCCCACCCGGCGTCGAACTGGCCCCGGTACTTGTCACTCCACTCTGTGGGCACATGGTGGGGGGCGTGGGTCGCACCGGGGGCGAAGTACATGAAGAACGGCTTGTCCGGCATGAGCGACCTCTGTCGCTGCACCCAGGTGATGGCGTGGTCGGTCAGATCCTCGGTGAAGTGGTAGCCCTCATCTGGTGTCTTGGGTGGCTCGACCGGCGTGATCCCGTCGTAGAGCGCCGGATACCACTGGTTGGTCTCTGCACCCACGAATCCGTAGAAGTGCTCGAATCCGCTCCCCGTCGGCCACTGGGTGAACGGACCCATCGGGCTGGTCTCCCACACCGGCACCTCGTGACACTTGCCGAACTGAGCGGTGCTGTAGCCGTTCAGGAGCAGGGTCTCGGCGATGGGAGCGGCATTGTCCGGACGGATCGAGTTGTAGCCCGGCGCCGACGTGGCGATCTCGGTGATGCCGCCCATGCCTACCGCGTGGTGGTTGCGGGCGGTCAGAAGCGCTTGCCGCGTCGGTGAGCACAAGGCGGTCGTGTGGAACCGGTTGAACCGCAACCCGTTGGTGGCAAGTCGCTCGGCCACAGGGGTGTTGCATGGTCCGCCGAAGGCCGACGATGCGCCGAATCCGGCGTCGTCGATCATCACCACCACTACGTTCGGGGCGCCGGCCGGGGGCCGCAGCGCCTCGATCGGCGGGTATGAGGTGTCCGGGTCCTTGGCGTCGTAGGTGGTCAGACCGATGTGGGGCCGATGGGGAATCGGCAGGTTGGATCGGGAGAGGTCAGCCACAGGGAACTCCTTGGGTTGTGCCGCCCGCTGAGGGGCCTGGTTCGTTCGATCTGACCGGGTTCACCGAGGAGAGCTCGATATTGAGGTCGCGGAGGAGCTCGAGAAGGCTGTGCAGGCGGGCCTGGTCGGGCACCCACCCGATCAGATGGGTCAGTCCGTGGTCGCAGCGACTGACCTCGAACCCGTCGATGGCCGCGACCAGCGTCGGGCTCAGTCTTCCCTTGACCACAATTTCGAAGGTCTCAGCACCCAATGCAGCTCTCTTCCGATACGACGGCCTGGCCATGCGATGCACTCACCGAGGGGGTGTGCCCACTCGTCGAGCCCTCAATCAATGCCTCGAGACCGGGCATGCGCTACCTCGATCCTCGGTGAACCGGGGTCCGACGTCGTCATCCCCCGAGGGTGATCGCGCCCCGATCCGTCGGGTGCCCCGGGTGCCCTGGACGAGGCCCATCCGCGACAGTGGCCCCGACCGTGCCCTGGGTGGCACACTGGCCTGGCCGGGTCAGAACAGTGGACATGGCGGCGGAGGACAAGTGGTCGCATCGATGGCGAAGGCATTCTCTCCCCCGGCTCACGCCGTGGACCGCCCGGCGCTTCGCCACCGGCTGGATGAGGCCCTAGAACAGTCGTTGGCCCTGGTGGTCGCCCCGGCCGGCGCCGGGAAGTCGGTCCTGTTGGCCCAATGGGCCGCAACCCACCCCGAGTTGGCATTCGTCTGGCTGGATGTCGATCCCGCCGACGACGACCCGGTCCGCTTCTCCCAACAGCTCCTTCGCGGCCTGGCCGGCATCGATCCGGACTTCGCCGATCTCGCGTCGCTGGCCTCCATGCACGGTGGTGGCCTGGGGATGCCGCTCCTGGAGGCGCTGGCGGCCCAGATGGTCGAGCTCCCCGAGGTGGTCATCGTGCTCGACGACCTGCACCACCTGTCCAACGCTGCCCTCGTCGCCGACCTGGGCCGGCTCGTCGAGCTGATCCCCCCCAATGTCCACCTCGTGCTGTCCACCAGGATCGACCTCCCCATCGCGTGGAGCCGCCATCGCGTGCGCCGGGAGATGACCGAGATCCGCCAGTCCGACCTCGCCCTCGACGACGTCGACTCTGCGTTCCTCATCGAACGCATGGCCGGGCACTCCCTCGGGAGCGACAGCGTGTCCGCCCTGGTCGATCGGACCGAAGGCTGGGCGACAGGTCTGCAGCTGGCCGGCATGATGCTCAGGCTCCACCGCGATCCGGATGCCTTCATCACCCAGTTGAGCGGGAACGACCGGCTGATCGCCGACTACCTCAGCGAAGAGGTCCTCGACGCTCAACCCGACAGCCGCCGTCGGTTCCTCCTGCGCATCTCGGTGCTGGACGAGATGAGCGCAGAGCTGGTCGGCCGGCTCACCGACGTGCCCGACGCGCAACAGGAGCTCGAGGAGTTGGAACGCCGGTCGATGTTCCTGGTCCCCCTGGACGACCGGCGCGAGTGGTTCCGCTTCCACCACCTGTTTCGCGACCTCCTGCGCTTCCGGCTCCGTGCCGAGGATCCCCTGGCCGAGGCGCAGCTGCTCGGACGGGCGGCCCACTGGCACCTCGAGCGTGGTGACGTCAACGCCGCCGTCGACTACCTGTTGGCCGCCAAGGACTGGGACGGTGCCCTCGACGTGATCCTGGGTCGTGGCTCCGAGGTCTTCGAGCGGGGGGAGATGGCCACGGTCATTCGCTGGATCAACGAAGTCCCAGAGGCGGCCCGGAGCGGGAGGCGGGATGTCGCGCTCCTCCTCGGTGCCCTCAAGCTGGCCGAAGGACAGGTAGTCGAGGCGGAGGACACCTTGCGCCGCGTGACGGGCGATCCCGATGCGTCACCCGGCGAGCAGCTGGCCGCCCAGGCTCTGTTGGCCGCCATGGCGCAGTGGCGGCCCCGACCCTACGTCTCGATCGACGTGGCCACTCGGGCGCTGGACATGCTCGCCCGCATCGGCCACCACCCGGTCCCGGTCGTGATGAATCTGACCGACCCGCAATCGCTCGAGGCGATGGCCACCGTCTCCTGCGGTCGCGCCCACTTCCTCGCCGGCAACATGGACGAAGCCCGCTACTGGCTGGAGCGGGGACTGGCGAGCCCGGGGGCCGCCTACTCGATATGGAGGGTGAGCGGCCTCGGCTCCCTGAGCCTGCTCGAGGCCTGGCGGGGTCGCACCGAACGCGCCGAGGAGTTGGCCGCCGAGGCGTTGGCCATCGCCGGTGCCGTCGGCAGGCTGTCCCATCCCTCCACCGCCGATGCCTATCTGGCCATCACGCTCGCCGCGCTCGAGCGGGGCCAGCCCCGTTCGGCCGCCCTCTCCCTGCACGAGGGTTCGCTGCGGGCCGAGGCGAACCGACGGGCCCAGCTGTCCTGGATCGCCCATCTCGAGACCGCGCTTCACCATGCTGCCGACGGGCTTCCGGACCTGGCCATGACCACGCTGCTCTCGAACCGGAACGAGTTGGGTGCGCCCCCACCCGTCGCTGCCGACCGCCTCCTCGCGCTTCGCGGACGTCTGCTCAGGCTCGGAGGGTCCCCCGATCAGTCGCTGCGCGTCCTGGGCGACGGTGTCTCACGTTCGACCGAGCTCACGTTCGAGCGTGCGGCAGCCTCCATTGCCCTCGGTCACGTCGATCTGGCCCGAAAGCTCATCGATGGGACTCCGGCACCCTTCGACACAACGGATCCACTGGTCGTGGTGGAGCGCCTGATCCTGCAGGCCTGGATGGCACACGCCGACGGATTCGTCGACGAAGCACGAACCCGTCTGGCCGAGGCCACGGACGTCGCCGAGCGTCACTGCCTGGTCGAGGTCTTCGTCCGAGCCGGGCCCACGGTGATCCAGCTCGTCTCCGAACTGTCGGAGGGCCCGTCGGAGTTCCGCCGCATCGTCCTCGACCGGGCCCGGGAAGTACTCACCCCCTCACCGGGGGCCGAATTGGTGGACCCGCTCACCGATCGTGAGCTCGAGATCCTCTCCTATCTTCCCAGCCGCTACACCAACACCGAACTGGCCGAGCGCTGCTACGTATCGGTCAACACCATCAAGACCCACATGGCCCACATCTACCGGAAGCTCGATGTCCCCAACCGCAACGGAGCCATCGTCCGGGCACGGGAGATCGGCCTACTCTGACCTGGTTCGATGCCGCGCTCCCCTGCAGGCCATGCCTCCGAACGCATCATGCCACCCCTGCGCGAAGTCACCCCCCGAGGGTGATGACCGGATGGCCCGCTCCGTGGTTCGATCATCTGGCCACCATCCATGACCAAGGACGTCTCGATCTGTGCGTCGGTGCACCACGGAGCCCCTCTTCGGGGATGCCATGGCCGACGGACACGCCACCAAGGAGGAAGCACCGATGCTCGCCTACACCTATCCGCTCTTCGACCTGTTCGGGACCATGTTGGGGTTCTTCATCTTCATCATCTGGTTCTGGCTGTTGGTGGTCATCTTCGGTGACATCTTCCGGAGCCACGACATGGGCGGAGGAGCCAAAGCCGTGTGGGTCCTCTTCGTGATCGTGCTCCCGTTCCTCGGCATCCTGGTCTACCTGATCGCCCGGGGCGGCAAGATGCACGAGCGGGCGGCCGAGCAGGCCCAGCAGCAGCAGAAGGCATTCGACGCCTACGTCAAGGAGGCCGCCGGGAGCAGCCCGACCGAGGACCTGGCCAAGCTGGCCGATCTGAAGGACAAGGGCGTCATCACCGATGCCGAGTTCGAGGCCCAGAAGGCCAAACTGCTGGCCTGATCGGTCTGGTCGTCGGCGTGGCACCGTCAGCGAGGACGCGGCGGGTGCCTTCACGAGGCCTGCGGAGCCGTCCGTCTCCTCGACCTGCACGGGGTTCGAGGAGACGGCGCCCGCGAAAGGGAGCCCATGTATGTCGCAGGAGCGTTCGTCTTCGCCGTCCTGGCGATCTTGTTGACGGTGGTCTTCATCAAGAAGTGGCGTCAGAGCAATGACTGACCGGCCTCGGACCCGGTTCCATCCCGCCGACGGCCGGACGATCGCTGTGGTGGTCGCGTGATCCTCGACCTGGTGCTGATCGGCCTGGTCATCACCCTCGAGCCGATTCCACTCACCGCCTTCCTCCTCATCCTGATGTCCAAAGGGGGCGTCCGCAAGGGAGCCGCCTTCATCTTCGGATGGCTGCTCTCCCTGGCCGCGGTGGTCGCCCTCACCGTGCTGGTCACCGGCAACAAGCCACCCAAGCCGAGCACCGCTCCGTCACTGGCCGCCCTGGCTGCGAAGATCCTGATCGGCGTGGTGCTCCTGGTCGTCGCCGAGCGGCACCGTCGCAGGCTGGGCCAGCCCAAGAAGCCGAAGAAGCCCCCGAAGTGGCAGACCGGCATCGACAACATGTCCCCCTGGGTGGTGATCGGCCTTGCCCCGCTCACCCAGCCCTGGGGTCTGGTGGCGGCCGGCGTGGCCACCATCGTCGAGGCCAAGCTCGACTCCGTGCAGAGTTACATCGCCCTCTTCCTCTTCTGCATCGTGTCGACGGCCGTCTACCTGGTGATGGAGCTCTACGCCGGATTCCGGCCGGAACGCGCCCAGGCCATACTCGGCTCCGTCCGCACGTGGATCGACACCCACACCGACCAGGTGATCATCGGGGTGTCCCTAGGCCTCGGCCTCTGGTTGGTCGGCAAGAGCATCTACCTGCTCGTCACCTGACCGACAGGACCCATGGTCCTACTCGGTCGGGGTGGTCTGACGCCCGGTGCCTCGGGCGGCGGCTCCGAGGATCAGCCGGATGACGACGGCCACCACCGCCAGGTCGGCCAGCATCTGGACGGTGGTCACCAGCCGAGCGACGTCCGTCTTCGGCGC
>JADGOG010000036.1 GCA_017883065.1 Acidimicrobiales bacterium | reverse complement strand
CTCCCGGGGCATCTCGTGGTGCTGGTGGGACTGGTCGTGATCGCAGCGGTGGCTGCGATCATCACGTTCGACAGGCGTGACCTCGGGATCTGACCTGCGCTCGTCATCTGGACAGGGTGATTCGAGCCGACCGCACCGTCGTGCCAAGGTGCTGGCACCGGCCGGGGTTCGCACGTAGCGTCGAGGCAGACCAATGAGGTGACTATGACAGAAGCAACGCAGTTGATGATCGGAGCCGAGGCAACCTGCTCCGATGGGGTGTGTGGTGAGATCAGCCGGGTGGTGATCGACCCGGTGGATCGCACCGTGACCCACCTGGTGGTCGAACCGAAGCATCGACAGGGACTCGGCCGCCTCGTTCCCCTCGACCTTGTGGACGTCTCGACCGGTGAGGTACGGCTTCGCTGCACGTCAGCGGAGTTCGAGGGGCTCGACCACGCCGAAGAGACGCAGTTCCTGCCGGGAACCGGCGGACACGCCGGCTACAGCGCAGGTGAGGTGCTCACACAGCCCTACTTCGGCTTGACCAACGTCATCGGGGACGTCCCCCAGGCCGTCACGTACGACACCGTGCCCCTGGACGAGGTGGCGGTGCGGCGAGATGAGCAGGTCCATGCCACGGACGGCAGCATCGGGAGAGTCGAGGGACTGGTCATCGATCCCCGTACCCACTATGTGACCCATGTGCTCCTCCAGGAGGGCCACATCTGGGGGCGCAAGGAGGTGGCCATCCCGATCGTTGCCGTCGTCGGGGTCGGCGACGGCATCCGGCTGAACATAAGCAAGCAGGAAGTGGAGGAACTTCCGCCGGTCGGCATCGATCGTCCAAACCACTAGATGGGTGCGGTGCGGACAGGGGCACCGGCCACGCCCTTTGCGCCATCCTCGCAGTTCGCGATGGACGAGCACGGCTCCACCCATCGGCGGTACCGCCGGTGGCGGACGACCCGTTCCGGTGACCGTTCGTAGTGGCCCGTGCCGGTCGGGTGGTCGCCAAATGGTCGGTCAATTGGGTGACGAGTAGCCTCACGCTGTGACCGATCTCCTGGACCGACTGATCGACTCGCCCGGCCTGTTCATCGGCGGCGGGGACGGTGTCGGGAGCGGCCAGTTCATCGGGAGGTTCCGGGTGACCGTCCTTCCCTCCGGGACGGCGGTGGCCATCGATTACGAGGCCTACGGGCAGGAGAACCTGCTCCAGCACGCCGAGCACACCGTCGTGTCTCGCGACCCCGAGGGTCGGCTGACCATGGTCGCCGTCCACAGCGAGTCTCCGATGCCCGCCTTCCTCACCGAGCAGAGCGGAGGGTTCTTCCTGGACCTGGAACCCCGCGGCCCCTACATGTTGGCCATCCAGGTGGCGTTCGACGGGGACGAGCTCGCCTACTCGTGGTGGTGGGCGTCCCAGGGCGAGGAGCTGGTGGAACGGTCGAGGGCGCTGATGTACCGGCTGGAGCCCGCAGGTCGCTGACGGTCTCCCCGGTGCCAGTAGGTTCTGGGGATGCATCCGCACGGGTCCAGAGTCCCTTCCGCACGCGCCCGGGCCGGAATGGTGGTGGTGGCGGTTGCCGTGGCGGTCGGACTGGCTGCCTGTTCGACGTCGACGCCCGCGGCCACCAAGAAGGCCGCGACCTATGCCCAACGCGCCAACCTCGGGGCGCAGGACCTCCCCAGTGGATGGAGCCCCCAGGGAGCGGCGACCAACTCGACGGGCACCTCGTCGACCCTCTCGCCTCCCCAGCACAAGTCGGTGCACGCGCTGCTGGCCACGTTGCCCTCCTCGTGCCGGGTTCTGGACGCCACGTTCACCGCCTCGCTGGTGAGCGGCCCACCGATCGGGACCGTCGCCCAGAACCAGGCCCAGTTCTCCTCGGCCAACGACGGCAACTCGGTCATCTCCTCCACCGTGGTGGTGTTCGGATCGGCCAAGGAGGCCCAGACCACCTTCGCGTACTATGCGGCGCCGACCTTCGCCCCGTGCCTGCAGGCGTTCCTGACCGCCACCCTGAAGCAGATCTTCACCCTCTCGGCCGTGCAGGTGACGGTGGCTCCGGTGCCGGTGGCCACCCCTCCCCCGGCCGGGGTGTCGGCCACGGCGTTCACCGTGGATCAGACCGGCAAGCACCAGGGTGCGCAGGCCCAGGTGAGCGCCTCGAAGGAGGAGGTGGTCCAGTCGGGCTCGGCCATGGCGTTCGTGCAGGTGGCAGCCGGAGTGACCAGCCTGCCTCCCGACGCCGTCACCGTCTTCGACCAGGCCGCCTCGACCGTCGCCCACAATCTGGTCCCGCCGCCTTCCTAGGCCGGCGATCCGCACCCTCCCGGAGCGATCCCCGGCCCCTACACTGGGCAAGGGCGGACCACCGTCACCACCTGCGCCGGGTGGAACGACTCAGGAGGTAGTCATGGCCGAGATCGTGGAACACCCGCCGAACATGCGGTTCGACTCCCCCGAGCAGGAGCGCATGCACCGCAAGCAGCGCCTGGCCGCCGGCTTCCGACTGTTCTCGAAGTTCGGCTTCGACGAGGGCGTGGCCGGCCACATCACCGCCCGTGATCCCGAGCGGGCCGATCACTTCTGGGTCAATCCCTTCGGGACCCACTTCGGCCACGTCCGGGTCTCCGATCTGATCCTGGTCAACCACGAGGGCGAGGTGGTCGAGGGCGACAAACCGGTCAACGTGGCCGCCTTCGCCATCCACTCGCAGGTCCACGCCGCCCGCCCCGACGTGGTGGCTGCCGCCCACTCCCATTCGATCTACGGGAAGTCGTGGTCGGCACTCGGCCTTCCTCTCGACCCGATCACCCAGGATGCCTGTGCCTTCTATGAGGATCACGCGGTGTTCGACGACTACACCGGTGTGGTGATCGACATCGAGGAGGGCAAGCGGATCGCCCACGCCTTGGCCGGCAACAAGGCGGCCATCCTGCGCAACCACGGTCTGATGACCGTGGGCCACACCGTCGACGAGGCGGTGTGGTGGTTCATCACCATGGAGCGCTCATGCCAGGCCCAGCTGCTGGCCAGCTCGGCGGGGACCCCGGTGCTCATCGACCCGGACATGGCCCGCCTGACCAGCGGACAGGTCGGCTCCCACCTGGCCGGTTGGTTCAGCTTCCAGCCCCTGTTCGATCGGATCGTGCGCGAGCAGCCCGACCTGCTCGACTGAGACGGTCAGGCCGGGGCCCGGCTCGGCCGCTCGGGGGTGATGATGACCACCGAGATCCTCCGTGTGGTGTTGCGCTGGTAGACGTCGTAGCGCCCACTGACGCCGGGGTGGAAGAGACGGGACATGCCGCGGTTGGTGCGGTTGACCAGAGGCCAGAGTGCGGCATGCTCCTCGGGGCCGGCCACCGAGGCGATGGCCGGCATCACCCGGCGCCCCACCCGCACGGTCACCTGCGGATCGGCCTGGAGGTTGAGCAGCCAGGCCGGCGGTCGGTCACTCCCCCCGTTGGAGGCCACCACGATGAGATCGCCCCGGTCGCGGCAGTAGGTGAGGCCGTGGGTGCGGGCCTGGCCGGACCTCCTCCCCGTGGTGGTCAGCAACAGGGCCGGGACCCGGTTGCTGTGTTTGCCGACCCGACCGTCGGACTTCTCGTAGATGTACTTGTGGAAGCGGAGGTAGGGCCCGACGAACCGGGTGGTGAAGATGCCGTCCACGGCGGGCCTCCCGACTCAGTCCCGTGCGTCGAAGGTCGGGATGAGCGTGCGGGCGGCCCGGGCCTCGTCGACCCGCCGTACCGGTGTGCCGTGGGGGAACTCGGCCATCCATCCCTCGTCGCGGCTGTTGGCCTCGTCGGCGATCCGCTCGAGCGCCTCGGCCAGGGCCTCGAGGGTCTGGGGGCTCTCCGTCTCGGTGGGCTCGATCATCAACGCCTCGTCCACGATCAGAGGGAAGTAGACGGTCGGCGAGTGGAATCCCTCCTCCAGCAGCCGTTTGGCCACATCGAGGGCGCGCACGCCGTGGGCCTGCTTGATGGTGCGCACCGAGAGCACCACTTCGTGCATGCAGGGACGGTCGAAGGGCACGTCGTAGGTGCCGGTCAGCCGTTGGCGGATCCAGTTGGCATTGAGCACCGCCACCTCGGCGATCTTCTTCAGGCCGTCCCCGCCGTTGATCAGGATGTAGGCGAGGGCCCGGGCCAGGACCAAGGCGTTCCCGTGCCAGGTGTGCACCCGACCGATCGAGAGCGGCGGGGTGGTCCACTCGTAGACCGGCGTCCCGTTCTGCGATTCCGCCCGCACCGGTCTCGGCCCGGGCAGGAACGGGACCAGCCGCTCGGACACGGCCACCGGGCCCGCGCCCGGCCCTCCCCCGCCGTGTGGGGTGGCGAACGTCTTGTGCAGGTTCATGTGGACGATGTCGAACCCCATGTCGCCGGGCCTGACCACCCCGAGGATGGCATTGAGGTTGGCCCCGTCGTAGTAGAGCAGTCCGCCGACCTCGTGGACGGCGGCGGCGATGGCGGCGATGTCCTCTTCGAAGAGTCCGAGGGTGTTCGGATTGGTCAGCATGATGCCGGCCACGTCCTCGTCGAGGACGGTGGCCAAGGCGGCCATGTCCACGCAGCCGCGCTCGTCGCTGGGCACGGTGACCACCTGGTAGCCCCCGAGGGTCACCGACGCCGGATTGGTGCCGTGGGCGGAGTCCGGGATGATCACCTTGGTGCGCACCGACCCCTGCGCCTGGTGCCAGGCCCGCATGAGGAGGAGGCCGGTGAGCTCACCGGCCGCACCCGCGGCGGGCTGCAACGTGGCGGCGGCCATGCCGGTGATCTCGCACAGCGTCTCCTCCAGCTCCACCAGCAGGGCGAGCCAGCCCTGGGTGAGCGAGGCGGGCGCGGCCGGGTGGACGCCGGCCAGGCCGGGGAGCCCGGCCACCGTGTCGCATACCTTGGGGTTGTACTTCATGGTGCACGACCCCAGGGGATAGGCGCCGAGGTCCACCGAGAACTGGCGATGAGAGAGGCGGGTGAAGTGGGCCACCAGGTCCCGTTCGGACACCTCGGCCACCGGCACCGGCTGATGGCGACGGTGCTCGTCGGGAACCAGGTCGTCGAGCTCCACCTCGGGGATGCCCGTGGTCCGGAACGACCAGGCCCGACGGCCGGGGTGGGAGAGTTCGAAGAGGGTCGGCTCGGGCGCTCGTCCGAGCAGGGGCGCGCTGGTGGCCCGCCCCCCGGGGGCCCCGGTGACGGTGGAAGCGGTGGGATCGGACATCACGCCACCGCCTTGCCGAGGGCGGTCACGTAGGCGTCGATCTCGTCGCGGGTCCGGCGTTCGGTGACCGAGATGAGGAGACCGTGCTCGCCGTCGTCGAACTCCCCCCCGAGGGGGATCCCGGCCAGGAATCCGGCGTCGGCCATCCTCTCGACGACCACGTCGGCCGGCACCGGCAATCGAAGGGCGAACTCCCGCAGCACCGGTGCCGTGACATAGGGCTCGACCCGGTCGAGGGAGAGGAGCGCATCACGGGTGTACCGGGTGCCCTGGGCGCACCGGCGGGCCAACTCGACCAGGCCGGAGGTCCCCAGCCAGCCGAGCTGGATGGCGGCGGTCACCGCCATCAGGGTCTGATTGGTGCACACGTTGGACGTCGCCTTCTCCCGTCGGATGTCCTGCTCGCGGGCCCGCAAGGTGGTGACGTAGGCCTGTCGGCCCTCGACGTCGACGGTCTCGCCCACCAGGCGGCCGGGAAGGCGGCGGAGATGGGCCTGGGCACAGGCGAAGAGACCGAGGTAGGGACCGCCGAATCCGAGGGTGGTTCCGAACGCCTGACCCTCCCCCACCATCACGTCGGCCCCCCATTCCCCTGCCGACTTCAGGAGTCCGGCGGCCACCGGGTCGGCACCGACCACCAGGAGGGCACCGGTCCGGTCGCAGACGGCCCGGGCCTGACCCAGATCCTCGATGCATCCCAGGTAGTTGGGGTATCCGACCAGCAGGACCCCGGGCGGATCGTCGTCCGCCCCCCCGTCGGGCCAGGCGGTGAGCCCGTCGACCAGCGGGATGGTGCGCAGCTGGTGGCCGGTGCCGGCGGCGAAGGTGGTCAGCATCTGGCGCCAGTGCGGGTGGATCCCGGCCGAGACCCACACGGTGGGCCTCCCCGAGGCGGCCACCCCCAGGTTGACGGCCTCGACGGCGGCACTCCCCCCGTCGTAGAGCGAGGCGTTGGCCACCGGCAGGCCGGCCAGCCGGGCCACCATGGTCTGGTACTCGAAGATGGCCTGGAGCACGCCCTGGGCCACTTCGGGCTGGTAGGGCGTGTACGAGGTGACGAACTCGGACCGGCCGGCCAGGGCGCGGGTGACCGACGGGATCTCGTGGTCGTAGGCACCGCCCCCGGCGAAGCAGACCAGCCGGTCGGAGCGGGCGCGGTTGGCACCGGCGAATTCCTCCATGCGGGCCAGGACGTCGGGCTCGCCGGCACCGCCGGCCAGCTCCAGGTCGTGCTGCAGGCGCAGCGCCTCGGGCACCACCTCGAACAGCGCGTCGACCGACTCGAGCCCGAGGAAGGCGAGCATGCTCGCCACCTCGTCGTCAGTGTGCGGGATGTAGGTGCCCACGGGCTGCTCCTCGGTCGGTCGGGTGTCCGGTGTTCCCCCGGACACGGCGCAGGTCGTTCATGGCCCAGCGAAGGGTTCGTTCATCGGGTGGTCGCCCACTGACCGGGACGGACGAAGGGTGTGTCCACCACGGTGGCCGGCAGGGACCGCCCGCGTTGGTGGATGGCGAGGGGAGCCACCGGTTCGTCGGGGAGGTCGGCGTCGACCAGGCCCAACGCGATGCCGTGACCCAGCATGGGAGAGAAGTTGCCGCTGGTGATGGTGCCCACCGGGTGGTCTCCCTCCACCAGGGCCGCCCCTTCACGCGGCGGTTGGCGTCCCTCCGTGGCCAGACCGACCAGTCGTCGGGGAATGCCGGCCTCCCGCTCACGGGCCAGGGCCGCCCTCCCACGGAAGTGCTCCTTGTCCCATCCCACCACCCAGCCGAGGCCGGCCTGGAGTGGGGTGATGCCCGGTCCGAGCTCATGGCCATGGAGCGGCAGTGCGGCCTCGAGGCGGAGGGTGTCACGTGCACCGAGGCCGGCCGGCCTGACCCCGGCGACGATCAGGGCCTCCCACAGCGAGTCGGCCTCCTCGGCGGGCACGGCGCACTCGACCCCGTCCTCGCCGGTGTAGCCGGTCCCGGCAGCGACGCACGGCGTCCCCTGCCACTCGAAGGCGGCCACGCCGAACCGGGGCACGGCGGCCGCCTCCGGGGCAAGACCGGCCAGAGCGGCCCGGGCGTGGGGCCCCTGCACGGCGATGATGCACCGGGTGTGGGTGGTGTCCTCGCCGCCGATGGCGGCTACCACCCGGTCGGTGTTCGACGCGTTGGGCATGACGTCGAACACCTGCTCCGCGATCCACCACACGATGATGTCGTCGACCACCGATCCGTCATCGTCGTCGAGCAGGTGGGTGTACTGGGCCCGCCCGGGTCCGACCTTGCGGAGATCGTTGGAGAGGGACGCCTGGAGGCGTGCGAAGGCGTCGCCCCCGGACAGGCGGACGGTGCCCAGGTGGCTCACGTCGAACACCACAGCGTCCTGTCGGCAGGCCCGGTGCTCGGCGATGGTGCCGTCCGGATAGGCGAGCGGCATCTCCCATCCGCCGAACTCGACCAGCTTGGCTCCGAGTCGCCGGTGGGCGTCGATCAGGGCGGTGTGCCGCAGGGAGCCCTCCACGCCGGCCCGGGCCACGTCGACCGGTGTCGTCGGAGTGTCGCTCACGAGCGAATGATAGCGGTGCGCCGGTTCAGGCAGAACGTGCGATTCCGGACTGGCGGAGATCCTCGCCGGCCAGTCCGTACTTGGCCAGGAGGGCCAGGGTGTCACGCTGATAGAGAAGGGTGACCCGCACGTCCGGGTAGAGCTGGGCCAGCCGCCGGACCTTGCCGTTCTTCTTCGTCACCAGGCGCTGGTTGAGCGTGGTGACCTCGACGAAGAGCCCGGGGTCGGGCAGCCAGAAGTCGGGGCGGAAGCCGGCAGTGGGGCGGCCCTGGGCATCCCACTCGAGGGCGAACTCGACCGGCTCGTACTCCCACAACACGCCGTAGAAGTCGAGGATGCGGGCGAATCGTTCCTCGGACTCGTGGGCGAACCGGGTCACCCGTGCCAACGCCTGCGCGGGGTCGGTGGGCTGCGGGTCGCTCACCTCTCGACTACCTCGCCAGCCACCGCCCGCTCGGCAGAGGCCACATAGCCGGCGGCAGGATGGGTGCTCGGCACCGGAGCACCGGACTCGCCACGGATCTCGACGATGGCGGCATCGAGCTCGGAGACCACTCCGGACAGCGGCAGGATGTTGAACACGCCTTGACCGCCGGCGAGCAGGTCGACCACTTCGCCGTCGGACTGGGCCAGGACCGAACGGGTGCCCGCCAGGACAAGCTGGGCCGAGGCCAGGTCGACCCCGAGGTCGCCCCGCAGGCACTCGACCGCCTGGCGCGCCTGGCGGAGCTTGAGTCCGGCGTCGAGCAGTCGTTTGATCACCTTCAATTCGAGGACGTCACCGTAGGAGTACCGACGCTGGCTCCCACTGCCGTTGGCATCGGCGATGGACGGTCGCAGCAGCCCGGTGCGGGCCCAGTAGTCGAGCTGGCGATAGGTGATGCCCACCACAGAGCACACCTGCGGGCCACGGAATCCCTCGTCGGTGAGCGCCTCGGCAGGCTGACGGCCCACCGGTCCCCTCGTGTCGTCCACCCTGCTGGATCCCACTGTCAATCCTCCACCTCGATCAGAGGTCGACCCTGAACCCATACCTCACGGTCAGCCTGGGAGTTGACGATATCACATCATCGTAATTACGTGGGTGTGACCGGGGTCGGTGGCCCCGTGCACGGAGCGGGAGCCCGGGGCGACTGATTTGGAACGCCGACCGTGTGCGGCAATGATCGGAGCATGACCGTGATCAAGATCAACGCCATCACCGTCCGCCAGGGCTCGGGTGACGAGTTGGCCGGGCGGTTCGCGGCCCGGGCCGGAGCAGTCGACGCTGCCGAGGGATTCGAGGGCTTCGAGTTGCTGCAGCCCGACGACGACCGCGGGGTGTGGTTGGTGGTCACCCGGTGGAGGGACGAGGCGTCGTTCGAGGCATGGGTCTCGTCGCCGGCCTTCGCGCACGGGCACCGTGGCGCGGGCGGCCACCCGCCGGCGGGGTCCTCCTCGGGCGCAGGCCACGACCAGGGCGACGGACCCTCGGGTGAACCGCCACCGGTGGGCGTGCACAGCGAGTTGTGGTCCTACCGGGTCGTCGATCTCCCCGCCCCCGGTTGAGCGGTCCTTCCGTGACCGCCGAGGATCAGGTGCCGATCCACCGACGTTCCATCGAGTACGACGCATTCGATGCCGGGGACGCGGTCACCATCGTGGGACGGCTCCGCGACACCCGACCCTGGGCCGAGGACGGCAGCGCGGTGGCCACCGTGCACGACATGGAGCTCCGGGTCACCGTGCGGACCGTTGACATGACCATCACCGAGGCGGAGGCGGTGATGCGCACCTTCCCCCACACCGAGTGCCCCGGCATCGTGGACGCCTTCGCCGGCCTGGTCGGGCTCAGCGTGACCCGGGGCTACACCCGTGAGGTGCAGGCCCGGTTCGGCGGTCCCCGCGGATGCACCCATCTGGAGCAGTTGGCACGGTCCCTCGGACCGGTGGTGATCCAGTCGGTCACGTCGCAGCGGGCACTGGCGGTCAGCCGGGGCGAGGCCACGACCATCATCTCGGAGACCGGGAGCCCGTGGGCCCGTGACAGCTGTCACATCTGGGCCGAGGGCGGCGTGGCCGAACAGAAGCTGGCCGCCGGCTGGCGGCCCGGGACCGGGCCCTACCCGGCGCCGACAGTCCTGACCATCCGATCGGCGAACCACCCGTCATGACGGTTCGGTGAGCTCCCGCTCCCCGGCGGCACCGGGTCGGCCACGCACGGTCCGCGCCGGCGCACCGGTCGCCGTGCTGGCGGTCGTCCTGCTGGCGGCCGGGTGCACCAGTTCGGGGACGGCCATCACCCAGCCCTTCGCCACGACTCCCCCGGTGCTCCAGCACGGGCCGACCTACGAGGTCAAGGTCATGCAGATCGACGGCGTGGGTCCCGTCCTGGTCGACGGTCGGGGGATCACGCTGTACCTCTTCGAGACCGACCAACGAGGCAAGCCGTCTCGCTGTTACGACATCTGTGCGGTGCAGTGGCCGCCGGATGTCCTCCCGGGCGGGGTGACCGCACCGCGGGCCGGTCCGGGCGTCATTGGATCGCTGCTGGGCAGTGCTCCCCGCACCGACGGGACCACCCAGGTCACCTACCACGGTTGGCCCCTGTACTACTGGCCCCCCGACAAGGAGCCGGGCAAGGCCACCGGCCAGGCCCTGACCAACGCCGGGGGACGCTGGTACGTCGTCGACCCGGCGGGCAACGCAGTCATCCCGAAATGAACCGCCGAGGGACGCCAAGGAGCCAACCATGACCGGAGAGTCCGTCACCGGAGCCGCAGAGCCGAAGCGGTCGTTGCTGTGGGTGAACTCGACGGGGTCGATCCTGTCGGTGAACTCGACGGGGTCGATCCTCTCGATCGGGTCGGTGGGGTCCTTCCTCTCGATCGGTTCGATCGGCTCGGCCGCATCCGTGGCCTCGGTCGGGAGCTTCCTCGGCGTGGCCTCGGCGTTCTCCTTCGCCTCGGTGCTGTCGATCCTGTCGGCCCGGTCGGTGCGGGCCGTCCTCGGTCCGCGGCGGCGCTGAGCCTCAGCTGCTCGGTCCCCCGAGCCAGCCGCGCTTCCGGAAGAGGTAGAGCAGGCCGAGGGCGGACACCACCTCCAGTCCGATGCCGAAGGTGAAGAACGGCCACCGACCGGTGATGTGCCCGACCAGGAACGAGAAGTTCTGGCCGAAGAAGCCGGTGAGGAAGGTCAACGGGAGGAACACGGTGGCGATGATGGTGAGCTGCTTCATCACCACGTTCAGTCGGTTGGACACCGTGGACAGGTGGGTGTCCATCACCCCGCTCAGCAGATCGCGGTAGCCGTCGACCAGGTCGCTGATGCGGATCAGGTGGTCGTAGATGTCGCGCATGTAGCGCAGCCCCTCGTCGTTCAGCCCGGGCAGTTCGGTGACTCCGGCGGAGATGCTGGCGAACATGTCCCGCTGGGGCGTGATCGCCTTGCGGACGGTGATCAGGGACCGCTTCATGGCAAAGAGCGTCCCGAGCTGCGCGTCGGTCGGGCGGACCAGGATGGCGTCCTCGAGCTCGTCGATCTGGGAGTCGAACTGGTCGAGCATGGGGAAGAAGCTGTCCACCAGCTGATCGATGACCAGGTAGATGAGTTCGATCTGCGGTGACTCGAGCACGGAGGCCTTGCGATGGGCGATCCGGGTCCGCACCTCGTCCATGGCCGGGCACGGGCCCCGGTGGACGGTGATCACGAAGTGCTCGGCGAAGATGAAGTGGACCTCGTCGGTGGTGGTCCCGTCGCCCGAGGCCCCGTGGACCACCAGGTAGGTGAAGTCGTCGTAGTCCTCGACTTTCGGCCGTTGCCCGAAATGCTGGGCGTCGTCGACCGCCAGATGGTGGACCTTGAACACCGAGAGCAGCAGGTCGTGGGCCTCGGTGTCCACGCCGTCGAGGTCGAGCCAGAAGAACGTCCCCGTCGACAGTCGTTGCTCGATGAGCTCCCGGGTGGCCTCGGCCACGGCGCCCTCGCACGTCACGATTCCTTGCATGGTCAGAGTCTGCACCCGCGCCCGTCACCGGGTGTGCATGGGTCGACGACACCGGTTGCGACGGGTGGGCGATGCGCCGGCCCGGAGGAGCTCTCAGTCGATGCGCTGCATCGACGACCGGAAGAGGTGGCCGTTGGCGACGTAGCTGTCAGCCGACATCCGGATCATCTCGAGGCTCGACTTGCCCGGCCGTAGCCGGGCGGGGACGCCGACGGCCAGCGCGCCGGCCGGCACCACCATGCGGTTGGGGACGACCGCATTGGCCCCGACGGTGGCGCCGGTGCCGACGACCGCATGGTGGAGCACGACCGATCCCGACCCGACCAGGGAGTCGTCTTCGATGGTGCAGCCCTCGAGATGGGCCAGGTGGCCGATCACGCAACCGTCCCCGACCGTGGTGGGGAAGCCCGGCCCGCAGTGGATGACCGTGCCGTCCTGCACTGACGACCGTGCACCGATGGTGATGGTGCCGTGGTCGCCCCGGAGCACCGCTCCGGGCCAGATGGTCGATTCGGGGCCGACGGTCACGTTGCCGATGACCACCGCGTCGGGGTGGACGAACGCCTCGGGGTCGATGGTGGGCTCGAGGTCTCCCAGGCGGTAGATCGGCATGGTGCGACCCTATGGCACCGACTGTCCGGGGCGTGCGGACCGCCTTCCCCGCCCCGACGGACGGTCCGGATGCATGGAACGTGACAGTTGCATGACGATCGTTCGGGCTATCGTTTGGCTGGACGCAGGTCCCGGCGGCCCTGTGTCGGGTGGGTCGATCGTGAGGAGAACCGTGGGAGCGCCCACCATCGTGCACGGAGTGCAGACCGACCACCGACCCGTACAGCCCCAGGTCCGCCGGTTGGCGTCCTGGACGGCGGCGGGTGTGCTCGGGGCGGTGGGCATGGTCCTCACCGGAACCCGGATCGGGTCGGTGCCGGACCCCGGCCACATGCTGTGGTGGTTCTCCGTCCCCAGTGGCGGTGCACCGCTCACCTCGATCTTCTTCTACGTGTCGGTGGCTCTCCTCGTGGTGGCGTGGCTGGGCATCGGTCGCGAGGCGCTGGCCGGCCGCCTCACCATCGGTTGGTCATGGACCATCCTCGTCGCGTGGGGCCTCCCCTTCCTGGTCGGCCCTCCCCTGTTCAGCCGCGACCTCTACAGCTATGTCGCCCAGGGTCTGATCGCTCACCGGGGGCTCGACCCCTACACGGTCGGGCCGGTCGTGCTGGGGCACGGCCACCTCCTGTCGTCGGTGGCCAGCGTGTGGCGATCCACCCCCTCTCCCTACGGGCCGCTGTTCGTCACCATGAGCCGGTGGGCGGCCGGGGTGACCGGGAGCTCCCTGGTGGTCGGGGTCCTGGCCTACCGGGCACTCGCCCTGGCCGGGGTGGTCTTGTGCATGGTCTTCCTGCCCCGCCTGGCCAGGCACCTGGGCACCAGCCCCGGTGTCGCCTTGTGGCTCGGGGTGCTCAGCCCCCTTGCCCTGTTCAGCTTCGTCGCATCGGGCCACAACGATGCTGTGATGGTCGGGCTCCTGGTGGCCGGGGTGAGCCTGGCGGTCGACCGGAGGCTGCTGCTCGGGCTGGCGCTGTGCGGACTGGCGGCCACCATCAAGCTCCCCGCCGCGGCCGCGGCGGTGTTTCTCGTGGTCAACCACGTCCGCACCGCCGGCGGGATCCGGCGCTGGAGGACCTGGGTGGCGCCGGTGCTCGTACCGGTGGGCGTCTTCGTCGGCGTCACCATGGCCTGTGGGTACGGGTGGACCTGGCTCGGACCCACCGCCTTGCACATACCGACCGAGCTCCGCATCCTGTCGACGCCGTCGGTCTCCCTGGGTGTCTTCGCCTACCACGTGCTCCATCTGATCGGCGTGCCCGTGGTGCGTTCGGCCACGGTCTCGGTGGTGCAGACCCTCTGCGGGCTGGCGGCGCTGGTCGCCTGCGCCTGGTTGGTCCTCACCGTGCACCGCCATGAGGTGGTGCGCTCGCTCGGGCTGGCGCTCCTGGTGATCGTGGTGGGAAGTCCCACCGTGTGGCCGTGGTACTTGATGTGGGGGCTGGTACTCCTCGCCGCCACGACCGCCCAGCGGTCCCGGGCATTGGCCGCCGTTGCGGCGCTGGCCATGCTGATGGTCGGCCCGAGTGGCTCGCCCCGCCTGCTCGGGAACTCCTACGTGCTGGTCTCGTTGGCCACGGTGGCGGCCGTGGTGTGGTTGGTCCGGGGTGGTCGCTGGCGGAGCGTGGTGTCCGGTCATGTCGCCTGAGCCGATCGCCGCCCTGGACGGGTCCGCCACGGTGGCCGATCCGGTCACGGTGAATCCGTCGACTCCGGTGGGCACGCCCGACTCCGGGGTCTCCCCGGTCGCCGACTCGGGGCAGAGCGGCCGAGAGTGGCCCCGCTGGGCCCTCCGGCCGGTGGTGATCTACCTGGCCTCGCGGGTGGTCACCATGACGACGTTGCTGGTGGCCTGGCCGTTCACCCATCGGAGCATCCTCGGTGAGGTCGATCGCTGGGACAGCCGGTGGTTCCTCCGGGCCGCCGCCACCGGGTGGCCGACCCACCTTCCCTTCGAGCACGGGCAGGTGGCCGGAAACACGATCGCCTTCTTCCCGCTGTTCCCGATCTCCATCCGCTGGCTCTCCGACCTGACCGGACTCCCCCTGATGGCCTCGGGCATGGCCATCAGCTCGGTCACCGGGCTCACCGCCATGGTCGCGGTGTGGATGCTGGTCCGTCACTACGCCGACCAGGGTGCCGCCGACCGGGCCACCCTGCTGGTGGCCATGTTCCCCGGATCGTTCGTCCTGAGCCTGGTGTACTCGGAGGGCTTCGCCATCACCTTCCTGGCCCTGGGGATCCTCGCCCTCCTCCAGCGCCGATGGGTGGTGGCCGGCGTCCTCGGTCTGCTCGCCACGGCGACCACCCCGGTGGCCCTCGCCTTCGAGGTCAGCTGCCTGTGGTGTGCGTACCGGGCGGTCACCAAGGAGCGCGACTGGCGGTCACTGGCCGCGCCGGTGCTGGCCCCGATCGGCTTCGTGGTCTACCAGGTCTGGTTGTGGATCCACACCGGCAATCTCAACGCCTGGCGCCTCACCGAGCGGGGGGGATGGAAGAGCTACCCCTCGCTCAGGTACCCGCTCCACATCCTGGTCACCTTCGTGCGGGACCCGATCGCCAACACCATGACCGGCGACCTGTTGTTCATCGGCACGGCCGCCGCGGTGATCGCCGCGGTGGTGGCCATCCGTCAGCGGATGCCCATGCCCATGCTCCTCTACGGCCTGGCCGCGGCCGGGCTGGGACTGGTGTCCGCACCGATCGGACTCCGCCCCCGCTTCCTCTTCCTGGCCTTCCCGTTGATCATCGCGGTGGGGATCCGGCTGCGGGGGAAGGCGTACGGCGCCCTGCTCGGGGTGTCGATCGCCCTGCTCTCCTTCGCCACCGCGTTCACGGCGAGCTCGTGGGCGGTGTTTCCCTAGTTCGCACCGACCCCGACCCCATCCCTGGCACACCCGCGCCGGTGGGGCCGCGGGGACCGGGCCGTCGACCGGTGGGCCCGACCGAGGGCCCGTTGACGGCCGGGGGGGACGGGTCGCGCCCGACCGCCGGTTCCGGCGACGCCTTCCTCGTCGAGCGCTGCGGGTGGAGCCTGGTCTGGTTGGCCGTGCTGGTCGGCGGGTTCGACCTGTGGGGTTCGTGGCCGGGGTGGTCGCTGGCCGGCGTGGCGGCCCCCCTGGTGGTCCTGGCCGGCATCGCCGGTCTCGCCGCCACCTGGTGGGTCCGAAGCCCCCGGACCCCGGTCTTCCAGCTCCTCGGGCTGGTGTCGGTGATGGTGGGTATCCTCGGCCGGGAGGGTGCCGGCATCCACGTCCGGCAGTTCTACGCCACGGACTCGGCGGCCTTCAACCAGGTCGCGGCCCGCCTGTTGGCCCACGGGATCAACCCGTATGCGTCGTCGCTGGCGTCGGCGGACCGCCTCTTGCAGCATCCTTCCGCCTACTGGACCTACACGGTCGGCGGCGGGCACGTGACCCACGTGTCCTATCCGGCCGGCTCGTTCCTGTTGGACGCCCCCCTGTACGCGCTCGGACTCCACCACATGACCGTCGACTGGCTCGACCTGGTGGCCTGGCTGGTCACCGGTGCACTCCTCTTCGCGTTCGTCCCGGTGGCGGTGCGGTGGTTCTCGGTCCTGCTCCTCGCCGTGCCCGTCTTCGGCGCCGTCTTCGGCTCCGGGGGCACCGACGCGATGTTCCTCCCGTTCTTGGTCCTGGCGGTGTGGCGATGGGACCGGTTCGGACTGGCCAAGGGAGCGGGCATGGCCCGGTGGTTGGGGCCGGTGGCCCTCGGGGTCGCCTGTTCGATCAAGCAGACGCCCTGGTTCTGCATCCCCTTCCTGGTGATCGGCATCTTCCTCGAGGCCCGGGCCAGCGGCCGCCGAGCGTGGCGCCTCGCCTCCGCCTATCTGGCCGTCGTCGTCGGAGTCTTCGCCGTGGTGAACGTCCCCTTCGTGGTCTGGGGACCGCGAGCGTGGATCGAGGGAACACTGCTGCCCTTCACCCATCCTCTGGTGGCCGACGGTCAGGGGCTGGTCACCCTGGCCCTGCACGGGGTGGCCCACGGCGTGTCCCTGCCCCTCTTGACGGTGGCCGGCGGGCTGGTCCTGGTCGCCCTGCTCGCGGCCATGGCCCTGTGGTATCCGCAGATGAAGCGCATCTGGATGCTCCTCCTTCCTCTCACGTTCTTCGTGGCCACCCGGAGCCTGTCCAGCTACCTCCTCGACCTCGCTCCCGCCGCCATCGTGGCCGCCTGGAGCGTGGCGTCGGCACCTGAACCCACCCGGGTCGCGGAACACGGTGGACGAGCCGGGAACGTCCGGATGCCGGCCATCCTGGCCACGGCGGTGCCCGCCCTGGCCGCGGTGGTGGTCGCCGTGCTCGCCTTCGCCTCCCCCCCGCTCGATCTCGCCGTGGGATCGGTCAACACCTCCAAGACGGCGACGGTGCTCAACGCAGTGACCCTCACCGTCAAGAACACCAGCGACCAGACGGTGACTCCGCACTTCATGGTCACCATCAACAGCGCTCACCCCGACGGGTTCTGGCACGCTCTCCACCGACGGCCGCTGGTCCTCGGCCCCCATGCCTCGACCACGGTGACCATCGTCCCGGACGGCTTCACCTGGGCACCGACCCACGGCACCCACTGGCTGGTCGTGGCCTACACGTCGTCCCCCGAGGCGCTCAGCACCACCGGCCAGTTGTTCTGGACCCTGGGCAAGCCGAAGGCGCAGTCACCGTGACACCGGTCGGGTCGACTCCTAGGATGGGGTGACGCCCGGTCCGGGCCACCCGCCAGGAGGCAATCATGCATGAACTCGGGGAACTCGATCATCCGGTGTTCGACGCGGACAACCACTACTACGAGGCGCTCGACGCCTTCACCCGCCATCTCGACCCGAAGCTCGGACCGCGGGTCATCCAGTGGAGCGAGATCAACGGTCGGCAGTATCACGTGATCGGCGGCCGGGTGAACCGGGCGGTGACCAACCCGACGTTCGACCCGATCGCCCTCCCCGGCGCCATGTACGACTACTTCCGGGGGAATCCCGACAACCGGAACCCGATGGAGTTCCTGTCGGCACGGGAGCCGATCCGCCCCGCCTACCGCCGGCCCGAGGCACGCCTGACCGCCCTCGACGAGCAGGGACTCGCCGGATGCCTGTTGTTCCCGACGCTCGGCATGATCTACGAGGAGCCGTTGGCCCACGATCCCGAGGCAGTGTGCATGCTCTTCCGGGCCTTCAACCGCTGGATGGTGGAGGACTGGGGCTTCAACGTCGAGGACCGGATCTTCTCCGCCCCCTACCTCACCCTGGCCGATCCGCAGTGGGCGGCCGAGGAGTTGGCCTGGGCCCTCGACGAGGGTGCGAGGTGCATCGTCATGCGACCGGCCGCCCCCACCACGGCCACCGGGCGAAAGAACCCCTTCGACCCGATGTTCGACGCCTTCTGGAGCCTGGCCAACGATGCCGGCATCACCGTGGTCGTCCACGCCGCCGACAGCGGCATCTCGTCCAACGGGTACGGCGTGGACGGGTTCGCCGCCACCTTCTCCGGCGGGTGGAAGCCGTCGATCAAGTCGTTCGCCATCGAGCAGGCCATCCGTGACTACTTGATCACGCTCATCTTCGAGAACCACTTCGAGCGGTTCCCCAACCTCCGGATCGCCTCGATCGAGAACGGAGCCGAGTACCTGCCCGACCTGATCAAGAAGCTCCGGTCGACCTCGGCCAAGATGCCCGGCTACTGGAAGGACGATCCGGTCGAGACGCTTCGGCGCCACGTCTGGATCAATCCCTTCTGGGAGGACGACGTCGAGCAGGTGGCCGAGTGCATCGGACCGGACCGGGTCATCTTCGGATCGGACTGGCCTCACATCGAGGCGTTGCCCGAGCCGATGGACTACGTGATCGAGCTCAAGAACTTCGACGCCGCCGAGCGGCAGATGATCCTCAACGACAACGTGCGTGAGCTGATCACCCTGCGGCCGACCTGAGCCACCGGCGAGCCGGCCGACTAGCCCCGGCCGCGTCCCCTCGACCGACGGCTGTCTTTCCCCCGGTGGGTCTGATGATGGTTCTGGTGGCGCGCCGCCTCTGCCCGTGACCGGCTGCGCCGGGCCCGCCCGACGAACCCACCGGCGACGATCACGATCAGCACGATGGCCATCACGATCCAGATCAAGGTGGTCTCTCCTGTTCGACGTACCGTTCGCTCCGACCGGCCGGGTGGCGGGCGGTGGCTCCCGCCGCCGCCGTGATCGACAGGTGGATGCAGCGGCCGAAGGCTAGGTCGATCGGTGACGGATCGCCATCCGAGGCACCCCTGTGACCGTCCAGCCACACTCCGTGGCGAAAACACCGGCGCGATTACCAGTACCCAACTGATGCCGGTACAGTCGCCCGTCTGAACGCAGGGGCAGGAATTAGTCGTCCCCCGGAGCTTGGGCCGCTCCTTCCGTCTCGCATCGTCGTGACGGTCGCGCGCCGGCCCATCAGGAGACCACAACGTAATCATCACCGACTGATGGACGTAAACACCCGCTAGCACACCCGGCTCTAGAAGCCAGGCCGCATCACCCTTCCCGGTGACCGGCTGGGGCGTTGAATGCGCAGACGTGGGGTCCACCCAACCAGAAGAGAGTCATCGCGCCTTCGCTCGCCGAACCGGCGATGACCGACCGAGGAAAGGTCACCCACCATGCTCCCCGCATGCTCGTTCCGTCGTACCCCTGTGCCCAAGCCCATCCCACCCGGACCGTCCGTCCGCCCGTCCGCCACGAGGCGGCTCCGTACCGGTGTCGCTCTGGCCGGAACGGGCCTGTCGCTCCTGATCGGGCTGGCGGGACTGTTCGCCCCATCCGGTGCCGCCTCGGCCAGCCTCCCCTCGGGCAAGGGAGTGGTGCTCCGTGCGCCGGTCGTCGGCGCCGCCGCCACACCGGATGGGCAGGGGTACTGGGTGGGCGCCGCCGACGGAGGCATCTTCGCCTACGGGGACGCCCGCTTCTACGGTTCGACCGGAGGCAAGCAACTCAACGAACCGATCGTGGCCGTCGACGGGACGCCAGACGGACGGGGCTACTGGGAGGTCGCCTCCGACGGTGGGGTGTTCACCTTCGGGGACGCGAAGTTCCACGGATCCACCGGCAACATCCGTCTCAACCGACCCGTGGTGGGCCTCGAGTCGACGCCGGACGGCGGGGGCTACGTGATGGTGGCCTCCGACGGAGGGATCTTCGCCTTCGGTGACGCCCACTTCTACGGTTCCGCCGCGGGCAAGTCGCCGACCAGCCCCATCGTCGGAGTAGCCCTGACCCCGGACGGTCGGGGGTACTGGGAGGCGGCCGCCGACGGCGCGGTGTTCTCCTTCGGTGACGCCCACTACGCCGGGAGGCCGCATCCCGTCCAGCCGGTGGTGGGGATCAGTGCCGCCGGCGCCGGCTACCGCCTGGTGTCGGCCGACGGCGGCGTCTTCACCTTCGGTGGAGCCTCCTTCTACGGCTCGACCGGTGGCAAGCCGCTCAACAAGCCGATCATCACCATGGCGTCGGCCGCACCCGGCTACATCACGGTGGCCGCCGACGGTGGGGTCTTCGCCTTCGGCGGGTCGGGCTTCTACGGTTCGCTCGGCGGAAGCACGGTGGTCGAGCCGGCGCCGGCCGTGGTCGCCGGTGACGGCGTCACCGACTTCCAACGGGCGGCCTGGTCCCGGGTCAACATGTGTGAGGAAGGCGGCGTCTGGAACGTGCAGGGCCCTGTCTACAGCGGAGGCCTCGGCTTCAGCCATGCCAACTGGAACCAGTTCAACACCTTCGGCTACCCGAGCAACGCCGCGTACGCAACGCCGGAGCAGCAGATCCGGGTAGCGGTGGCTTTCGCCACCCACTACTGGGGCAATCCCAATGCCGCCCCTGACCAACACGGTTGCACCGGCGGCTACTGAACCGAGCTCCCCGTCGACAGGTGGGCGCCGGCGAAGGCACCAGCGCCCACCTGTCGACACCGCCGGTTCCCGGTCCCTCCACCCCTCGGTGGGGACCCTCGGATTCGGCGTGCCCACGGTGTGCCGTCAGGTCGCTGCGGACCGTGGTCGGATGACCAACTCGGCCGCGGCAGGGGGGCCAACCGATGTCATGCTGGACCCATGCCCCTCCTCCCCGACACGCTGGCGGCCGGACCGGTCCAGCTGCTCCGGTGGCACGAGGACCAGCTGGACGACCTGATGGTGGCCATCGGGCTCAGCTTCACCGAACTCCAGCGTTGGATGCCGTGGGCCGACTCCATGCCCAGCGCAGCTGCGGAACTGGCGGTCCTCATGTCGGGCTCGGCGGCGTTCGACGCCGACCGCGAATGGCAGTACCTGATCCACGAGACCTCCTCGGGCGACCTGGTCGGTGGAGCGGGCCTCCACCGCCGGTTGGGTCCGACCGCCCTCGAGGTGGGGTACTGGATCCGTTCCGATCGCACCGGCCGGGGGTACGCCACCGCCGCTGCCGGTGCACTGACCAACGCAGCATTCGCCTACGTCGCCGGCGTCGACACGGTGGAGATCCACACCGATGCGGCCAACCTGGCCAGTGCGGCGATCCCACCCAAGTTGGGGTTCACCCTGGCCCGCGAGGAGCCCCGTTCCCCGCAGACCCGGGGCGGCACCGGTGCCTTTCTGATCTGGGAGCTCGAACGCTCCATGAGCCCGGTCCTCGTCCCCTCCGGTCTCTGGTCTCTCAACGGGGCGTAGGCCCGGGCGAACGAGGCCGATCGATGCCTCGTCAGGTGATGACGACGGCGAGTCCGGCCCTGTCGACGACTGACCCGGCGGCGCAGGGACGGGTGCACACGAGGCCGGTGGAGGTACCTTCTTCAGGTGGAGTTCCGCGTCGAACCGGTGGAGGCCAGTGCCACCTGGGCGTTGCGACAGGCTGTCCTCCGACCGCACGAGGCGCTCGAGCAAGTGGCCCGGTCCGATGCCGACGACGACGGGGAACGGATCGGCACCTTCGCCGCCCTCGCTCCCGACGGTGAGGTGGTGGGCTCGGTTCGTATCGCCCCCGGTCGTCCACCCTCCGCCGTGGGCGAGCTCGGAACCGGAGCTGGCGGGCAGTGGCGGCTGCGTGGGATGGCCGTCCGCCAAGATGTGCGAAACCTCGGCATCGGAACGGCGGTGCTGGCGCGGGCACTTCGCCATGTGGAGGAGCGCGGAGGCGGATTGGTGTGGTGCAACGCCCGGGTGACGGCGGTGGCCCTGTACCGGCGGGCGGGCTTCGTGGTGCACGGTGAGGTCTGGGTCGACCCTGACATCGGTCCCCACATCGTGATGTGGCAGGTGATCGAGTCGGCGCCTTCGGCCACCGCGCCATCGACAACCATGCAGTCGGGAACGGGATCGGTCACGACGTGAACCGGTCCGACCCTCAAGACGGTGCCGACCGCCTCTTCGAAGGCGTGCCCTACGCGTATGGAGCAGTCGCTCCCGCCGGTGCCGTCCTCTTCACCGCCGGTGCCTGCCCCCTCGACCATGACGGGACCGTCCTCCACCCCGGTGACCCCGTGGGTCAGGCGAGGGTGGCGCTGGACAACCTGCAAGCCGCGCTCCGACTGCATGGCGCAGCCTTCTCGCACTTGGTGAAGACCACCATCTACGTGGTGGGTGGTCATGACGAGCTGGTAGGAGTGTGGGACGTGGTGGCCGGCGGGCTCGCTCCCCATCGCCCACCGAGCACGCTGCTCGGCGTGTCGGTCCTCGGCTACACCGGCCAACTGGTCGAGATCGAGGGGATCGCCGCACTCCCCCACTGACATGACCGTGCCCCTCCGGATTCGGGGATCGGGCATAGTGGGGACCGGCACCCTCACCGAGAGGTCGCCGACCAGAACCGTCAGGAGGGCTCCCATGGCCATCGACACCTTCTTCGCCTTCTCCGGGGTCTACGCCGATGTGGAGGACGCGCTGGCGGACTACGACGCCGTCCACGCACTGCACACCGAGGTCGGGCTCATCGATGCCTACGACGCCGCCGTCGTCGAGCGTAAGGCGGACGGGAAGGTCAAGATCGTCAAGAAGCACGAGACCCCGACCCGGGTGGGCGGCGTGCTCGGCGGTGGAGTGGGACTGGCGACAGGTCTGGTCATCGCCCTGTTCCCGGCTGCTGCCATCGGCGGTGGCCTGCTCCTCGCTGCCGGCGGAGGCGGGGCGGCACTGGGTGCCCTGGCCGGCCACGCCGCCGCGGGCATGAGCCGGAACGACCTCAAGGAGCTGGGGGAAGGGCTCGACAACGGCCAGGCAGGTCTGGTGGTCGTGGCCATCTCGGACATGGAGGCGAAGGTGGAGGCGGCCATGAAGCGAGCGGAGAAGGTGCAGGCCAAGCAGCTCAAGGCCGACCAGAGGGCCATCGAGGCCGACGCCAAGGACGAAGCCTCCTAGCGGGCAGGGGACTCGGTATGAACGTGTTCGGGCACGACGTGGCCGACTCAGCTCGACGGACGCACCCCAGTGACGGCCACGGTGCGTGCCAGGATCCCGAGCGTCGCCCTGAGCGCCCCTTCCGAGATGATCGGGAAGATGTCCGCCTCCTTCCACACCGGGTCGATGGACGACCAGTCGCAGTAGGAGGTGACCACCGTTCCGTTGTCGGCAGGTTCGAGGGTGTAGCCGTACACGTGGCCGATCTGGGGTCGGATCTGTCCGAGGACGGTCCAGGCGATCTCACGGTCGAGGGCGAACTCGCTGATGGTCACCGTCACGTCGTAGGTGCCCATCGGATAGTCGTTGAGGGCTTCTCGATCCATGTGCACCACGAAGGAGTCACCGATGCCGGTGACCGGTCGCCCGGTGGCCGCCATCAACATCCCCGAACTGTCGATGGCCACGTGTCCGTGCGGATCACTGAGCACCGCGAAGATGGTGGACGGGTCGGCCGCGATGGTCCGCTGGACCTCCAACCGCTCACTGTTCATCTCCCCATCCTGTCACCAGGTGCCGGCGAACGCGCCGGTCGCACGAATCGCCGACGGGCCTCCCGGCTCGTGGCATGGCCGGGGAGAGGATCGAGACCGGATGGCGACCGGCACCAGGCCGGGTCCTGGTCGGCGTGCCCGGGTTGACGTGTCGTCGGTCGAACCACGCGACGCGTCCCGGTCCCTGCTTTTGCACCGGTGTCTGTGGCCACCGGTGCCGCGCCATGGCGGACAGGGCGAGCTGATCACGTGTCGCGCCCCGGAGACGTCGCCCTGGTGACATCGAGACTCTCGAACGCCGGGTTCGTGGCGGCCGATGACGAGGCGACCGAGCTCGTCGCCTGCGCGGCGGATGATCCCGAGC
>JADGOG010000218.1 GCA_017883065.1 Acidimicrobiales bacterium | reverse complement strand
CCGGGGCGAGCACCACCTCGGTCACCCCGCACGCGATCAACTCGTCGACGAGCACGCGGGCCAGCGCCGTCGACGGGTTCACGCCCGCCATTGTTCAGGTCCGAGGACGGTCCGCGCGCATCGCGGTGCGTCGGTGAGTCCGGGAGCCCAGCGATCAATGCCGATCATGGGGAGCCGTGGAGCCCACCGGGACGGCCCCGCCGACCGGAGCGGTGATCCACGACCCTCGCCGCCACTGCCCCGGCCGCGACCACCTTCCGCACCGCGTCGAGTCCCGGTGCGTTCCGGCGCCAGCGTGACCATCCGGATCGTCCCCCGCCCGGCGTTTGAACACCCGGTCCAGCTCGGCCGGGCCGGGGTCGCGCAGCTCCGGTTGTTCGTGTGCGCCGGGCCGTTCGTTGGACAGCCAAGGGTCCTCCAAGTGGGTGCCGGCGATCAACCCCTCGTCGGTCAGTTCCGCCATCACGCCGACGATCCGCAGTCGGTCGGCCGGGCCGGCGGTGACCAGTGAGGCGATGCTGGTCGTGGTGCCGTGCCGGCGGTGCAGGTCGACCGCTGCCCTGGCCTGATCGGCGTCCCCGGTCGGGAAGGCACCACCGCCGCCGCCGTGCCCGTGCATGTCGACGAAGCCGGGGACCACGATTCGGTCGCCCAGATCCTGGTCGCCCAGGTCCGGGTTCAGGGGGCGGGGCGGGGCGCCGGCGCCGGCTGCCGTCACCCGGTCGCCGTCGATCTGAATCCAGCCGGGTTGCAGCAACCCGTCGTGCGCGATCACCGTGGCCGCGGTCAGCAGCATGTCATCAGTCCTTCCCTGTCACTCGCTCGAGGCGAGAGATCCTGCGGATCAGCGGGTTTCGGTGACCGTGCCGTGCGCTTCGGGAATGGCCCGCGAGTTTGCCACCGGCAATATTCGACGAGTCGTACCCGTAGATGATTCCCACGGTGGCGGCCGCGACTGCCACCCACAGCCCGAGTCGTGACGACTTCTTCAAGTCCTGCAGCAGTCCCACCGGAACAATCTCCCTCGGTGCTTGCCGCGCGCCCCCGCTGCCGGGTGGTCGGCTGGTGCGTAAATTGGTATAGACCACACTGCTTAGGAGTTAAATTGGCATAGACCAATCTCGCCGTCACGGGGTAGCATCCGATTGACTCCTCCTGCCCGGTCTCCACGTCCGACCCCTCGGCCATGGGGTCCACGCGGACGGAGTGGACCCGGTCGGTGTTCCGGGGTGATCGGTTCCGGTTCGTGGGCCAGGAACCAGATCGGTGATGCGGCGGCCGAGGTCGGGCATGGTCGGTCGGTGGAGGCGGAACAGGCTTCTTGACAAAGACTTTCATCCGTTTCGGGACTCCGCGCCTCAGCCGGGGAGCAGGCTCAACGCGGTCCCGTGACGTGGTCGGACAGCTGCGAAGTGTCGCCGGTCCAGGGTGGCCACGTCCAGGACGCCCTGCCGTTCCGCGCAGGCGATCACCGAGGCATCGGCGATACCCAGCGGGAAGTCGCGGTACGCCGCCACGAGTTCGGCGATCCGAAGCCAGTCCGCCGGATGTACCGGGTCCACCACGAAGGCGCCTTCCGACAGGTCCTGGGCGAACAGGACCTCTGCCCGCGGACCGAGACGCGCCCCGATCAGATAGGCGACCTCAGTGATGACCAGGGTCGGAACAATGAGCGGACCGGGGAAAGATCGCAGCAGATCCAGACACCTCTGATGAAATGCGTCGTCGCGATCCGCAAGGGCATACAACGGGCCAGCGTCGACGACCAGACCTGACACTCGTCGGACTCAGCCCGGCAAGTGATCGCGCTCGTCGGCGTGATCGGCGAAACCCATTTGGTCCAGCAGCTCGTCAAAACGGGCGGAGATGTCGGACCGACCACTCGCACCGGCGCCGGCGACACGGAAGGTGCGGCTGGCGCCTGTACTGACGGCGGTGCCGGGCAGGTGAGCCGCGACGGCTTCGCGCACCCATTCGGAGAGGGTGATCCCACGACGAGCGGCTTCCTGCCTCATCCTGGCCTCCACCTCGTCGTCAACCTTGATGGTCGTGCGCTTCATGTATGCCAGCATACCCTCGCGGGCCTGGAAAGTCGGCTCTCTTGGCGTCATGCGCCCGCGCACCGGCGACCTGGTGCGCGGCGTGCCGGAGGGCTCGGTGCCGCTCTGCTTGGTCCGTCCATGATCACTAACCTGGGACTTGGACCGGTTCCCACGCCCGGCGCCGGTCCCGAAACGGTGATCTTCGAGCCCGGTTGCGTCACAGGAGCGTCAGAGGAGCGTGAGGGGGGTCAGATGTCGTCGGGTTCTGGGCCGAACAGGAATCGACGCCCGGTGACCTCGTCCGGAGTGATCCGCACGAAGACCTGTTTACGAGTGCCGACCCACGGCTTGAGCCCCGAAGTTCGGGCCAGTTCGAAGTCCTCGCCCCACTCCGCCGCATGGGCACGGCCCTTCACCACCACGCTCCAGCCACCGGTGACGTGGTAACCGTCGATCTCCACGGCAACGTGCTCGTTGACGGTCAGCCCGGCCAGTTTCGTGCCCTGTGCGGTGCGGAAGACCAGCGTTCCGTTCTGCACGATGTAGTTGAACGGGAAGATCTCCGGTTGGTCCGACACGCTGATGGCCAGCCGGCCGAAGAAGTGCTCCCGCAGGAGCTCCCACGACTCCTCGTCCGTCAGGTCGGAGAAATGCGATTCGGCGAGCTCTGTCATGACGTGAGAATGCGCCGGACGGGCTCCACGTGTAAAGGGACGAAGGTCCCTGCAGTCGATCATGAACAGTCGCGTTCGTCACCATCGGCTACCCGCCGGTCGGGTGCTCGCGCGGCTCCGACGCGGACAGCAACTCCGCGACCCTACGGAGCCGGTCCGACCAGTAATCCGTCGTCGGCCCATCGGCCCTGACCTGGGCCCACCTGTCGGGCTCCGGAGCCGCCCGCGGCACATCGATGAACCCCTCGGATTCCAGGGCCGGCGTGCTGGTGACGTC
>JADGOG010000217.1 GCA_017883065.1 Acidimicrobiales bacterium | reverse complement strand
ACCTGGGCGAGGACCACCGGATCGGGACGATGGCTGGCCCCGGGTCCTCGTGCCGGCCATGTGACCACGGTCGACCGGGACGGGACCCGGTCCACGCCCCTTCGACCGGGAGGCGATCGTCGTCCGGGTCCGGCCCGTGCCCGGGTGAGCCCGTTCGACCGTCTCGAGGTGGTCGGCGTCCCCTTCGAACCCGAGCACTCGTCCGCCGAGATGGGCATGGTGGTCGACGCCCGGGCCCGCACGGCCACCGGAGTCCTGGCCGTCCGGGGGCACAGCTTCGCCCTGTTGGGCCCGGCCGATCAGGACGCCCGGATCGCCGCCTGGGCCCGGGTGCTGGCCGCCCTGGCCCGAGAGGGGTCCGAGGTCCACCGGGTCCAGTGGACCGAGTCGTGCCTGCCCGACGACGGCACCGCCGTCCGCCGGCACTGGGCCGACCACGCCGTCCTCGGTCCCGACTCGCCGGCCGGCCGCTCGTACCGCTCGCTGGTGGACGAGTCCGCCCCGGTCACCCGTCGGCACCAGGTCATGGTGGCACTGACCGTGAGCTCGTCCCGGTCCTCCCGCTCGGTCCGGGCCGCGGGCGGCGGCCGGGCGGGGACCGGCACCGTGCTGGCGCGGGAGGTGCTCGCCGTGGAACGGGCCCTCGACGCCGCCGACATCACCGTCGACGGGGTGCTCGGACCCGGTGCGCTCCGCCGGGTGATCGGGGAGTCGTTCGCCGCGGCCGGGAGCTCCTGGGGCGGCGCGGCCGGGGCCGACGTTCTCGACGGTCCCGACGGTCCCGGATCCCCGTGGCCCTGGCCCATGGCGGTCGAGCCCCACTGGGACGCGGTCCGCACCGACGGCACCTGGCACGCCACCTACTGGATCGCCGAGTGGCCCCGGGTCGACGTGACCCCCGACTTCCTCGGTCCGCTCCTCTTCTCCCCACTGCGACGCACCATCACCCTCCCCATGGAGCCAGTGAGCCCGAGCCGGGCCGCCCGCCAGGTGGCCCAGGCCCGCACCGCCGACATCGCCGACGGGGAGCTCCGTCGCCGGGGCGGGTTCCTGGTCACCGCCCGGCACTCTCGGGAGAAGGAGAGCGTCGAGGAACGCGACGTGGAGTTGGCCGACGGGCATGCCCAGTACCGGTTCACCGGGTACGTGACCGTCACCGCCGACACCAGCGCCGCCCTGGTCGATGCCTGCGCGGCGGTGGAGCAGGCAGCCGGGCACGCCCGGGTGGAGCTCCGCCGGCTCTACGGGGAGCAGGACGTGGCCTTCACCTGCTCGCTGCCGCTGGGGCGCGGGCTTGCATGAGGCGGTTCGCATGAGGCGGTTCGCATGAAGCGGCCGGCATGAAGGGGTTGACGCCCCGGGTCCCCGGCCACGTGGCCACCACCCGCCACCTGTGCGCCGCCTACCCGTTGGTCAGCGAGGCCGGCCTCGGACACGAGGGCGTGCTGATCGGACGCGATGTGCTCGGCGGCTCGTTCGTCTACGACCCGTTCGCCCTCTACCGCGCAGGGGTGGTCACCAACCCGAACATGGTGATCTTCGGTCAGATCGGTCGGGGGAAGAGTTCGTTCGTGAAGTCGTACCTGTGGCGCCAGGCGGTCTTCGGCCGCCATGCTTGGGTGGTCGATCCGAAGGGCGAGTACGGTCCCCTGGCCGAGGCATGGGGTGTCTCCCCGGTGGCACTGCGCCCGGGCGGGGCGATCCGACTCAATCCGCTCGACACCGAATCCGACGGTGTCGCTGAGCCCGGGAACGACGTCGAGGTGGGCTCCGGGGACGGCGCCCGTCGCCGACGGGTGATCCTGACCTCCTCGCTGGCCGTGGCCTGCCTCGGCCGCGACCTCCTTCCCCGAGAGCGGGCCGCCGTCGACATGGCGGTCAGCGGGGCCACCGCCCGGGCCGCTGCGACCCGGCTGTCCGCGCCCACACTCCCGTTGGTGGTCGACGCCCTCTTCGAGCCGGACACGACGGCGGCCAGGGACCTGCGGACCACCGCGGTGCAGCTGATGGAGGACGGTCGTGACGTGGCCCTCGAGTTGCGGCGCCTCGTGCACGGCGACCTGTGCGGGATGTTCGACGGGCCAACCACACCCGGCCTCCGGCTCGACGGCCCCCTGGTGGTCCTCGACCTGTCCGCCGTCTATCACTCGTCCGCGCTCGGCGTGCTCATGGCGTGCGCCACCGCGTGGCTCCAGAGCTCGGTGCGGGCCCAGCACCGCAACCGGATCATCGTGGTGGTGGACGAGGCATGGGCCATCCTCTCCAACCTGGGTGTGGCCCGGTGGCTGCAGTCGTCGTGGAAGCTGTCGCGGGCCCTCGGTGTGGCCAACATGGCCGTGCTCCACCGACTGTCCGATCTCCGTTCGGTGGGGACCGAGGGTTCCGAGCAGGTCACGTTGGCCGAGGGGCTGCTGGCCGACTCGGAGACACGGGTGGTCTATGCGCAGTCTCCCGGGGAGGTCGCTCGCACCGGTGAGCTCCTCGGGTTGACCGAGACGGAAGCCGAGCTGGTCACCCAGCTCCGCCGCGGCATGGCCCTCTGGAAGATCGGCCGCCGCTCGTTCCTGGTCGAGCACCGCCTGGCCTCCGGCGAGCAGTGGATGATCGACACCGACCAGGCCATGAGCGACGGCTTCGTCCCGTCGGTTCCGGCCGGCAAGTCGTATTCCCCTCCATCGCCATGATCTCGAGTGCGGGCGAGTATCCGCCGTGGACCTGACCACCATCCTGTCGACCTCGATCGGCGTGGTCGCCTTCGCAGCCGCCGGACTTTCCGGCCGTGACGGTCCCGGTCGTGACGGTCCCGGTCGTCCCGGTCGTCCCGGTCGTCCCGGTCGTCCCGGTCGTCGGCAGGGTTCGGCCGGCCCCAACCGGGGCTTTGTGTCGTGGGACTGGCGCGGCCGCCGAGTTCCCGGAGTTCTCGGCCGGATCCGGGGGTGCGGATATCGGGCCGGTGATGTTCTGCGTGCACGACGCGCAACGCGGCGAGGTCTCGAT
>JADGOG010000216.1 GCA_017883065.1 Acidimicrobiales bacterium | reverse complement strand
CTCCTCTTCGGGAACACCGAGGTCCCATTCGAGGAGGATGTTCTCCCGCTCCGCGTCACGGATCACCCGCTCGCGATTGCGACGGTACTGAGGATCGTGCGGAGGCAGCAGGACCAGGCGGGCCATCGTGCGGCGCCGGAACTCCTCGATGAGGGCGGCGTCGCCGAAGTCGGAACGCACCTCCCAGTGGGGAGCCACCGGTCCGAGGTAGACCACGCGGACGTGCCCGACCGGAGGTAACGGCTCGTCGCTCTCCTCGGGGAGGTTCTGTTCGTCGGTGACCGGGGTCATGATGGTGGTTCCTCCAGGGATTGGGGCACCGGCATCCTACCCGCCGCTCGGGCGGGCCCCGAGCGTCACGGCCACATTGATCCGGCTGGACCCCCGGTAGATCCCCAGCGTGACGTGGTCGCCAGGCTTGAGCGGGTGGATGGCGGTGGTGAGATCGTCGGGGCTCTGGATGGTGGTCCCGTTGAACCGCACGATCACGTCATGGATCTGGAGCGACGCCTTCTGTGCCGGGCTCCCCGGCTGGATCGAGGCGATCAGGGCACCCGAGGCCGGGGTCAGCCGGTACTGCTGCTTGACCGCCGGGGTCACCGCCGTCAGCGTGATTCCGATGTAGGCGGAATTGGCCGCCGCATTGAGCTGCGGATTGCTGGTGCCGGCCCCGCCGGTCCCACCGGTGCGCAGGCCGGCCAGACGGGGCTTCACCGAGTCGATGGTGATGGCGAAGCCGATGTTCTGGGTGGGAGCGTTGCCGGTGCTGCTCGAGGCCACCGCGGTGTTCATTCCCACCACCTCGGCCTGGGCATTGACCAGCGGGCCGCCGGAGTTGCCCGGGTTGATCGCCGCGTCGGTCTGGAGCAGTCCGGTGAGGTTCTCCAACTGGCCGCTGTCGTTCTGTGCCGACAGGGAGCGGTTCTCCGCGGAGACGATCCCCTCGGTCACCGACGGTCCACCGGCCAGGGCCAGCGCGTTCCCGATGGCCAACACGCTGTCGCCCACCCGGGTCCGCGACGAGTCGCCGAAGGTCACGACGGGCAGGCCCGACGCGTGGTCGATCTGCACCAGAGCCAGGTCCTCACTGGGGTCGGTCCCCACCACGTGGGCGGCCAACGTCCTGGTCTGGCCGAACAAGGTGACCGTCACCGAGGTGGCCCCGGCCACCACGTGGTTGTTGGTGAGGATCTCGCCATTGGGGGTGATGATCATGCCGCTGCCGGCCGCCTGGACGAAGTCGCCACCGAGCGAGCTTCCGCCGCTCCCGGACTCGCTGTCGACGGAGACCACCGCCGGTTCCACCTTGGCCAGCACCCCTTGGACGTCCTGGGGCTTGGCCAACACGCTCTGGTTGGGGAAGAACCGCTCGACCTCGGTCTGCTGGCTGCCCGACCCGACCAGCGCTCCCACGAAGCCGCCCACCAGCGCAGCCACCAGCGCGGTGATCCCCACCACCCACATCCAGGTCCGCCGCTGCAAGGTGTGGCGCACTACACGTGGGGCCGGCAGACCGTAGTAGGGGAAGGCGTATCCCGGGGTGTTCGACGGGGGCCCGTAGCCACCGCCGTAGGTCGGATAGCCACCGCCGTAGACAGGGGGAGCGGGTTGGACCGGATACGCCGGATAGGGGGGAGCGGCCTGCGGGATCGGCACCTGGGCTCCGAAGTCGTCCCCCATCCCGGGAAAGGCCGGTGCCGCTGGGGGTGGTGGGAAGAGCGGAAGTGGGCCGGGATCGCCTGCCTGGGCCGGGTCCGCCGCGTAGGAGGGCACGCTCACCGGGGTGCTGGACGCGTCCGTTTCACCTCCTGGTGACGCGATTGTCGACTGTTCAACCGGCCGGCCATCGGGCCCTTTATAAGAAGTCCCAGGTGCCTCATAAGAATCTTGTGAGGAATCCATCAATACCGGCCCATTCCGTACTGCGTGAGAGTTCAGAATGGGAGGATAGTGGTGCAACGGAAGGCGGCGGCATCAGGGTTGACCATCACAGGAAAACCCGCCGCAGTCTCCTCGAGTCCTCTGGAGGGACAATGGATACGGATTGGATGAGCGTGGGGAAGTGCAAGGAGCTGTCTCCCACCATTTTCTTTCCGAGTGACGGTGTCGGAGTCCAGGCTGCTCAGCGCATCTGCGCCGAGTGCCCGGTAGCTGAGGCGTGCCTCGAGTACGCACTCGCCGAGCGGGTAGACCACGGTGTGTGGGGTGGCAAGTCCGAGCGTGAACGCCGCCGGATGCTGCGTCGACGTCGAGTCGGCCGCGCCGTTTCTGTCTGAGAGGCAGACTCCCCCAACCGAGGTGGTTGCCAGATCGGCGCTGGCCGAATGCGTCGTCAACATCAGTGAGGGTCGCGACCGTTCGATCATCGATGCGGTGGCATCCGCCGCAGGCGACGCCCTCCTCGACATCCACACCGACGGAGAACACCACCGTTCCGTACTGACCCTCGGCGGTTCTCTCGACGATGTCGAAGTCGCCGCCCGCCGGGTGGTCGCCGCCGCGGTCGACCTCATCGACCTCGGCACCCACACCGGCGTGCATCCACGACTCGGTGCCGCTGACGTCGTCCCCTTCGTGCTTCTCCCCCGCTCGGGGGTGGCCGCATCTGTCGACCCGCAGTGGTCGGTGGCGGCAAGGGACCGCTTCGCCGAGTGGGCGGGAGACGTGTTGTCGCTTCCCTGCTTCCTCTACGGCCCGCTGCGTTCGCTTCCCGAGGTACGGCGCTCGGCGTTCACCTCGATCGCTCCCGACACCGGCCCACCCGAACCCCACCCCACCGCGGGGGCAACGGCGGTGGGGGCGAGGCCGGTGCTCATCGCCTACAACCTGTGGATCGACGGGCCGGTCGACGCCGGCCCCGATCCAGGTCTCCGACAGGCGCTGTCGACGGCGCGTTCAGTGGCTTCCGAACTCCGGGGGCCCGCGCTGCGTACGCTCGGACTGCCGGTCGGGGAGGGTGCCCAGGTCAGCTGCAATCTGGTCGACGTCACTTCGGTGTCGGTGGTC
>JADGOG010000128.1 GCA_017883065.1 Acidimicrobiales bacterium | reverse complement strand
CGCAGATTCAACGGGCAGCGGCCATGATCATCGACTGCATGGAGTTGGACGTCGAAGAGCCGAGGGTCTCGGTGGCCTGAGCGACCGGATCGGCGCCACTGGCGAGCATCCCGCCGACAATCCGAAGTGCACGCTGCAGGTGAGCCTCGAGGACCGATCCGGTAGGGTTGATCTGCGGCCGGGCGGGTAGACCCTGCCGTTCAGCGAGCCGGCTCACGCCCGTGGGAGCTCGAACGACAAGTGGAGGACTGATCATGGCCGTTTCCGATGGCACCACCAACGCCCTGTTCGGCGTGGCGAGCCACGACACCGCTGCCCTCGAATCGCTCTTCGAGGCCCGGTTGGACAATCTCGAGGCATCCGGCCTCGACCCGAAGACCTACGCCTTGGCCAACATTGCGGCCCTCATCGCCGCTGACGCGGCTCCGGCCTCGTACGTGTTCCAGGTCGGATTCGCCCTCGAGGTCGGGGTGACCCCCGAAGAGATCCTCGGCCTCCTGGTGGCGCTCAATCCCACCCTCGGCAACGTGCGGATCGTCTCCGCCGCTGCGGAGATCGCATTCGCACTCGGCATCGAGCTCGATGCCCTCGAAGGCTGAGGAGGCAGACCATGCCGTTCATGCGCAGACGACCACTGCTCCGGGCAGCCGCTGTCGGCGGCGTCGCCTACATGGGCGCCAAGGCGGGTTCCAATCGCGCCATGCAGCAGCAACAGGGGACCCAACCGGCCCCGGCGGAGCAAGCCCCGGCCCCGGCCCCGGCCCCGGCCGCTGCGCCGGCACCGGCCGCGCCCGCCGGAGACGACACCATCACCCGGCTCACCAAGCTGGCGGAGCTTCACAGCTCGGGTGCGCTCACCGACGAGGAGTTCGCCGCGGCCAAGGCCCAAGTGCTCGCCTGAGCTACTGGCTCACCGTCCCTGGCCGCCTGTTGTCGCCGAAGGCCCTCGAGAAGACGCGTACGCCGTACGCTCATTCTTGACACCGATGGGCCAGCTCCGCGCTAACCGGAGCTGCTGACCAGCACCGCCAATCAGCCCTACGGCTTGGCCGCCTTGGCCCGTTCGTAGGAGCGCTCGATCTCGTCCCACGCGGCATCGACCCCCTCGAACCCCCCCACCGTGGTCAGCTTGTCGGGCTCGAGGTCCTTGTAGACGTCGAAGAAGTGGGCGATCTCGAAGGTCAGGTGCGGCGGGAGCCCCTCGAGGTCGTGGACCGTTTCCCACATGGGATCGCCCATGGCCACCGAGATGATCTTGGCATCGGGACCCTTCTCGTCGGTCATCCAGAACACACCGACCGGCCGGCACTCGACCAGGCATCCCGGGAAGGTGGGCTCGTCGAGCAGGATCAGTACGTCGAGCGGGTCTCCGTCCTCAGCCAACGTGTCCGGCACGAACCCGTAGTCGGCAGGGTAGAACGTGGCCGAGAAGAGCCTCCGGTCCAGCCGGATGACGTCGCGCTCGTGGTCGTACTCGTACTTGTTCCGGCTGCCCCGGGGGATCTCGACGAACACTTCGATGGTGCGATCGTTGCTCACGTCTGACGCCTTTCTTCACCACGGTGGTGGACCTCCATTCTGGTCCACTCCCGGACCCCCTCCCGACGGACATTCGGGACTCGCCCGGAGAGTGGTCGGCCCGTTGTAGGCGACCGGAGGTCCCTGCCAGGGTGGATTTGGTCCCGAAATGGGCCTCGCAAGGGCAATTGCTATCGTTGGCCGATGAACACGGAGACTTCGCGGGGCGGACCCGATGCCACTGGACCGGATGCGGACCAGAGGTTCTTCGCCCGCCAGCTCTCCGACCTCGACTTCAATGACCGTCTCCTCGACCTGGTCGCCGACACCGACATTCCCCTGCTCGAGCGGGTCAAGTTCCTCGTCCTGTTCAGCGAGCGCATCGACGAGTTCTTCCAGGTCCAGGTGGCCGGATTGCGCCGGCAGGTGGTCGCCAGAATCAAGAGCCTGGCCCTCAACGGGAGCACGCCCGACCAGTTGCTGAAGGACGTCCGGGCGTCCCTCGAGAGCATGGTCCGGCGTCAGGAGACCCTCCTGCTCAATGAGCTGGGACCGGCCCTCAAGACGGAGAACATCGAGCTCTGCGACTGGGACTCGTTGGACGCGGAGGATCGCGCCTATCTCCAGGAGGTATTCGACCGCCTCATCCTGCCGGTGGTGACACCCCTCACCGTCGACCCGAGCCATCCATTCCCGTACATCTCCAATCTCTCGCTCAACGTCGGTGTCGAGGTGCGCAATCGCAATGACGACACCATCCGGTTCGCCCGGGTCAAGGTGCCTCCCAACGTGGCCCGGCTACTGCCGCTGCCCGGCGAGGGCGACCGCTTCATCCCGCTCGAACAGGCACTGGTCGCCTTCATCGACGCCCTCTTCCCGGGGATGGACGTGGGTCAGCCCTGTATCTTCCGGGTCACCCGTGACGCCGACCTGGCCCTCGACGACGACGCGGCCGACGACCTGTTGTTGGCCCTGCAGGAGGAGCTGCGCCGTCGTCGATTCCTTCCGGTGGTGCGGCTCGAGATCGATTCGCGGACCTCGGAGGGCCCGGTGGTTCGCCTCACCGAGGAGCTGGGACTGGGCCCCGACGACGTCTACCGCTTTGCCGGACCCCTGGGCCTCGACTGCCTGTGGGCCATCCACGGCCTGGACCGCCCCGAGCTCCATGACGAGCCGTGGACGCCGCTGATCCCCCTGGCCTTCACCAGTGTGGAGCGGGAGGAGGACAGCAGCATCTTCTCCGTCCTCGACCGCCAGGACGTTCTCGTCCACCATCCCTATGACTCGTTTTCGGCCTCCGTCGAGGAGATGATGAACGAGGCGGCCGACGACCCCCACGTCCTGGCCATCAAGCAGTGCCTCTACCGGACCTCGGGCGACAGCCCGGTGGTCGCAGCCCTGGTGCGGGCGGCCGAGCACGGCAAGCAGGTCGCCGTCCTGGTCGAGGTCACCGCCCGGTTCGACGAGGAGGCCAACATCGGATGGGCCCGCGCCCTCGAAGAAGCCGGCGCCCACGTCATCTACGGCCTGATGGGCCTCAAGACCCATGCCAAGACCACCCTGGTGGTCCGACAGGAGGGCGCCGCGGTACGGCTCTACTGCCATGTGGGCACGGGCAACTACAACCCGAAGACTGCCCGCATGTACGAGGACCTGGGCGTGCTCTCGTCGCGGCCGGCACTGGGTGCCGACGTCACCCGCTTCTTCAACTACATCACCGGGTTCAGCCAGCCACCGCACTACCAGGAGCTGGTCACCTCGCCCGGCGGCATCCGCGACCGGGTGGTCGACTGCATCGACGAGGAGGCACTGGCCGGCCCGGACGGGCGCATCGTCATCAAGGTCAACGGTCTCGATGACGTCGCCGTCATGGACGCCCTCTACCGGGCCTCGCAGGCCGGGGTGCCCATCGACCTGATCATTCGTGGGATCTGCTGCATCCGTCCCGGCGTGCCGGGTCTGTCGGAGACCATCCGGGTGCGCTCTCTGGTCGGCCGATTCCTCGAGCACTCGCGCATCCTGCGCTTCGGTGGAACCGGTGGCCGCCCCGCCAGCTACTACATCGGCTCGGCCGACCTGCGTCGACGGAACCTCGACCGTCGGGTCGAGGCGATGATCCCGGTGGCCGACCCGGCCGCGGTGGTCCAACTCGAGGAGATCCTCGAGCTCAACCTGGCCGACGACACCCAGTCGTGGTCGCTCGACGCCAACGGTGGTTGGCATCGCATCCCCACCACGGTGGGGGTGGCCACCCAGGACTCGCTCATCGTGGCCGCCCTCGAGCGCAGCTCGCTGATCGACGAATCCCGGCGGGCCGGGACCACCCCGTAGGGCGGTCCGCCCGTAAGCTGGCCGGGTGAGCGACGACGGGTCCCTCGAGCCGGCGCCGGCTGCCGAGCGCGAAGCCACGTCGCCAGAGATCCGCCGGAGGGCACGCCGGATGGCCTGGCTGTACACCGCCGCCGCCGTGGTCCTGCTCCCCTGGATCATCTTCCTGGCCGAGACGCTGCCCAAGCGCCAGTTCGACCGCCACTACCGGGCGGCGTGGGTCGGGTTCGACCTCATCTTGGGGTGGGCGATCATCCGCACCGCCTACATGGCGTTCCGGGTGGACCCGAGGGTGCAATTCGCGGCCACGGCGACCGCAGTGCTGCTCTTCGTCGACGCCTGGTTCGACGTCACCACGTCGGCCAACCGCGCCCAGTTCTTCGAGGCGCTCTTGTTGGCCATGTGCCTGGAGATCCCCGCCGCGCTCTTCTCCCTCTATCTTGCCCGTTCGGTCAACCACCGCGTCCTCGAGCTGGCCGAGGTCGACCTGCCTCCGCCTCGACACCTGTGGTGGCGCGTGCGCAAGAAGATCGGTAGGTCCGAGAAGACCGGGTAGACGGTGTGCCCGAGGGTTGCGGCCTCGGGCCGAACCTCAGTCGATGATCTTGTCGATCCGGCCCATGACGTCGTCGGTGAGCTTGGGCAGCACCTCGAGGGCGGCCAGGTTCTCGTGGACCTGCTCGACGCGGCTGGCCCCGGTGATCACCGTCGAGACGTTGGGGTTCTTCGCGCACCAGGCGATGGCCAGCTGGGCGAGGGAGCAGTCGAGCTCCGTGGCCACCGACTGGAGGGAGCGCACCTTCTCATTGCGCTCGGGGTCGGTCAACAGGTTGGCCAGCCACTCGTAGCCGGGCAACGTCGCCCGTGATCCTTCCGGCACCCCGTCGAGGTACTTGCCGGTCAGCAGGCCCGAGCTGAGTGGGCTCCAGGTGGTCAGACCGAGGCCGATGCCCTCGTAGAGGGGGGCGTACTCCTGCTCGACCCGGTCCCTCCACAGCAGGTTGTACTGGGGTTGCTCGACCACCGGCTTGTGAAGGTGGTGACGATCGGCGATGTCCCACGCCTCCCGCAGCGCCTCGGCCGACCACTCCGAGGTGCCCCAGTAGAGGGCCTTGCCGCTCGAGATGATGTCGGACATGGCCTGCACCGTCTCCTCGATGGGGGTCTGGGGGTCGGGCCGATGGCAGTAGACCAGGTCGACGAAGTCGAGCCCGAAGCGTTCGAGCGAGCCGTCGATGGCCTGCATCAGGTACTTCCGGTTGAGGGTGTTGCGCATGTTGACGCCCTGATGGACACCCCAGAAGAGCTTGGTGGAGAGCACGTAGCTGTGGCGGGGCCAGCCCAGTGAGGCGATCGCCTCGCCCATGATCCGCTCGGACTCACCCGCCGAGTAGGCCTCGGCATTGTCGAAGAAGTTGACTCCGGCGTCGTAGGCGGCGGACAGGCAGTCCTCGGCCAGGGATCCGGCCAACTGGGGGCCGAAGGTCACCCACGACCCGAAGGACAGCACGCTCACCTTCAGGCCCGATTTCCCCAACCGTCGGTACTCCATCTCCATGGTGACTCCTCATCGTGCGCTCGGACTGTCCTGGTCGGATGTCTACCTCGTCCGGATCCTACGGCTTCGTCGGGCCGGCCGATCCGATCACGACGGCGGTCCGGTCACGGTCACCAGGGTCCCGGCGGGGGTGAGGGGCCAGACCTGGGCGGCTGTGGCCACCGGCATCTCCACACAGCCGTTGCTCTGGGGCGAGCCGTAGGTGGCGCGCACGAAGCCGTGGAGCGCGTCGCCCCCGTTGAAGTAGCTGGCCCAGGGGACGTTCGGATCGTCGTAGGTGGAGCCGTCGGGGTTGGTCCCCTGCATGCGCGAGCTGGGCACGTGCTCGAAGACGGGGAAGGTGCCGTCCACGGTGTCCGCCCCCGGTGCACCGGTGTTGACCGCCACGTTGGCCATGGTGGGAGCGCCGTTCACGAAGAGGGTGAGGTTCTGAGGCAGCTGCTTGGACACCAGGACGTAGGTGTAGGGGTTGACGTCGACCTTGTTGCTGGTCACGTCGGCCAGCAGGGTGGCCCACACCTGCTTGCCGGCCAGGCCGTCGACCGTGAGCCTGTTCTGGTTCTCGAAGCTCATCAGCGCCCCTTTGGTGATGACGTTCTCCGAGCCCTCGGTCCACAGTGAGGTGAGTGCGTCGGGGGTGCCGGGCCAACGCCATGAGAACGAGCCGTCCTGGGCGGTGGCGGCCTGGGCGGGCGAGATGAGCGGTGCCGCCGGGGTGAACGAAAGTGGCAGGAAGTTCAGTTGGGCGAGCAGCTGTTGCAGCCGCTCGGTGCTCGCCTGGGCCACCGCAAAGGTCACTGTGGTCGGAGCGGCCAGGGTGGCTCCGTTCGCCCCGTGGGGGCCGGCCGCGCCCGACGGGATGGTCAGGGTCTCACTGGTGGTCGGGATGAAGGGAGCGGCGGCCACGAAGGTCAACGTGGTGGGCGTGGATCGTTGCCAACTCCCGCTCACCGGAGGGGTGAAGGCGGGCATGGCCGATCCCCGCACCACCGGTGACGAGAACTGGATGGAGACGCTCTGGTTGGAGGCGACACCGACCGCTCCGGCGGCCGGTGTGGTGGAGGTCACGGTCAGCGCAGCCGCCGGGCGGGTCGTGGTCGACCCGGAGGCCGCCCGGCCCTTTCCTCTAACCGAGGTGTTGTGCTTCCCGATGGCGAAGGCCCCGATGCCGACGGCCACCACCACGACCACGGCCAGGAGGACCCACAGGGTCCGGTGCCGGTGTGGTGGAGGTCTGAGTATCTGGTAGTCGGCCATGGCTCCTCACGCCGTCGCCCCGAATGGTGCGCGGTGGGTTGCTGACGACAGTACCCACTGTTCGCCGCCGGACACCTTCACCTCCGACGACGTGGGACTACGCACCCTGCGCGCACCTCGGTACGTTGTGCACCGGCCGCGCCGATGGAACCCATGGTCCGGATGCGGCTGGTACCGTCGGCTGATGGCCCGCACCATCGCTTCTGACACGGTCGTCGACCGGCCCGGGCTCCTCGAGTTCATCCGTCCCCGGCACAATGCCGTCTTCTGCACCGAGCGGGCCAATGGGTCCCCCCAACTCTCCCCGGTGACCATGGGCGTGGATCCGGATGGCACCATCATGGTGGCCAGCTATCCCGAACGGGCCAAGGTCCGCAACCTCCGACGCCGGCCGTGCGCAACGGTGTGCGTCCTGTCGGACAATTTCAACGAGGCGTGGGTCCAGGTGTCGGGCACCGCCACGGTCACCGACCTTCCCCAGGCAGTCGACGGACTCGTGGCGTACTTCCGGTCGATCAGCGGTGAGCACCCCGACTGGGACGACTACCGCCAGGCCATGGTCGACCAGGGCAAGGTGCTGATCAGCCTGGTCCCGGACCGGTGGGGACCGATCAGCAGGGGTGGATTCCCTCCACGTCTGTCCGACCGCTGACGGTCACCGGACATGCCCACCTTGATCTCCTTCGCCGCCCAGCTCCGCGACCTGACCGCCCGCATCCCCGAGGCCCCGATGGTGACCTGTGGGGAGACGACCCTCACCCGGATCGAGCTCGACCGCCGGTCCGACGCCTTGGCCGTCGACCTGCAGCGACGGGGGGTGGGACTCGGCTCGATGGTCACCGTGGCCCTGCCCAACAGCGTGGAGTGGTTCGTGGCGGCGGCGGCGCTGTGGAAGCTCGGGGCCATCCCCCAGCCGGTGAGTGCCCGGCTCCCGGCGCGTGAGCTCGAGGCGGTGGTCGCCCTGGCCGACCCGGTGGTGGTGCTCGGCGTCGAGCCCGACCTGCTCCCCGGTCGGAGCTGCCTGCCATCCGGCTACCGGGCACCCGAGCCGAACGGTCCGGTCCTCCTGCCCGACGTGGTCAGCCCGGCGTGGAAGGCACCGACCTCGGGCGGTTCCACCGGGCGCCCCAAGCTGATCGTCTCGGGCGATCCCGGGCTCGTCGACCCCACGTCCGACGCCGGCCTCCACTTCAGCAGGGACGGCTGCCTGGTGATGCCCGGTCCGCTCTTCCACAACGGACCGATCGTGTGGGCATGCTTCGCCCTGCTGGCCGGCAGCCACGTGGTGGCGTTGCCCCGGTTCGATGCCGAGGCCACCTTGGCCGCCATGGCCGAGCACAACGCGGACGTGGTCTACCTCGTCCCCACCATGATGAAGCGGATCTGGAAGCTGCCTTCCGAGGTCCGCACCTCCTACGACCTCTCCGCGCTGCGGGTGGTCTGGCACCTGGCCGAGCCGTGCCCTCCGTGGCTCAAGCAGGCCTGGATCGAGTGGCTGGGCCCCGAGCGGATCCACGAGCTCTATGCCGGCACCGAGGGCCAGCTCCGGACGATCATCACCGGCACGGAATGGCTCGAGCACCGCGGCTCGGTGGGCCG
>JADGOG010000127.1 GCA_017883065.1 Acidimicrobiales bacterium | reverse complement strand
TATCGGCTCGCCGCCAGCGCTTCTTTACCTCCGAACCTCCGACGAGACGGCCGGGTCCGGCTCCGAGAGCGCCGGGGGGATGGGCCGGGGGAGAGGGGGGCGGAGTCCTGTGCTCCCCGCCGGGCAGGCCCGGATCAGACCAAGAGAGCGGGTGAAGGGAATCGAACCCTCGTCAGCAGGTTGGAAACCTGCAGCTCTACCATTGAGCTACACCCGCGGGTGGCGACAGCGTGTGGCTGCCTGCGTTGGGACGCACCAGACTATCCGGGTGGCCAGAGGGGTTGGTCCACGGTGAATCCGACCGGGTTCCCCCACCGGTTGCGGTAGGACACCTCGTGCACGGGTCGCCGGGGGGCCACGCCCCACCGGCCGGTCGGGTAGCCGAAGCTCACGCAGCAGGCCATCACCCACTGCTCGTCCCGGGGCACGCCGAGGATGTCCAACACCTCGTCGGGGTGGAAGAAGCTCAGCACCACGGTGAGCGAGCTGCCCACGCCCTCGGCCCGGGCCGCCAGCTGTGCGCTCCAGACCGCCGGAAAGATGGATCCGCCGGTCGGATCGGCCTGGACGAATCCGAACAGGTAGAGGGGGACCTGCTCGAAATGATCGGCCAGCCACTGGGCCGAGCGCTGCACCTTGAGCATCTGGATGCTCTCCTCGGCTTCGGGATTCGCGGCGGCAGCCGCCAGACGGTCCGCGTAGATGACCTCCCACAGCTGCTCGATCGAGTGCCGGTAGAGCGGCCCGATCCTGGCGATCACCTCGCGGTCGTCGACGAGGAGGAACCGCCAGTTCTGCGTGTTGCCGCCGGTGGGGGCCCGGATGGCGGCATCCAGGATCTTGGCCTGCACCTCCTGCGGGACGGGATCAGGCTTCACCCGCCGCATGGCGCGTGTGGTGTAGAGCGCCTCTTCGATCTCCATGCTGGGTCCCCCTTGACCATCGGTGCCGGGACCGATCGGTCGCCTGCGGCGCTCACCGTACCGCCCGACCCACCACCGGTGCTATGACCGGTGCTGTGGCCTCACCCGCGAACGACGACGACAACGACCCGGGAGGGGTCGACGACGAGGTGGGGACGGTCATGGAGCTGGAGGTCGGTCGGATCGCGTCCGGGGGAGGATGTGTGGCCCGGGCTCCCGACGGACGTGTCGTGTTCGTGCGCCACAGCCTGCCCGGCGAGCGGGTGGTCGCCTCGGTGACTGCGGTGACCCGGTCGTTCCTTCGGGCCGACGCCGTCCAGATCCTCGAACCGTCGAGCGATCGGGTGGATCCTCCCTGCGTGCACGCCGGTCCGGGACGATGCGGGGGCTGCGATTGGCAGCACGTCTCGCTTCGGGCACAACGAGCGTTGAAGGGGACACTGGTCGAAGAGCAGCTCAGACGGCTGGCCCACATCGACAGGGCCGTGGAGGTCGAGGAGGTCGCCGGGGCCCCCGGCGGGCTGGGGTGGAGGACCAGGGTGCGATTCGCGGTCGACCCAACCGGCCGGGTCGGACTGTACCGCCATCGCTCCCACGCGGTGGAACCGATCGAACGGTGCCCGATCGCCTCCGAGGCCATCGGGAAGCTCGGTGTGGGATCGGCCCTGTGGCGTGGAGCGCACCACCTCGAGGTGACCGCGTCCCCGGACGGGGGAGCGCCGGTCGTGTCCGTCGAGACGGGGCGCAACCGACTGGTCGCCCGGCCCCCGTCCGGTGCCGGCCTGGTGGTCAACGGACGGACCCGGAAGCGGCCCAGCCGGGTCCACTTCGATGTGCTCGGCCACCGATTCGAGGTCAGTCCGGGGGTCTTCTGGCAGATCCATCCCGGGGCGGCCACCGCGCTCAGCCGGTGCGTGCTCGAGGGTCTGGCCCCGCAGAAAGGCGAGCGTGCGGCCGACCTCTACTCCGGCGCCGGTCTCTTCACCGTGCCGCTGGCCCGGGCGGTGGGTGCGTCCGGATCGGTAGTGGCGGTGGAGCGCAGTGGTCGGGCCGCCACGGATGCGGCCCGCAACACCGAGGGTCTGACCCAGGTCGAGATCGTCCGGGCCGCCGTGTCCCCGTCGACCGTCGAGGGGCGGCTGGGCAGTCCCGATGTGGTCGTTCTCGACCCGGCGCGAGAGGGAGCGGGCCGTGCGGTGATGGAGTCGCTCATGGCTCTGGCTCCGCCGCCGCGACGGGTCGCCTATGTCTCCTGCGACCCCGCCTCCTTCGCCCGGGACCTCAAGGTGGCCCTGGACGCAGGCTGGACCCTCGGTTCGCTGCGGGCCTTCGATCTGTTCCCCATGACCGAGCACGTGGAGCTCGTTGGCGTCCTGGAGTCTCCTGGTGCGGAGGGCCGACCTGCTGACCAGGGATTTCGTGGGTGAACTGGTACTGTCGGCCCGTGCGCGGTCGGCTGTGGATCCTGATTGGAGTGGTCGCTCTGGCCGGAGGTGCATGCACCAGCCCGTCTGCCGTGGGAACCGGGACGGCCACCACCATCCAGCGGCCGCTCCCGGCCGGCCCCCGTCCGTCCGCCATCGCCAAGCAGGTCTGCCAGTCAGAGGCGCACCGGGACATCGACTCGGCACTGGGGGAGAAGGGCGTGGTGTCCACCCCCACGTGGGTCGGCCACCTGTACTCCTGTCGGTACACCTACCCGACCGGATCGATGGTCCTGTCGGTGAAGGAGCTCTCGAGCTGGCCGGAGACTGACGCCTACTTCGGGCAGTTGGCCGCCCGGATGGGCAAGGGGCGGGAGCTCCCGGGACTGGGACAAGGTGGATTCCAGACCACCAACGGCTCGGTGGTGGTGCGCAAGGACTGGAAGGTGCTCACCGTGGAGATCTCGGGGTTGCCACCTCTCTTCGGTGTGCCCCCGACCAGCGCCGGGGACGTGGCTGTCACCGTCGGTGACGTGATCCTGGGGTGCTGGGCCGGCGACTGATCGGCCATGATGCCGGCCAGGTGGCTAGGCCGCCGAGTAGCTGGCCTTGCCGGTGGAGGACACGGTCTGGACCAGCGCCAGGCACATCTCGTCGGACGAACCGTCGCCCCAGGTGACGAAACGGGGCGGGAGCTTGCGCAGCTGGGGAAGCTCCTGGCGGAGGGTCGGATCGTAGGTGCAGGTGACGCCGATGGTGTCACCTGCACCGGTGGCGACCGGCGTCTTCAGCGTGTAAGACCGTTGATAGTCGAAGTTGTAGTTGGTGACGTTCAACAGGGTCCGCGCCTTGGGGGTGCCCGGGTCGAGCACGATCTTCATCCCCCGGCCCAGGAGGTGCATGTGCACACCGAGCCGGACGATGTTCTTGCCGCCGCCGATCGGCCAGGCGCACGAGGTTGTGTTGCCGGCCGGAGGGTTCAGTGGATTGCGACCGCAGACGGACTCGATGACGCTGTCGAACACCGGCGCACTTCTTCCGAACCGCTGGCCCAGGTCGGCCAGGGAAGCGCTCCGTGTGCACAGTGGGCCGGTCACGCCGGCGGGACAGGGAATGTCCGGCGGAGCGGGCATCAAGGTGAGGTCGAGCGGCTTGAGCGCGGTGGTCGAGGGCACGGTGTTCAGCTGGAGCTTGGCCCGGACCGGCTTGTCGCCGCGCAGCAGGTTGTAGTGGACCTGCATGACCACCATGCTGCCGGCGGGGAGCTTGACGCCGGTTCCGGCGGGGAGGACGTCCTTGCCATGGCCGGGTGCCCACGCCGACAGCCACGGCGTGTTGGAGATCTGGTTGAGTGCGACCGTGCCGGGCAGTGCGCTCTCGCCGAAGCAAGTCCATCCTTTGCCGCCCTGGTCGTCGGTCACCGCGGCCTGGGCCAGGTCGGGCGGGATGAGGAAGAGGATGGCGTGGTGCACTTCGACGCTGTTCGGGAAGAACTGGCTCGACACGATGAACGAGTTCTTCGTGACATGGGGATTGACCAGGGTGCAGTGGTAGTCGTCGGTGCCGCCGGCCGGTGCCGACGGTGTGTAGGCGTGCTGGGACTGGAGGGTGAGGGTGGTCACCGGTGGCGACGAGGCGCCGGCCACCGAGGCCCCGTTGACCGATGCGATGGCGCCGACGGCCGCAACCGTGGTCATGAGGACGCCGACGAGCAGGATGCGGGGGGTTCGGAGCTGCACGGGCGAGAGCCTACCGGTGAGGGTCGTCATGTGCCGGGCCTATGACACAATCTTCATACATCGAGGTCACCGCCTCGTCACCCATCGACCAACCGCTGGAACTCGGGGTCATGGACACCGGCCGCCTGCCGATCCGCCAGCGACTCCAACCACTGGTGGGCCGGCGCATCGTCCATCGCCTCCACCATCTGCTTCGGGATGGCCCGCATCACGTAGTCGGCGGGCATGACCGGGTCCCGCCCGGCCAGCTGGTCCCTCCGGGTCATGGCCCGCTCCACCGCTGGTGCCAGACGAGTGGCCTTGGCCTTGGTGGCGGCTTCGTCCCGATCGAGGAACTCGGGCAGGACCTGGGTCCCGAACCGCTCGATCGACTCCATGATGTGCTCGTGGCGGTTGCGTCCCGCCTGCATGACGAAGATCAGCTGGTCGACGCCGGCAGCCTCGTAGCGTCGAAGGAACTCGCGCAACTGGCCGGGGGTACCGATGGCACCTCGGAGTCCGGTCTGATCACCGGCGGCGGCCTTCGCACCCAGGGTCTCGTGCCGGGCGGCCAGCGCGGCCTCGGGCGAGTAGCCCATCTTGCCCCGTCGCTCCACGAACTCCGCCCAGACATCGGTGGTGGCGGGAACGTGCTCGCCGAAGACGTAGAAGTGGGCCAGTGAGTAGCCGAAGAAGTTGGCCCCCTCGAGCCCGCGGGCCAGCGCGTCCTCCTCCCGGTCGGCGCACATCATCGGGGTCACGCAGGCCACCTGGGGATTGACCGACCGCCCGACGGGTACGCACCGATCATGCAGGACCCCCTCGTAGTCGTCGACCCACTGCTTGGCGTCCTCGGGCTCGACGAAGGCGAAGCTGAGCGCCCCGATCCCCTTCTCGGCGGCGAGGAGGATGGTGTCCCGCCGGCTGCAGGCCACCCACAGGGGAGGGTGCGGTTTCTGGACCGGCTTGGGGACCACGTTGCGGGGCGGCATGGAGACGAATCTGCCCTCGACCCCGCCGAAGGGCGTCTCGGTCATGCACCGGATGGCCACCTCGAGCCCCTCCAGCCAGGCGTCCCGCTTGGTGTCGCGGTCGACGCCGAACCCGCCCAACTCGGCTTCCGACGATGATTCGCCGGTTCCGAACTCAACCCGACCGTTGGAGACCAGGTCCAGCATGGCGATCCGCTCGGCGATGCGGGCCGGATGGTTGTAGCCCGGGGCGGTCTGGACCACGCCGTGCCCGATGCGCATGCGCCGGGTCCGCTGACTGGCGGCGGCCAGGAACACCTCGGGTGCGCTGGAGTGCGAGTACTCCTCGAGGAAGTGGTGCTCCACCTCCCAGAGGTACTGGATGCCGAGGCGGTCGGCCAGCTCGATCTGATCGAGGGCGTCGTTGATCAGCTGCTGTTCGCTGGTCTCCGACCAGGGACGGGGCAACTGGTGCTCGTAGAAGATCCCGAACTTCATCGCCCGGTCCCGCGTGGAGAGATCATCGAGGGCACCTCAGCCGAGCGGGACGGAGCCGGGGGGATCGGTCACCGACCCGTCTTCCCGTCGGACCACCGATCCGAGCGACAGCATCTCGTCGATGAGGTCGTCACGGTCCGGCCGGTCGGCCAACGCGGCGGTGATCTCTCCGAGTACGAAGTCGAGGTTCTCCTGGCGGCGCAGGAGCAGCGAGTCCGAGAGGGCCCGCTCCCACAGCCGGCCGATCATCTCGGTGCCGGGGTAGGTCCGTCCGCTGCTCCCGACCCAGGTGCGGTCCCGCATCTCGGAAAGGGCGGTGCGAAGCCAAGCCACATGGGGAGTCTCATCGGAGCGGATGTGGGACACCAGGGTGGCCGCGGCTCCGTCGCCGGCCACGAGGTCGGGATCGCTGAGCACTCCCTCGGCCCACCGGAATCCGTGGAAGGCGGAGATCTCGATGAGGAGCAGACCGATCATCCGTCCCACCACCACCTCGAGGGTGACGTCGATGTCGTCAGGAAGGGCCCGGTGGTCCAGCAGGGTGCGGTGGCGTCGCTCGTCAGTGGCTCCGGACGGCGCTGCCGATGCGGGTCCGATACCCATGCGGGCCAGCATCCGGGCGGTCTGATCCGGGGTCACCGGGTGCTCGAAGGCGATGTCACGGGCCACGAACCACATCCGGTCGTGGCCGGCCAGTTCGCCGAACCCCGCTTCGTCGCGGGCATGGGCTTCGAACAGGCCGCCGTCGATGTGGGCGATGGCGGTGCCGGTGATGTCCTCGACGAAGCATGTCGAGAACTCGGGTGTTGGGAGCAACCGGAGCATCCCGCCGAATCCCTCGACCGTGCCGATGCGGGTCAGGGCGCTGATGGTCGGATCCGGCGCACCGTGCCGGATGAGGAACTTGGACTGTTCGACGGTGGGGAAGTTCTCCGGCCAGGTCTCGAGCGGTATGTCGAGTATCGGGGTGCCGAACTGCTCGGCACGCTGCTCCTCCCATGCCCGGATGGCCGGCCACCGGTGCTTCGTCCGGGGGGAGACGTAGGTGCCGTCGTCGTCGAATCCGCCGTGGCAGCGGACGCCGTCGGCGATGAGCGGCTCGGCGATGGCGTGATCGGCCAGCAGCTCGTGCTCGCTGAACTCGGTCTGCAGCGTGGTCAACGCACCAACCCCCTGGTCCTGGGCCGCACCGTGCAGACGAACTGGTGTCCGATGCACTGCCAATTTCCCCCAGTGTAGGGGACTTGCCCGCCCGGAACCGGGCCACGGGACGGTACGGTTGGAGGCCGATGCCGACCATCATTGAAAAGCGACACATCGTGGATCTTCTGGGTGGTGAGTTCCGGGCGTTGGCGTCGTTGTGCTCGACCCTGTCCGAGGCCCAGTGGGAGGTGCCCACCTGCCTGCCCGGCTGGACGGTGCGCGACGTACTCAGCCACGTGATCGGCACCGAGGCGATGCTGTCGGGCGAACCGACCCCTGACGTCGAGGTCGCCCACCTGGGCCACATGAAGAACGCCATCGCCGAGGGCAACGAACGGTGGGTCGAGTCCATGCGCGCCCTGTCGGGTGATCAGATGCTCGCCCGCTTCGACGACGTCACCAGCGGGAGGATGGCTGCGTTGGAGGCGATGAGCCAGGCCGGGTTCGACGCACCGTCCTGGACACCGGTGGGCAACGACGAGACCTACGGACGGTTCATGAGGATCCGCCACTACGACTGCTACCTGCACGAGCACGACATCCGCTGCGCGCTGGCCATCCCCCCTCGCGAAGACGTGGCCGACCTGCGTTCCGCCACCGACGAGGTGGCCACCGGTCTCGGCTACATCGTCGGCCGGAAGGCGGCCATGCCGGACGGTGCACGGGTGCAGATCGACTTGACCGGCCCGGTGCGGCGGACCTACTTGGTGGCGGTGGACGGCCGGGCGGCCCTGGTCGACTCCTTCGACCGACCGCCGACGGTGGGCGTGGCCATGCCGGTATCGCTCTACCTCCGGTTGACCGGAGGGCGCGACGACCGTTTCGCCGACCTGAACGAGCGGATCGGGTACACGGGTGACCGCGCCCTCGGAGAGCAGCTGGTCGCCAACCTGGCCTTCACCATCTGAACCCGGACCTCCGGGCGTCGGACACCTTGCATCGGGACGATCAGCGAACGGGGTGGGTCGGCGCCGCCAACGCCTGCAGTTCGTCACCGGCCAGGCGGTATCCCACCCACTCGTCCATGGGACCCGCTCCGATCGACCGGTAGAACCCCAGTGCCGGTTCGTTCCAGGTGAGTACCGACCAGTCGATGCGCCCGAAGCCAGACTCGACGGCGATCTGCGCCAGCCGGGTGAGCAGCTGCCTGCCGATCCCCGAGGATCGGGAGTCCGGTCGCACGTAGAGATCCTCGAGGTAGATGCCGTTGCGACCGGTCCAGGTGGAGAAGTTGAGGAACCAGATGGCCATGCCGACGATGCGGCCGTGCTCTTCGGCCACATGGGCGAAGACGGTCGGGTGCTCGGCGAAGAGCGACCTGGCCAGCATGTCGGGGTCGATCTTCACCGAATCGGGCGAACGCTCGTACTCGGCCAGATCGTGGATCAACCCGACCAGTGCGTCCACATCCTCGATGACGGCCGGTCGGATCATCGGTACAGGCTAGCCAGGACCATCACGGTCAGGGAATCAACAGGACCCGTCCGAACGCCTGGCGACTCTCGATGTAGGCGTGAGCCTGAGCGGCATCTTCCAGAGCGAAGCGGC
>JADGOG010000035.1 GCA_017883065.1 Acidimicrobiales bacterium | reverse complement strand
AGCTTCTTGTTCGTGGTGGGGGGCATGTGCTGGGTGTTCCTCCTCGGGAGTCCGATGCATTCGACCGGTGGGGAGCGCGCTCACGCTTGCTTTCCACCGAATGTCCACCATTTTACCGGTGGGCACTGCGCCCAATGGTAGGCAAGGGACCGTGCAGAGGCCCAATCCCGACGAGGACCCGGCCACTCCGCCCACCGGGACCGGGGAGTTCGAGGCCATCGACCGGCTTCGGATGCGGTTCGAGGCGGCGGCCCGGGCCCGGTTCCCCGAGGGGGAGCTCCCTCCCCCCGGTGAGACCTGGATCGGGGACGATGCCGCAGTGGTCACCCCGGGGGGCTCGGGCCCCCTGGTCATGGCCACCGACCTGGTGGTGGCCGGAGTCCACGTCGACCTGGGCGTCTGTTCCCTCGACGACGTGGGATACAAGGCGCTGATGGTCACGGTGTCCGACCTGGCGGCCATGGGGGCTCGGCCCGATTACGCCCTGGTGTCGGTGGCAGCACCCCGGGGCACCGATCTCGAGGCCCTCGGGGAAGGACTGGCCGAGGCAGCGGCCGAGACGGCCTGCGTCGTGGTCGGCGGGGACCTGTCCGAGGGGTCGGTCCTGGTGGTGTCGACTGCGGTGACCGGCACGCTCCGGCCGGGCCCCGTACCGGTGGCGCCGGTGGCGCCCCTGCTGCGCTCCGGAGCGAGTCCGGGTGACCACCTGTTCGTCACCGGGCCGTTGGGGGGATCGGCAGCCGGCCTGCGTCTGCTCCGCCGCCCACCGGGTGATCGGATGGATTCGGGGGGACCGACCGTCGTCGAGCACCTCGCCCGAGCTCATCGGCGGCCGCGGGCCAGACTCGACGAGGGCGAGGTTGCCCGACAGCACGGAGCCAGCGCCGCCATCGACGTGTCGGACGGTCTGGTCGCCGACGTCGGTCATCTGGCCCGGGCCTCGGGGGTAGGGCTGCGGCTCAGCGATATCCCCGCCGTGGAGGGCGCCACCGTCGAGGAGGCCCTCCATGGGGGAGAGGACTACGAGCTGGTCATCACCACGCCCGACCCCGATCGTCTGGTCGCCGCGTTCGAGGTCGCCGGCCTGCGGGCGCCGATCCCGATCGGCCGCTGCACCGACCGTCCCGGCGAGTCCACCGTCGATGGCGAGCCCACGCCACCTGGAGGTTGGCTCCACCGCTTCTGAGCTGCTCGGGGCCCTTCTCAGCAAACTCACAGAAGTGTCCGTCACCATGGTGGGATGGGGAACCATCGAATCCTGGTCGTCGATGACGAGCAGAGCATCACCGAGCTGGTGGCGATGGCGCTGCATCTCCAGGGGGCCTCGGTGGAGGTGGCCCACTCGGGCGCCGAGGCGCTGCGGGCCGTGCGAACCTTCCGGCCGCACCTGATCGTCCTCGACGTGATGCTTCCGGACCAGGACGGCTTCGACGTGCTCGAACACATGCGTCGGGACCGGCGCTCGGGAGACACGCCGGTGCTGTTCCTGACCGCCCGGGGCGGACTGGACGACCGGCTGCGCGGCCTGGCCCTGGGTGGCGATGACTACATGACCAAGCCGTTCAGCGTCGAGGAGATGCTGTTGCGGATCAACGCCGTGCTGCGGAGAAGCGAGGGGTGCGGGGAGATCGGCCCTCGGCTGACCGTCGGTGATGTCGAGGTGGACGAGGAGACCCACCAGGTGTGGCGGGGCACGACCGCCCTCGAGCTCACCCCGACCGAGTTCCGACTGCTCCACTACCTGATGCTCAACGCCGGCCAGGTCGTCTCCAAGGTCCAGATCCGTGATCACGTCTGGGACTACAGCTTCGACGGCAAGGTCAACATGGTGGAGGTGTACGTGAGCTACCTGCGCAAGAAGCTCGACGCCCACGGGCCCCCGCTGATCAGGACCGTCCGGGGGATCGGGTACTGCATGCGGGCGGCGGCCGCGGTGCCCCCCTCCGGCATCGGGGAACCCCCTGTCCCCGGGGGCCGGGCCGGATGACCCTGCGTCTCCGTCTGCTCTTGCTGCTGGTGGGCATCGTGGCCGCCGGCCTGATCATCTCCGATCTGGTCACCTACAACGCCCTGCGGTCGTTCCTGACCACCCGGGTCGACCAGCAGCTCGAGCAGGCCGCATTTCCCGTGGGTCGGGCACTGCTGTCGTCCTCGGGGCTCGGGGAGCAGGTGCCGGCGGCGCCGCCCACCGCCCCGGTGGGGTCCAGCCCGTTCGTGCCGGGGGACCGGGGCTCCCTCTTCCACGGCGGGGACCCGTTCGGGGGCGACCGGCCCGTGCCGCGGGGGCTGCTGGTCACCCCGGGGACGTACGGGCAGATCCGGAGCGCGGGGGGGAAGGTGGAGGCACACCTGTTCTTCAGCTACGGCGGCACGGCACCTCGTGCCCCGGTGATCCCGGCGAAGCTGCCCGGGTCGGGGGCTCCGGTCGGGACCGACCGGTTCTTCACCACGTCGAGCTCGGGGCCCGGGTCTGTCTCCTACCGGGTGGTGGCCAAGCCGCTCTCGAACGGGTCGGGCACCATCGTGGTGGCGGTGCCGCTGACCGAACTGGAGAGCACGCTGCGGCAACTTCTGCTGATCGAGTTGGCCATCTCGGTGCTCCTGCTCCTGGGATTGGGAGCGGTCTCCTGGATCATGGTGCGCCGCGACCTTCGTCCCCTCGAGGCGATGACCGGGACGGCGACGGCGATCGCCCGGGGCGATCTGTCCCAACGGGTGGCCCACGTGTCGGAGACCACCGAGGTCGGCCAGCTGGGTGTCGCCTTCAACACGATGGTCGACGAGATCGAGGTGGCCTTCGCCCAGCGGGCCGCCTCCGAGGAACGGCTACGCCGGTTTCTGGCCGACGCCTCCCATGAGTTGCGCACCCCGCTCACCTCGATCCTCGGATATGCGGAGTTGTTCGATCTCGGGGTCCGTGACCGTCCCGAGGACCTGGCCCACTCGATGCGCACCATCAAGAGCGAGGCCACCCGCATGGGGGCACTGGTCGACGACCTGCTGTGGCTGGCCAAGCTGGATCATGAGCGGCCACTGGCGCACGAGCCGGTCGACCTGAGCGAACTGGCCCACCAGGCCGCCGCCGGCATCGGAGCGGCCCACCCGGACCGGACGGTGGTCGTGGTTGCCGACGCACCCGTCGTGGTGGTCGGGGACGGGCGCAGGCTCCGCCAGGTGCTCGACAACCTCTTGGTGAACGCGGTGACCCACACGCCCGTCGACGCCGCCGTCGAGATCCGTGTGGGCACCGAGGACGGCACGGCGGTGGTGACCGTGCACGACGAGGGACCGGGCATCGATCCGGCCGACGCCGCCCGGATCTTCGAGCCGTTCTACCGGTCGGATCCCTCGCGGGCCCGGAGCTCGGGTGGGTCGGGTCTCGGTCTGGCCATCGTGGCCACCATCGTCGACGCCCACCAGGGCACGGTGGCGGTGGTGCCGGGCGAGGGGGCGACCTTCGAGGTGCGCCTGCCGGTCGAAGCGATCAGACCCGGGGCGCGGCGCGACCGTCCGGTGGAAGTCGGAGAAGGGTGAGGGGGCTCAGCCCGGGATGTTCCGGATGGGTCGCTTGACGACCTTTCCGGAGCGGATGCACGACGTGCAGGCGTTGAGACGCTTGGGCGAACCATCGACCAGAGCCCGGACCCGCTGGATGTTCGGATCCCAGCGTCGCTTGGTCCGACGGTGGGAGTGACTGATGTTCATCCCGAATGACGGCTTCTTGCCGCAGACCTCACACACCGCTGCCATGACGCTCCGACTTCCTCTCAGAATCCTGTTGCCCGGACGCAAAGGTTAGCATCCTGCCCATGGCGGTCCTCGACGCGCTCGGAGCAACGGAGCTGAACCTGGTCATCACCAGGTTCCGCGACGGCCTGCGTTCCCACCAGGACCTGATCAATCGGCTGAACGTCTATCCGGTGCCCGACGGGGACACGGGAACCAACATGGCCCTCACCCTCGAGTCGGTCACCGACGAGCTGGACTGCCTCGACTCGCCAGATCTCGAGGCTACCTGCAAGGCCATCGCCCATGGATCGCTGATGGGGGCGCGTGGGAATTCCGGGGTCATCTTGTCCCAACTGCTCCGTGGGCTCACCGAAGGGGTGGGCGGTCCGACCGGTCAGTGCGGCCCGCGTGAGCTGTCCGAAGCCCTGGACATCGCCGACCGGTTGGCCCGCGAGGCGGTCATGCGACCCGTGGAGGGGACCATCCTCACCGTGGCCCGGGGTGCGGCCGACGGCGCCCGCTCTGCGGCCGACGCCGGCAAGTCGCTGGTGGACGTGGCCGAGGCGTCGAGAGCCGGTGCCGCCGAGGCGCTGGCCCTCACCCCGACGCTCCTGCCGGTGCTCGAGCAGGCCGGGGTGGTCGACGCCGGCGGCACCGGGTACCTGCTGTTGTTCGACGCCCTTCTCACCGTGGTCGACGGTCGGGAGATGCCCTCCCCTCCGGACGCTCCGGAGACCAACTTCGGGCCGGTCAATCCGGAGGCCCCCGGTATGGCCAGCCCGGCGGGCGCGCTGTCCGATATCGATGCCGAGTTGGCCGGACTGCGCTACGAGGTGATGTACCTGCTCGAGGCGCCCGACGAGGCCATCCCCTCGTTCAAGGAGGTCTGGGCCGGCCTCGGCGACTCCATCGTGGTGGTGGGTGGCGAGAGCCTGTGGAACTGCCACATCCACACCGACGACATCGGCGCGGCCATCGAGGCTTCGCTCGATGTCGGGAGGCCGAGGACCATCCGGGTCACCGACCTGCTCGAACAGGTCGAAGAGGAGCGATGGGTACGCGAGGGTGCGGGCACCGAAGGCAGTGGACCGCCGGAGATACCCTCGGGCCCTGTGCCCATCACTGGCGTGGTGGCGGTGGCCACCGGCGAGGGGATCGGCCGGATCTTCCGATCGCTCGGCGTGCAACGGCTCATCGCCGGCGGACAGTCGATGAACCCGTCGACGGCAGACCTGGTCGAGGCGGTTGAGGCGGTCCGTTCGGACGAGGTGATCATCCTCCCCAACAACGGCAACATCCGCCCGGTGGCTCAGCGGGTGAACGACCTGACCGACAAGAAGGTGTGGGTGGTGCCCACCGACACGATCGCCGAGGGATTCGCCGCCCTGTTGGCCTACGACCCCGAGGCCCACGGCGAGGTCAACGCCCGGACCATGGAGTCGTCGTCATGCAAGGTCGTCCCGGGCGAGGTGACCCGGGCGGTGCGTGACTCGGACTGCCGGGCCGGGCCGATCGTGGCCGGGGACTGGCTCGGGCTTTCGCGCCAGGGGATCGAGGTGGTGGGACCGTCGGTGTCCGAGGCGGCCTGCGCGCTGCTCGAGGTGCTGATCACCGACGAGCACGATCTGGTCACCATCATCGAAGGCGAGGGTTCCGGGGCTGCCGATACCCGCCGGATCACCGAGTGGATCAAGGACCGGTGGCCGGCGGTGGAGACAGAGGTGCACCACGGTGGTCAGCCCCTCTATCCGTACCTCTTCTCCATCGAGTGAACGGGGCGCCCCGGAGCGATCCCGGGCCGGGACGCAAGCTCCGACAACTGGCCGACCTGCCGGTATCGGTACTGCGGGGGGTGGGAGCGGCGGCCGAGAAGGAACTGGCCGAACTGGGCGTCGAGACCGTCCTCGATCTGCTCACCCACTACCCGCGTCGCTACATCGACGGAACCCGGCTCGTCCCGATCGCCGATCTGGTTCCCGGGGACAGGGCGTCGGTGGTGGCCACGGTGACCCGGGTCAGCCGGCCCACCAGCGGGTACGGACGGGGACGCCGCCGGCCGCCGTCGCGGGTGGTGATCCAGATCGCCGACGCCTCCGGTCGTCTCGACGTGGTCTTCTTCAACCAGGCGTGGCGGGCCAAGCAGCTGCCGGTGGGCAGCCTGGCCCTCTTCTACGGAACGATCGGCGAGTACCGCGGCTCGCTCCAGCTCAACAGCCCGACGGCAGAGGTGCTGCGCGCCGCCGGGGACGGCGACGGCGATGACGACGACGACGGGGCCGGGGGGTCGGGTCGGGTCTACCCGGTGTACCCGCTCACCGACAAGGCCAACCTCACCTCGGCCCGAATCGGCCGCTACACGGCCGAAGCCCTCGACCGGGCCGGCCGGTTCGCCGATCCGGTCCCCGTCGCCACCAGGACGCACGTCGGCCTGCTCGACCGGACCTCCGCCTTCAACCAGATCCACCGGCCGGCCACCGACGACGACCACGAGCCGGCACGCCGCCGCCTGGCCTTCGACGAGCTCTTCCGACTGCAGTTGGCCCTGGTCCTGCGCCAGAGCCGACTCCAACAGGACGCCCGGGGCCTGCGTCACCTGGTGGCCCGTGACGACGGCGCACCGACCCTGGCCGACCGGTTCCTTGCCGGACTCCCCTTCACCCCGACCGGAGCCCAGCAGCGGGCCATCGACGCCATTCGGCACGACCTGGCCGGTCCCCTTCCCATGCACCGCCTGCTGCAGGGTGACGTGGGATCGGGCAAGACGGTGGTGGCGGTGGCGGCCATGCTCACCGCGGTGGACGGTGGTCATCAGGCGGCGCTGATGGCCCCGACCGAGGTGCTGGCCGAGCAGCACGCCGCTGCCGTGCGCGAGTTGGTCGACGGGCTCCGGGTCCCCGACGCCGCCACCCTCGAAGGCGACCGGCCCCTGACGGTGGGCCTCTTGACCAACAAGACCGGAGCCGCCGATCGGGCCGTGCTCCACGCCGGCCTCTCCGAGGGCTCGGTGGATCTCCTGATCGGCACCCATGCACTCCTGACCGACCAGGTGGGCTTCCGATCCCTCGGTGTGGTGGTCATCGACGAGCAGCACCGCTTCGGTGTCGAGCAACGGGCCGCCCTCCGGGCCAAGGGGCGGGGGAGCGACGGCACCGGCCACGATCCGGACCTGTTGGTGATGACCGCCACCCCGATCCCCCGCACCGCGGCCATGGTGGTCTTCGGTGATCTCGACATGACCGTCATCGACGAGCTGCCCGCCGGCCGCCTCCCGGTGACCACTGCCTGGCTCCGGACCCCCCTCGAGACCGGGGAGGCATGGTCGAGGGTGCGCGACGAGGTGGCGGGTGGTCACCGTGCCTTCGTGGTGTGCCCGTTGGTCGAGGGGTCCGAACGGATCGAGGCCGCATCGGCGGTCAGCGAGTTCGAACGACTGGCAGCCGGCGAGCTGTCCGATCTGTCGGTGGGCCTCCTCCACGGCCAGCTCCCCTCCGCCGAAAAGGAGCGGGTGATGGCCCAGTTCCGCTCGGGCGCCCTCGACGTGCTGGTGGCCACGACGGTGATCGAGGTCGGCGTGGACGTCCCCGAGGCCACCGTCATGGTCATCGAGGATGCCGACCGGTTCGGGATCGCCCAACTCCACCAGTTGCGGGGACGGGTCGGACGGGGAGGCGACCCGTCGTGGTGCTACCTGCTGTCCGACAACGACTCGCCCGAGGCGGTGGCCCGACTGTCGGCCCTGGAGCGCACCACGGACGGGTTCGAGCTGGCCGACGTGGATCTCGAGCTGCGGGGGGAAGGGACCATCCTCGGTGCCCGGCAGAAGGGACGCAGCGACCTGAAGCTGGCCCGACTGCTGTCCGACCGCGACCTGGTCGTCCGTGCCCGAACCCTGGCCGTGGAGGTGGTCGGGGGCGACCCGGTCCTGGTGGATCACCCGCTCTTGGTGGAGGAGCTCCGGATCTTCGTCGACGACGACGAAGCCGAGTTCCTGTTCAAGAGTTGACCGTGGGTCGCCGGGGGTGGCCGGTAGGCTGAACCGGTGGGAGTCGAAGGTGCGTGGAGATGCGGGTGATCGGTGGCGACCTGCGTGGTCGCCGCCTCGCCGCACCGGTTCCGGCCGGCGTGCGACCCACCTCGGACCGGGTGCGTGAGGCGATCTTCAACATCCTCTTCAGCCTGGGCGGGGTCGAAGGGCTGCAGGTGGCCGACCTGTTCGCCGGCACCGGCGCACTGGGCATCGAGGCCCTGTCCCGAGGAGCCGCCTCGGTGACCTTCGTCGACCGCGATCCCATTGCACTGGCATCGCTGCGCCGCAATCTGGAATCGGCCGGACTGGCCGAGGCCGAGCGCACCGGGGACGCCCAGGTGCTGCGGGCCGACGTCGACGTGTGGGTGCCCACGACGGCTTCCCGGTTCGACCTGATCCTGTGTGATCCCCCCTACGGCTACGAGGGCTGGGGGGAGTTGGTGGCCCACCTCCCGGCGGACCTGGCCGTCTTGGAGTCGGGTGCGGAGATCGGACCGGCGGAGGGCTGGGAAATCATCAAGACGAAGCGGTATGGAGGTACGATCGTGACCGTGGCCCGTCCGGAACTGGTCACAGAGAAAGGTGTCTCGTGAGGATTGCGTTGATCCCTGGGTCGTTCGACCCGGTCCACAATGGGCACCTCGAGGTGATCGAGCGGGCCGCCCGCCTCTTCGACGAGGTGGTGGTGGCCACCCTGCGGAACCCGCAGAAGAGCGAGGCCCTGTTCGAGTTGGAGGAGCGCCAGGAGATGCTCGAGGAGACCCTCGCCCACCTGGTGAACGTGCGCATCGTGTCATTGGCCGACCTGGTGGTGAACGTGGCCCAGGACGTCGGGGCCAGTGCCATCGTCAAGGGCCTCCGGGCGGTGACCGACTTCGAGAACGAGCTGCAGATGGCCCAGATGAACAAGCAGCTGTCGGGGGTGGAGACCCTGTTCATCCCCACCAGTTCGGCGCATTCGTTCATCGCCTCACGGCTGCTGCGCGAGGTGGCCCGGTTCGGCGGTGACGTGACCTCGTTCGTCCCCAAGGTGGTGGCCCTCCGGCTGCAGGAGAAGTTTGCTGATGAGTGACCTCTTCGAGGATCTGGACGAGCAGCGGGCCGCGGGCGAGGAGCATGACGCGGAGGCGCTGATCCGGAGTGCCCTCGACCTGGTCCAGACGGCCAAGGCCATGCCGCTGTCCGCATCGGTCCTGGTCTCCCGCGAGGAGCTGGCCGAGCTGTTGCAGGCCGCTCTCGACCGGATGCCGGACGAGCTGCGCCAGGCACGGTGGCTGCTGAAGGAGCGGGACGAGTTCCTGGCGGAGAAGCAGCGCGAGGCCGACGCCCTCCTCGAGGAGGTCCGGGTCCAGGCCGAGCGGATGGTCCAGCGCACGGAGATCGTCCGTCAGGCCAACCACGTGGCCCAGCGGATCCTGGACGACGCCAACGAGGAGGCCCGGCGGCTACGCCACGAGGCCGAGGACTACGCCGACCAGAAGTTGGCCAGCTTCGAGATCGTGCTCGACCGGACGATGAAGACCGTGCAGGCGGGTCGGGAGAAGCTCCAGGTCACTCCGCTTCCCAAGGTGGACATCGGTGAGGGCGGCGACACGTCCCTCGCACCGGCTGCACTCGGCGGGGCCCGCCAGCACGTCGATGAGCCCGAAGGCTTCTTCGACCAGGACCTTGACTGAGACCACTGAGCCGCGGGGAGGCGACATTCGCGCCGCCCGGCCGTTCCTGGTGCAGGTGGCTGCATTGCGCAAGGCGCTCGGGACCACCCGGCACGAGCAGCGTCACGGGGTCATCGAGGGGCTGGCCGCCGTCGGGGTGGTGGTGCCCGACGGTTCCCCGGTCACCGCCGACCTCACCCTGTCGTCGTATCCGGGTGGGATCAGCGTGGTCGGCACGGTGCGCGCGCCGTGGGTCGGGGAGTGTCGGCGGTGCGGGGGACCGGTGGCGGGCACGGTCGAGTCCACGGTGCGGGAACGCTACGCGCCGGTGGGCGGGGCCGACGGCGACGAGGACGCCTATCCGCTGAGCGGCGACGAGCTGGACCTCGAACCCCTGGCCCGGGACGCGGTGCTCCTCGATCTCCCGCTGGCCCCCCTGTGCTCTCCGGGCTGCCTGGGCCTGTGCCCGCAGTGCGGTGCCAACTGGAACGCCGGGCCGTGTGCCTGTCCGGCGGTCGTCGATCCCCGCTGGTCGGCCCTCGACTCCCTGCGTGATCCGTAGAGGCTCGATTTCGCCTAGGATCTGGCCCTTATGGCCGTCCCGAAGAAGAAGACCTCGAAATCGAAGAGCCGTAGCCGCCGGGCATCCAACTGGGTGCTCAAGGCGCCGGCACGCTCCGTCTGCCCGCAGTGCACGACCGCCAAGATTCCCCACGTGGTGTGCCCCAACTGTGGTTGGTACAAGGGTCGTCAGGCGATCGAAGTCGACTAGTGGCGCGCCGGGGGACTCGCCCGCAAGGTGACGAGTTCAACACGCTGCCGGTGGCTGTCGACGCCATGGGGGGCGACCGTGCACCCGCCGAGATCGTCGCCGGTGCCCGTCGGGTGGCCGAGGAGACCGACATCTTGGTGGCCCTGGTGGGGCCGCCGGGCGAGATGGGCGACATCGGGGATCTGCCGACCTTTCCGGCCAGCGAGGTCATCGGCATGGACGACGACCCGGGACAGGGCGTCCGTAGGAAGAAGGACTCCTCGCTGGTCCGTGCCGCCGAGGCGGTCCGGGACGGCCGGGCCATGGCCACGGTATCGGCGGGCAACACCGGGGCGGCGATGGCGGCTGCGCTGCTCCGCATGGGAAGGCTGCCCAGCGTCATCCGGCCGGCCATCGCCACGCCGATCCCCAATCCCGGCGCACCGTGGCCCACCGTGCTCCTCGACTCGGGGGCCAACGCCGAGTGCACTCCGGCCATGCTGGTCCAGTTCGCCCAGATGGGGGCGGCATTCGCCGGAAAGCGGTACGGCATCGAGAAGCCCCGGGTGGCCCTGCTCTCCATCGGCGAGGAGAAGTCCAAGGGCACCCCCCTGGTCAAGGAGACCTATGCCCTGTTGGCCGACGGCGCCGGCGGCGCGGGCGTCGACTTCGTGGGCAACGTCGAAGGGCGCGACTTCTTCGAGGGGATCGCTGACGTGTTCGTCACCGACGGCTTCACCGGCAACGTCGCCCTCAAGACGCTGGAGGGCGCCATGCGCTTCCTGATCGGCGCCCTCACCGGCATCCTGAGCCTCCCCGAGCTGGCCGGCGCGGCCGACGCCCTCTACCCGCATCTGCTTCCCCTGGCGGCCAATCTCGATCCGGAGACGACCGGCGGGGCCATGCTCCTCGGCGTGGACGGCGTCTCGGTCATCAGCCACGGCTCGTCGTCGTCGGTGGCCATGGTCAACGCCATCACCGTCGCCCACGACCTGGCCGTGGCCGGTCTGGTCGATGCGGTGGCCGCCTCGGTCACCGGGGTGACCACGCCCGACTGATACCGAGCAGGGAGGCCCGCCCGGGCCTCAGCCCCAGAAGGCCGACAGCTCTCCCACGTCGGCGGTGGCCTGGCGTGCCCCCATGGCCAGTGCATCGGGCACGGCGGCCGGTGACATCAGGTTGAGGAGATCGACCTCCTCGGGCACTCGGAGCACGACGTCGGTTCCCGACGCCTTCAGGTCCTCGAGCTCCTGCTTCCCCTCATCGGGGTGGAGGGTCATCATGGCCTCCTCCATCTGCGAGCCGTCGGTGAGGGACAGGACCAGCGCCCGCCGTGATCCGGCCAGAACGTCGAGATGGACACCGGAACCGCCCACGCCCCCGTCCATGCACCGCCGGTCGGCGATGGGCTGTGGGGCGAAGATGCCCGGCACCGCACTGCTGGCCGCCGCCGCCCTGGCCGGCGTGGTGCCGGTGTCGGCGGTCACCACGCACCGTTCGCCGGTGTAGGCATCCACGCAGGTGATGTGCAGCGCGTCCGACGGCCACCCGCCCGGGCCCACCACCAGGGCGATGTTCCGCCGGGTCGACTCGGGCTTGGGGGTCAACGCCGCCAGGGCCGCATGGCCGATGGCCCGGACCGTGTCCGGCTCGGCGTCGGTCGCGGCGATGAACAGCTCGAGAGCCCGGTTCTGGCTGGGGACGAGCGCCGAGGCCGGGGCCATGGACGACACCAGGGCAGGGACCTTGGCCAGCAGCGACACTTCCGAATGGAGCCGCTTCAGCTTGCCGCTGGTCAGGGCCGAGGCCACCAGGGAGCCGGCCGAGGTGCCCACCACCCGATCGGCGGAGTCGAACCGGACGCCGTGGTTGGCCAGCGTCTGGAGGTACCCCACCTGCCAGGCCACGAAGAAGAGGCCCCCTCCGCCCAAGCTCACTCCTCGCTCCACGCCGTCGGCGTAGCGGGCGCCGAAGTCGCGAGGGAGGGCCGGATCGACCGGCGGGGCCTTGGTGGTCGAACGCCGTCGGGGCACGGGTGCACTCTACCGGCAGGCACACCGATCACCTTCGGGCCCCGATCCGCCCCGATCCGCCCCGATCCGCGACGGGCGGTCCGCGGTTGGCCGCTGGAGCGGGAACCTCCTGCATCGGTGGTGGGATCCGCAATCTCGACCGTCCTACCGGGCGCACCGCTGTGACCCGGGCCGATGCTCAGCTCATCGATGCCCGCCGCGCCCGGCTCCGCCCTTACGCTGTGGACCCATGGACCCACCGCTCACCGAAATCTCGGACGGCGACACCACGTGGCGCTTCGACCGCTCGTTCCTGACCTCGAACTGGACCTGCATCTGGGGACGTGGATGCCTGGGGATCCTGCCGCAACCGGCGGCCGAACTCGGTCAAGGATGTTGCTCGATCGGTGCCGAACTGGACGGCGACGACGAGGCGCGGCTGATCGGGGCGCTGGCGGCCACCTTGGATCCGTCTCGCTTCGAGTACCACGCCACCGCCGTCGAGGATGGTGTGTTCGCCGACGCCACCCGCTCGAGCACCCGGGTGGTCGACGGGGCCTGCATCTTTCTCAACCGGACCGGTTTCGACGGGGGTGCCGGCTGCGCGTTGCACCTGGCCGCCCTCGATTCGGGCGAGTCGCCCATCGACTTCAAGCCGTCGGTCTGCTGGCAGCTGCCGATCAAGGTGGATTGGGAGCCCGGCCACGACGGGACGGAAATCGCCACGGTCCGGGGGTGGACGAGGGCCGACTGGGGCGCCGAGGGCGAGACCATGGCCTGGTGCTGCACCGAGGGTACCCAGGCCTACGTGGGTGACCGGCCGGTGGTCGAGTCGATGGCCGAGGAGCTGGAGGCCATCGTGGGCTCCGAGGTGTACGTCGAGCTCCGGCGGCGCCTCGCCGACTGACGTCGTCCGCTCGGCCCGGTGGATCCCCGGTCGATACCTGCCGTTCGCCCCTACTGGAGGCCGGACGTCACACGTAAGCCTGTACGAGGTGACCGTGCACGGACCGAGCGTGGTTCATCGGCCACGGAGGCGCGACCATGACGACACCAGTGAGTCACGACAAAGCGGGCGACAGGGCGAGAGGCGAGGACACTGCCCGGGGCCTGGTCGGGGCCGACGCCCACGAGATCGGGCCTCGGCTGACCAGCGAGCAGGTCTGGGCCGGGTTGGCCAAGGCGTCGTTCGCCGTCGTCAGCTACGTCACCCCGACGGGCGAGCCCCGATCGAGTGGCGTCGTCTACCAGACGGTGGGACGCCGGCTGTACGTGGCCGTCGCTGCCGACGGCTGGAAGGCGAGGCACATCGCGGTGAGCGGCCGGGTGGCGGTGACCGTGCCGGTGCGCCGGGGCGGGATCCTGTCGCTGGTCTTCCCCATCCCGCCGGCGACCATCAGCTTCCACGGGGCGGCGACTGTGCACCGAGCCGACTCGGCAGAGGTCGGTCCGGTCCTGACGCAGCTGTCGTCCCTGCTCCCGGCCGAGAGGCGCTCCTCGAGCGTTCTCATCGACGTCCTCCCCGAGGGCGAATTCGTCACCTACGGACTGGGCGTCTCGTTGAGGAACATGCGGATCCCCGCCGCCGCCCGGGGGCGCGCCTCGGTGTCATGACGAGCCGGCCCCGGAGTGGGCTCTTGCCACCGGCTCAGCGGCGGAGCAGGTCCTTGGCGATGTGGGTGACCTGGATCTCGTCGGTGCCGGCGTAGATCTGGAAGACCTTGGCGTCCCGGGCCAGCTGCTCCACACGGAACTCGGCCATGTACCCGTTGCCGCCCATCAGCTGCACGGCCTCCATGGCCACCTCGGAAGCGGCCTGGGCCGAGTAGAGCTTCATGGCCGAGGCTTCGGCCAGGGTCAGGCTCTTCCCGGCGGCCGAGGTCTCGATGTGCCGGAAGACCAGGTTCTGCACGTTGAGTCGGGCCACCTCCATCTTCGCCAGCTTCAGTTGGATCAACTGGCGGTCCCCGATGGGCTGACCCCAGAGGATCCGGTTCTTGGCGTACTCCACCGACAGGGACAGGCACTCCTCGATGAGCCCGAGGGCCATGGCGGCCATGCCGGCCCGTTCCGTCACGAAGTTGCCCTTGGCCGAGTCACGACCGCTCCCACCCCGCTCGTCCTCGGTCTCGCCGAGCAGGTGGTCCCTGCCCACGCGGACATCGGAGAGGAAGAGCTCGCCGGTGGGGGAGGAGTGCAGTCCCATCTTCCGGAACGGCTTGGACTGTTCGAGCCCCGGCGTCCCCTTGTCGAGGATGAAGGTGAGCACCTGGCGGTCGCGGATGGGGGTGTCCGACCCGTCGTCGAGCTTGGCGTAGAGGACGATGGTGTCGGCGTAGGGACCGTTGGTGATGTAGGTCTTGTTCCCGTTGAGGATGTACTCGTCACCGTCACGTCGGGCCGAGGTGGTCATCCCCCCGAGCGCGTCGGACCCCGAGTTCGGCTCGGTGATGGCCCAGGACCCGATCTTGTCCCCGGTGAGCAGATCGAGGCCCCAGCGCTCCATCTGGGCCGGGGTGCCCTGCTTCATGATGGTGCCGGCGGCCAGGCCGATGCTGACTCCCATCGCCGTGACGATCCCCGGGCAGTAGTGGCAGAGCTCGATGATCGGGATGAGGGTCATCGCCGCAGCTCCGCCGTCCCCCTGGCGCTCGGCACGCTCCTGCTCGGACTCGGCTCCGGCTCCGGCGACCTTGCGTTCCAACTGCTTCTTGAACCGGTCGCGGGCCATCTGGTCCATGCCGAAGGTGGCGTACATCTTGCGGATGATGTCGTAGGGAGGGAGATCCCCGTGCTCGAGCGCATCGAGGTTCGGCACCACTTCGGCATCGATGAATCGGCGGATGGCGTCACGGACCATCAGCTGTTCCTCGGACCATTCGAACATGTGTGACCTCCCGGGTCCCCTCATCGCCGCGGCGATCGCTTGGTCCGAGGCTACCGGAGGTCGGCCTAGTGTCGGGGCGTGCGACTGAAGCGCGAGCCCGAGCAGCCCGCCTACGAGCGGTGGGGCGGTGAGCCCTTCTTCACCACCCTGATCGAGCGCTTCTACGAGGGGGTCGCCACCGACCCGCTGCTGCGACCGATGTACCCCGACGACCTGACCGAGTCGAAGGCCCACCTGGCCTTGTTCCTGATCCAGTACTGGGGAGGTCCCCGTGCCTACAGCGACCAGCGGGGTCATCCCCGCCTGCGCATGCGGCACGCCCCGTTCGTGATCGGCCGGGCCCAATCCGACGCCTGGCTCCGTCACATGACCGATGCCGTGCACGCGGCCGACATGGACCCGGCCGACGAGCGGGAGCTCCTCGACTACCTGGGCATGGCGGCCAAGAGCCTGGTCAACGCCTCGACCTGAGAACCACCGTCCGGTTCACCAGGTGAGCCCGACGGTCTGGCGCATGGCCGCCTCGAAGGAGGCATCGTCCATCTGGGCCCGTGCCCCCAGTACCAGGACGGCATCGTCACCCACCGGGACGCGCAGCGGCGTAGCCGGGTCCTCGATGGCCCTGCGGATGGCGACGGCCACCACGTCGGACCCGGGGCGGCCGTCGGGTCCGGCCAGATGGTCGTCGCTCCGATCCCACTGGTCCCACAGGTCGGCGTAGGCGGCGTCACCGGCCTCGCACGGTCCGGTCTTCATGCCCGGGGCGATGTAGCCGGGCTCGATGACCACCACCCGGATCCCGAAGTGGCCGAGTTCGAGGTGGAGGGACTCCGACAGGGCCTCGAGGGCGAACTTGGTGTGGCAGTACGGCCCGTCCAGCGGGGCGCCCACCCGACCCTCGACGGAGCTGACGTTGACCACCACGCCGCTTCCCCGGATCCGCCACGCCGGGAGCACCTGTTGGACCATGGCCAACGGGCCGAGCGTGTTGGTCTCGTACATCGACCGCATCATGTCGAGGGGGAAGCTCTCGAGCGGGCCTTTGCCGTTGACCGCGGCGTTGTTGACGATGGCGTCGAGCTCGCCCGCCCGCTCCAGAGCGGAACGGATCGAATGCTGGTCGGTGACGTCGAGGCTGATCCGGTCGGCCACGTCGAGCCCCTGCAGCTTGGACGCGTCACGGGCGGTGGCGATGACGTGGTGGCCGGCCCGGGTCAGCTCGTCGGCCGTGGCCGCACCGATGGCCCGCGCCGCACCGGTAATGAGGATGCGCATGCCGTGAGCGTAGGACAGGAGTGTCCACGTTGGAGCCGCCGGACGGGACGACGTGGGGTTACGCTGCCGGCATGACCACCGACCAGCTCATCGCCTCCGCCTGCCCGCTGATCCGCGATAACGGTTGGGCCTACTACTTCACCCCGGAGACCGAGGCTCGGGGCAAGGAGCTCGGACTGGACCTCTTCCAGTTCTACTTCCTGGGTCGCGGCGGCGTGCTCGGCGACGTCGAGGCCGAAGTGGTGATCAGCGCCTTCGGCTACTTCAGCCCGACGGCCGTTCGGTCCATGTGGGAGTCGGGACGGGCGGTCATCGCCCCGAGGGACGCCGCCCGGGCCCATCTCGAGTGCTGCGCCGAGCTGGGTCGGTCCCGATTGGCCGGCATCGACGGGCTCGAGGCCTACTGCGACGCCGCCGGAGCGGTCAACGAAGCCGCCGACTACGTGGGACTGGCGCTCTACGCCGGATTCCGGGGCGAGCCCCTGGCCGATGACCTGCCGGCGCGGGCCATGCAGCTGACCGCGCTGCTCCGTGAGTTCCGGGGCGGGGCCCACCTGCTGGCAGTGCGGGCCAGCGGTCTTGACGCCAAGACGGCCCACGCCATCGCCCGGCCCAATGACCTGGCCATGTTCGGGTGGACGGACGACGATGCCGTGGTGATCGACGAGGACCAGCGCCGGACCCTGGCCGCCGCCGAGGCGCTCACCGATGAGCTGGTGCGACCGGCCTACGGGGTGCTGGGCGAGGTCGGTGCAGCGGCGCTACAGACCGGTGTCGAGCAGATCGCTGCGGCCCTGGCCCCGTGACGGCACCGGGCTCCCGGCCGCACACCCGGGTGGGTGTGCTCAGCTCCCGCCGGCGCTGTCCGCCCAGTGGCCGGCCGGCACCGAGCGGGTGACGTCGACCGACACGTGGAGGGTGTGGGAGTCGCCGCCCCCGAACACGATCCCCTTGAGCGGCGAGACATCGGAATAGTCGCGGCCCCACGCCGTGGTGACGTACGAGGAGCCGACCAACTGGTCGTTGGTGGGATCGACGTCGAGCCATCCCCACCCCGGGATGAACACCGAGGGCCAGGCATGGGAGGCGTCCGCACCGACCAGCCGCTCCTCGCCAGGGGGTGGTGCGGTCTCGAGATAGCCGCTCACGTACCGGGCAGCCAGGCCCATCGACCGCAGGCAACCGATGGCCAGATGGGCAAAGTCCTGGCACACCCCCCGCCGGAAGGTGAGCACGTCCTCCAGCGGCGTGGTCACCGTGGTGAAGCCGGGGTCGTAGAGGAAGTCGACGAAGATCCGCTCGGTCAGCTCGGAGACGGCCTCGGTGAGGGGCCGGGCCGCGGTGAACGACGGCTCGGCGAAGGCACGAACCCCCGAGGAGACCGGGACCAGCGGCGACTCGAAACAGAACTCACGGGCAGCCAGCGTCTCGGGCCCGAGGTCGTTGGCCAACGTGTCCCGGGCCTGCTCCCAGGCCGGGCCGGTGGCCGGGAGCGGCTCCCGGCCGGACACCGACACCACGCTGGTGGAAGTCACCGTCAGCTCCACAAACGGACCGTCGACGGCGAACGAGACCACCGGGTTGCCGAAGAAGTCGGTCCGCTCCGACCAGCTGGTCGGTGTCGGCTCCACCGTCAGCTCACTCGATTCGCAGTGCTGGCGGTCGGTGTCACGGGGGCGGAGGTGGGCCTCGTTGCGGGCCCGCGACACCGGGGCGCTGTAGCGGTAGTCGGTCCGGTGCACGATCCGGTATCTCACGCCCGCTCCCCGTCGGGTCGGCGTGCGGCCTGACCCAGGCTGTGCTGGAGGCCGGCCAGCACGGACAGGCGCTCGTGGGAGAAGTAGGTGTGGCGCAGGCTGTCGAGCAGCTCGGCCAGGAGGTCCTCCACCCGGCCGAGCACCGAGTCCAGCTCGGCGCGGCGACCGGTATCCGGGTCGACGGCGGCCAACTGGGTGGCGTCGGTCAGGCGGAGCATGGTGGAGGTCTCGAGGACCAGCTGCTCCTCGTCGCCCAGCCGCTGGGCCGAGGACTGCTTGGGCAGCTCGGCCAGCTGGTCGACCAGGCGGTCCAGTTGGAAGATCACGCTTCGGGGATTGGCCGCGTCATAGACCAGTAGGTCTACCGCACCGGCCACGTGCATGATCGAACCTGATCGTCGACGGAAGACGATCAGGCTCTCGGATGTCTTGAGCAGCGACTCGAGCAGGAGGTCCTCGACCACGCCGACCCGTTGGCGGACCAGGACGGCCCGCAGCAGGCGGACCAGGGACTGGGCCCGTTCCAGCCGGCGGCCGGCGTCGAGGAAGAGCCAGGCCGAGTCCCGCTCCATGTTCTCGGCCGACAGTCCGGCCAGGGCCAACAGGGCCTGGAGCAGGCGTTGGAGGCTGGACTGGACCCCGACCAGCTGGGTGGGGGGCCGGTTGCGGAGGCGGGCCAGCTCTTCTTCGACGTCGCCCACCAGCTGCCAGGTGTCGCTGGAGAGCTGCTCTCGCACCGAGTAGGCCGCATCGACCAGGAGGCCGAGGGACGCGACCAGGCTGCCGTCGACACCGGCGTCGAGGAGCAGGGCCAGGGCCCGCCGGTCGGTGGGCACGTCGGATGCCTGGTCGCCCGTCCGGCGGTGAACGCCGTCACCGGACGCCGTCGTGCGAGGGCGGATGTCCACCTCGTCCGGCTCGGAGACCGAGTCGAAGCCGGAGACGGAGCTGAGGGCGGCCAGCAGGACCTGCAGCGACTCGGCGCCACCGGCCATCCCCACGCCCAGCGGCTGGTCGAGCCGGGCGAGCACGGTGCGGATGAGTCGGATGACCAGCTCGGCGTGCTCGGCGGTGCGGCCGAGCACGAACAGTTGGGCGGCCACCCGCCCGGGGAGGGGCGTCGCCGTGTCGGGAACCACCGGAGGGCGCACGGTGGTGCGGGCCGACCGGAGCCAGGTGCTCTGCTGGAGGGCGGGCTCGGCCGACGCAACCCAGGTGTCCTTGCTGGTGCCGTCCCCCCGGCTGGAGATGATCACCGAGGCGGCGTCGGTCCCCACCCGGGTGAGACCCCCCGGCAGCACGCTCAGCCCCCGGTCCCCCCCGCCGGTGGCCCGGTCGTCGGCCACCGCGAACGTCCGCAGGACCACCGGACGCGGCTCGAGGGCGCCGGCGTGGTTGACCGTCGGCATGGTCGATGGCTCGATGAGCTCCTGGCCCACCCACTCCCAGGGTCGGGTCCGGATCCGGTCGCGCAGCCCGTCTCGTTCCTCGGTGGTCAGGGTGGCGGTGACCACCGGGCGGGCACTGGGCGACGGGCGGGTGGACAGGACGACCAGATCGTCGAGGTGGGCGAGCACATGGCTCAGCCCGCCGCTGGTGCCACACCACCAGGTGTCGGGGCCCCGGAGGGCCAGCTCCTCGCCCAGGAGCACCGGGGCCAACGAGCCGAGCAGCCCGCTGAGGGCGGGATCCTCCATCACCCCCGAGCCCAGTGGATTGGCCACGGTCACCCGTCCGCGACGGGCCACCTCCAACAGGCCCGGCACGCCCAGGAGCGAGTCGGCCCGCAGCTCCACCGGGTCGCACCACTGGTCGTCGACCCTCCGGACGATCACGTCGACCGGGTCGAACCCGGCCAGCGAACGGAGCCACACGCGGTTGTTGTTGACCACCAGGTCCCGACCCTCGACCAGGGCGTACCCGAGGTAGGAGGCCAGGTAGGCGTGCTCGAAATAGGTCTCGCTCAGCGGTCCGGGGGTGAGGATGACCACCCGGGGCTCGTCGACCCCTTCGGGCGCCATCGACGACATGCCGGCCCGGATGGACCGGAAGAACCCGGCCAGCCGCTCGACCCCCGACTCGCGGTGCAGATTGGGGAGGACCCTCGACAAGATGGTGCGGTTGACCAGTGCGTACCCAAGCCCGGAGGGCGCCTGGGCACGGTCCCCGACCGCACGGAACGCACCGTCGCCGTCCCGGACGACGTCGACGGCGGTGAGGAACAGGCGGCGACCCCTGGGGTCGGCGGCACCCACACAGGCCCGGAGGAAGGCCGGGTGCCCGAGTACCAGCTCGGCGGGGATGCGTCCCTCGGCCACCAGCCGCCGCTCCCCGTAGATGTCGGCGAAGATCAGGTTGAGCAGCGCCACCCGCTGGGCCACGGCGGCCTCGAGGGTCGACCACTCGGTGTCGTCGACCACCAGCGGGCACGGATCGAGCGACCATGGCTGGCGGCGGCTCTGCTGGTCGCGGGTGACGTTGTAGGTGGCCCCCTCGTTGCGCAGCAGGCGGGCCAGCTCGGTGCGCCGGGCCAGCAGGCCGCTCGGACCGAGGCCGGCCAACTCCGCCGCCACCTGTTTCCAGCGGGTGCGAAGGGTGCCGTCGGGACCGAGGTACTCGTCGTTCCGACCAGGGACGGCGGAGTACTCCGGTAGCCCGGTGACGGCCCCCCCGCTGGTCCCCAGGGGGTCGTCGTCCCCCAGGGGCTCGGCAGTGGTGGCCGTGGTCACGAAGCGAGTGACTCCGGCTGCCAGCCGACGAAGGCGGGCCTGAAGTACGTGTCGTCGATGTGGTGGTGGATCTCGCCCAGGGCCACCTGGACCTCGTCGAGGAACTCGCTGAGCCCGCCCAGGGTGAGGCGGGGGACCGCGGCCGAGGCGACCACCATGGCCGCATTGGTGGTGGCCTCGATGGCGTCTTCGGCCCGGGCCAGGCCCTTCAGGTGGGCACGGGTCTCGGTCAGGCAGGCGCTCACCGCCCGTGGGAAGCGATCGTCCTGGAGCAGGAACCGCAGGGTGGACCCGCCCTGAGGCCGGGCCGGCATGGCCCGTCGGAAGGGTTGATAGGCGGCGAGGGACCGAAGCACGGCCATCCAGTGGACCACGTCGTAGGGGTCATCGCCGCGCTGGGGATGGAGATTGTCCGAGCGGACGTCGAGGACCCGGGTGGTCAGGTCGGCTCGTTCGAGGTTCTGGCCGATCAGCAGGAACGACATGGCCTCGTCGCGGCTCATGGTCCCGAGCAGGATGCCGTTGATGCGCTGGCAGCCGGCGATCACCCGCCGCAACCACTGGACCCGGTTCTGCCGGGAGTCGGTCTCGGCCAGATTGTCCGAGCAGACCAGCCACAGGTTGTTGCACGCCTCCCAGGCCTCCCGGGGGATGACCGGGCGGGCGGTGCGCAGGTTCTCCCGGGCCGAGGCGATGGCGCCCATGATCGACGAGGGATTCTCCTCGCCACGGAGGAGGAACTCGATCACGTCCTCCTCGGCGGCGTCCGCCGCTCCGGCGTCGGCGGCGTGCGAGTACCGCTCGGCGAACTCGCTGTCGACCCCCACGATGGACAGCAGGGGCTCCCACCCCACGTCCTGACCCACCGGCATGTCCACGTGGGCGTCGGTGTGGACCTGGACGATGCGGGCGGTGCCTTCGGCGCGCTCGAGGTAGCGCCCCGCCCAGTAGACGGCTTCTGCCATTCGTGCCAGCAGCATGGTGGGCTCCTTCGGTTGGAGATCGGATGCGACGTCGTTCGGTTCGTGGTCGGGGTGGTCGGGGTGGTCATGGTCGCCGACGCCGTGGTCGTTCATGAGCCGCTCCCTGAGGGTTCGTTCAGCGGAAGGCTGTCGCCACCCCGGGTGTCGACCACCCAGGTGTCCTTGCTCCCGCCTCCTTGGGACGAGTTGACCACCAATGAGCCGGCCTGTCTGGCCACCCTGGTCAGGCCACCCCTGGTGACATAGGCGCCCTCGGGCCCGAGCAGGGTGAAGGGGCGCAGGTCGACGTGGCGCGGAGCCACCTCACCCTCGCACAGGGTGGGGGCGGTGGACAGGGGGATGATCGGCTGTGCCACCCAACGGTTCGGCTCTTCCTCCACCTGTTTGGCCGTGCTGGCCATCTCGTCCTCGGTGGCCTGGGTCCCCACCATCACGCCGTAGCCGCCCGATTCGTTGGCCGGCTTGACCACCAGGCGCTCGAGGTTGCTCAGCACGTAGTGACGGGAGTCCTCGTCGCTGCAGCGGAGGGTGGGCACGGTGGCCAGGATCGGCTCCTCGTCGAGGAAGAAGCGGATGATGTCGGGCACGTACGAGTAGACCTTCTTGTCGTCGGCAATGCCCGCTCCGGGGGCGTTGACCAGGGCCACCCGACCGGCGCGCCAGGAGCGCACGAGCCCGGGCACACCCAGCATCGAGTCCGGCCGGAAGACCTCGGGGTCGAGGAACAGGTCGTCGATGCGCCGGTAGATCACATCCACCCGCTGGAGACCGTCGATGGTCCGTGCGTAGACGCAGTCGTCGTCCAGGACGACCAGGTCGCTGCCTTCCACCAGCTCCACGCCCAGTTGCTGGGCCAAGAAGGCGTGCTCGAAGTAGGCGGAGTTGTAGATCCCCGGCGTCAGCACCACGATGGTCGGGTCGCCCGTCGACGGGGACACCGAGGCCAGCATGTTGGCCAACCGGCCGACGTAGGGGTCGACCGGCTCGATGCTGTAGTGGCGGAACATCTCGGCGAACACGTGCTTGGTGACCATCCGGTTCTCCAGCAGGTACGACACGCCCGAGGGCACCCGCAGGTTGTCCTCGAGCACGTAGACGGTCCCGTCGCCGTCGCGGATCAGGTCGCTGCCGCAGATGTGGGCCCAGATGCCCCCCGGCGGGTCCACGCCGACGCACTCCCGCCGGAAGTTCGGCGACCCGGCCACCAGCTCGGAGGGCACGATTCCGGCGCTCACCGCCCGTTGGTCGTGGTACACGTCGTCGATGAAGAGGTTGAGGGCGTTGAGCCGCTGGACCAGGCCCGACTCGATGAGCTGCCACTCGTCGGAGGGCATCACCCGGGGGATGATGTCGAAGGGCCAGGGCCGGTCCACCCCGGTCGACCCCTCGTAGACGGTGAAGGTCACCCCGATGGCCCGCATCTCGCGGTCGGCGGCATCCTGGCGTTCGGACAGCGCCTCGGGGCCCAGCTCGGTGAAGTGGCGCCACAGGGCCTCGGCCGCCGGCCGGGGCACCCCGTGGGGGCCGACCATCTCGTCGTAGAACTCGCCCGGATCGTAGGAGGGCCAGGGGGCCGTCCGCGGATCGGGACCGTCCTCGGGCGCGTCGGGCGACTCGGCAGCTTCCACAACCCCTTTGATACGACGATGATGGGTCCGATGGGTTGCCACAGTGTTTCCGCTCCGTGAATGTCAGGTTCCGGTAACATCGTGACTCGGTGCCGGGCGTCGCTCCGGGTCGCACCATCGTGGTCCTGCATGGGATTCGAGACGGATCCGATCGCCTGCGAGCGATCGTGGCGCTTCGAGCCACTCCATGCAGTCTCATGCCTTGCGACCCAGGACGGTGCAGCAAGCACGAGCGACCCTCGGGCCGGCCGGCACTGCCAGGCGGTCGCGTCATGGTGTCCACAGCGGGTCTCCGCCGTGGCCCTGAGCGCGGCCGAAGAACCGACGACACACAGGAGACGCCGTGCCCGCTGAGACCCACGTGGAGAAAGGTCCGCTGGACCGGAATCAGGTCCTCGACCTCATCCGCGACCTCCTGGCCGACATCCTCGAGATCGAGCCCTCCGCCATCGCCGAGTCGTCCTCGTTCGCCGAGGACCTCGACGCCGACTCACTGGCGCTGATCGAGCTGGTGGAAGGACTCGAAGAGGAGCTGGGTGAGCGCTCGGTGGGCTTCCGCATCGACGATGAGGACCTCGAGGAGTTGCGGACC
>JADGOG010000215.1 GCA_017883065.1 Acidimicrobiales bacterium | reverse complement strand
AAGCCACTGTGACAGCCCTGGTCGAGGGCGTGAATCCCCTTTTCTCCGCCCTTTACGCCCGGCGGCCGGATTTTCACGACTCTGTTACGCGGCACGGCATTCAGTGCTACGAAGGCGGGATGGATGTGTGTCGGGGGAATGGGCGGTGAGCGCCCGCAAGGCTGCTCCGGTGGAGGGCGAGCAGTCCATCGCCATGGTCTCGGTGGTCAGTGCGGTGGGCTACCGGGGGGATCTCCGGGCCGGTCGTCACCGCCTGGTGGCCGACGAGGGCCCCGAGGTGGGCGGCGACGACGAAGGGCCCAATCCCTACCAATTGCTGCTGGCCGGCCTGGTCCAGTGCACTGCGGCCACCTTGCGGATGTACGCCAACCGGAAGGGATGGGTGCTGGGGGAGGTCAAGGTACGGGCCAGGCTGCTGCGCACCGGTGACGGGGCCACCAAGGTGGAGCGGATCGAGCGGTCCATCACCGTGTCTGGGACGTTGACCGACCTCCAGAAGCACCGCCTGGCCGAGATCGCCGACCGGACCCCGGTCACCCGCACGCTCCGTGCCGGCATCCACCTGGACACCACGCTGTCCTGACCGGGTGCGTGGACGTGCCGCGCCGACCGTGGCCGTACCGGTGAGTGGTTGACTGCATCCATGACCGCCTGCCCCACTCTGGTGACCGAGCGGCTGATCCTCCGGCCGTTCGAGGAGTCGGACCTCGACGACTTCGTCCGGATGATGACACCGGAGGTACGCCACTCCCTCCGGCTTCCCGACGGGTTCGGCCGCTACGACGCCTGGCTGGCCATGGTCCAGTGGCGGGGCCAGTGGGAGCTGAGGGGTTCCGGACAATTCGCCCTGGAGGAACGCTCCACGGGTCGGTTCCTCGGCCGGGCCGGTCTGCACCGACCGGAGCGGGAGGACTGGCCGGGTCTCGAAGTGGGCTGGACCCTCGACCCGCGTCGGTGGGGACACGGGTACGCCACCGAGGCCGGGGCCGGGGCCGTCGACTACGCGTTCGAGGTGATGGGGGAGGCCGAGCTGTTCAGCGTGATCCTCCCCGACAACATCCGCTCACAGGGGGTGGCCGCCCGGCTGGGGTTCACGCTCGTCGAGAAGCGGGTGCTGTCGAGCCTTCCGGCCGAACCCCTCGGCATCTGGCGTCTCGATCGCGACCGCTGGGATCGGTCGCCGTGGGGCAGCCTCCGGGACGATCCCGGCGCGCCGCTCTGATCCCGTCGACACCTCTGGCCGAATTGGGCCGGGCTGTCGCCTACCGGAGGTTGAGGCCCCCGTCCACCAGGACCACCTCGCCGGTGACGTACCGGGCCCGGGCCAGGCCCAGGATGACCTCGGCCACGTCCTCGGGGGTGGCGGTGCGCTGCAGCGGAGCCTGGGCGGTCACGAACTCGCGCACGAAGGTCCACTCTTGTGTCCAGGGCGTGTCCACCAGCCCCGGGGCCACCGCGTTCACCCGGACGGCGGGCCCGAGGGTGTTGGCCAGGAGCCTGGTCATGTGACTGACGGCCGCTTTCGAGCAGGCGTACGGGATCGAGCTGCCGGTGGGACGCTCGCCGGCCACGGACGAGACGTTGACGACCTGGCCCCGGCCCGAGGAGCGCAGGTGCTCGACGGCGGCCACGGTGACCTGCCAGGTGCCGATCACGTTGACGTCGAAGATCTGCCGCCAGACGTCGGGGGAGGCGGCCTCGAGGTCGCCGTGCGAGATCACCTGGGTGGTTCCGGCGTTGTTGACCAGGACGTCCAGGCCACCGTGCCGCTCGACGACCTGGTCGATCAGCCGTGTGGCCTGGGCCACGTCGGCCACGTCGGCCTGGATGTAGCTGGCGTCTGGCAGTTCGGCCGCCACGGCCAGGCCGGCCTCGGTCGAAGTCGACGAGTTGACGACCACCGTGGCCCCCACCGAGGCGAAGAGGCGGGCGGTGGCCGCTCCGATCCCTGAGGACGAACCGGTGATCAGCACGGTCTGGCCGGCGAAGTCGGACTCGCGGGAGGTGGGCGGACGTGGCAGCGGGTCGGGCATGGGTCGAGTGTAGGACCGGGTCTGTCCTAAGTTGCTCCTGTGCGACAGGTGACCATGCCCGCGGACGTCCCGGGGCCGACATCCCCGACGTCCCGACCCGAACCCGCCGGATGTGGGGCCGACCTCCCATGAGTCCGGTTCCGGACGACGACGGCAGCGTGCGGATCACCTCGTCGCTCCGCATCCCCGCATCCGAGCTGCACGTTCGGTTCAGCCCCAGCGGCGGCCCGGGGGGGCAGCACGCCAACAAGGTGAACACCCGGGTAGAGCTCCGCTTCGACATCGCCGGCTCGCCGACCCTCGGTCCCCGCCAGCGTGCCCGGCTGCTCGAACGGCTGGGGCCGGAGCTGCGCGTGGTCGCCGACGACGAACGATCGCAGGGACGCAATCGCCAGGTGGCGGTGGAGCGGTTCCGCCAGCGCATGGCGGCAGCCCTCCACGTCGAGAAGGTCCGGCGGCCGACCAAGCCGTCCCGGGGGGCCAAGGAGCGGCGCCTGACCGCCAAGCGTCAGCTGTCCGAGCGCAAGCGCAATCGGCGACCGGACCTCGACGACTGAGCCGGCTCGACCGTCCTTCCTCGGCCGGCCGACCACTGCATGCGGCCCGGTGACCGCCTGATGCCGCTCTCAGCCGACCTGGAGGCCCCGGCCCGCCTGGGAGGGATCGTCCCAGGCCTCGTCGAGGAACAGGGCGATCTCATCAGTGAGTCGCTCGGGCGAGAGCCGTAGCTCGAGCATGGACTTGGCCTGCACCAACCGGCCCTTGGGAAGACGCTTGGCCAGCTGTTCGGCGTCGTGGAACGGATGGATCCGGTCGACCTGGTGTCCGATGACCAGGGCCGGGACCCGCACGGCGGCACGCTGGTCCACGGTGGGCGCGATCGGGCCGGCCAGGATCCCGTGGAGGACGGCAGCCGTCTCGACGGGGTCGGAGGACAGGGTGTTCATGCCGCTGTCGAGGGCTCCGATGCCGGTGCGGGGGAGCCGGCGGAAGAGGGACGCG
>JADGOG010000002.1 GCA_017883065.1 Acidimicrobiales bacterium | reverse complement strand
TCAAGCGGAAATCCCGAGCGGCCCATATGGCTGCTCCGCCGAGAAACACCGCCGACCTAACAAGCAGGACAATGAGCATGACCGCCTCCCAACTCCGCACCATGGATCACACAAGGCAACGGAACCATTGACCCTCAAGGTCATCCTGACCCGCTGACGGCTCCGATCACAGGGTCGTTCGTCACATCGGCGAAAGAGGAACCGCCCTCAGATCGCCGGCATGGCCATTGCCGGAGCGCAGCGCTCCTGATCAGGGGCAGTCCTCCACGCACTCCGAAGGGCGTAGGCGACTTCCTCGATAGTGCGGCTCGGGACCTGAGCGGATCCGCACGCTGCCTCGCTGGCGTCGCCCGGCGACAGGTCTCGCCCTCCCTCCGATCGATGCCCTGACCGGGTATTGCAACGAGAGCAAGAACGAAAGCATCTGTTGGATCCGGCTCAACCTGGCGAGGTAGCGATGAAATGGCATCCGTCGTAGCGTGAGCAACAACCACATCGAGGAGGCGGAGAATGGGACAAAAGCTGCTGTATGCCCTGGCGGGGCTGATTGCATTGGTAGCCGTGGGTGGGGGTGGCTATCTGCTCGGGACGCACCACCACACAACTACGACATCGGTTCGGAGGGCGTCTACCAACCCCACCGAGCCGAGCAGTTCGACTTCGTCAGCACCGGCACCAAACACGGCCGTGCCCAGCACTGCGACTCAGCTAGAGATTTCAGTTCAACCCGCTGATCCGAACAATCCTTCTGCCCCGGACTCATCTCAGATTCTGCTTCCGTCATCCTGCTCCCTGAGCAATGGCGTGGTGACTGCGACGGGGACCTTCAATGGCGGGTTTGTGCCGGAGAGCTATATCCGTATCGGCGCCGTCGTGGAGCTATACGTCTACTCATCAGCCACCGGCTCGGCTTCACAGGGAACGCAGCTTGCCGTCTTGGATAATGAGCACCCTGCTGCAATGGGTGGGACCGGCCCCTGGACGGTAACGGCACCCTTGGACACTCAGCTCGGAATGACCCCTGCGAGCTGCCAGGTCGACGTACAACAGACCCACAACTTTGAAGGCGCTGGGAATGCCGGAGGCTAACCAGGATTGACCCGCCGTCAAGCAGGGTTGGCCCTTGGATGTCACCAGAGAGCGTGGAATCGGACCTCGCCCGGTAACACTTCGGACGCTTGTTGCATCGGCAGTCAGGCCATCAGTGTCTTCTGGCTGACATGGGAGGCAACGATTCCGGCTCAATGTCTTTGCCCGGTCACTTCAACCGTGATGTGGAAACGTGGAGCATGGCCGCTATCGGAATCGACGCTTGCAAGACCGGGTGGATTGCTGTTGCTCTGCGTACAGGCGCAGAAGCCCAGGCTCATTTCCTCGAAAGCATCGAGGACCTAGCCGAGGCCATTTCCGATGCAGAAGCAATCGCAATCGACATCCCCATCGGACTGCCTAATGAAGTTCGCCGTGTTGCTGATGTTGAGGCCAGGAATGTCCTCGGCCCTCGATCGCACTCGGTGTTCTTCACTCCGGTGCGTGCCGCCCTCGAAGCACGGGACCACCCAACCGCAACAAGGCTGTCCTTGGAGCTAACGGGGTACGGCATCAGCCAGCAGTCCTTCGCCCTCCGATCAAAGATCTTCGAGATAGAACGATGGCTGCCCAATGCGCCTTGCCCGGTTTGGGAAGTCCATCCTGAGGTCTCGTTCAGATTCCTGATGGACGCACCAGCGAGCGCTTCGAAGAAGTCCTGGGCCGGAATGATCGAACGACGGAAAGCACTACTTGCTGTCGGTATCGATCTGGACCATGCCATCGGCGAAGGTGCCTACCTGGCGACGACCGACGACATGCTTGATGCTGCCGTAGCTGCTTGGAGCGCAAAGCGGTTGCTTGATGGTACCGCTCACTCGATTCCAGATCCACCGGAGATCGACGAATCGGGGAGAGCAATCGCTATCTGGTATTGATCTATCGCTTGCACCGGTCGAGGTCCAATCCCCGGCTACAAGGCGTCGCTCTCGTAGACGAGGTTCCGGGTTCGAGGCTGTCTTGCTCCGGGACTCGTGCACTGGAAGCAGTATGCCCAAGTGACGCTTTCGCTGCGCCGATGATGGCGAGACGCAACAGCCCCTCTCGTGCCGGCATGAGACAACGCTAACGGACAGGCCGGCGACGGCGACCCCCGGACGGCACGGATCGAGATGGTGACGGCAGGAGCCCCTGCGGACGAACGACTACGGTTCGATGGCGGTCCACCCGCGGCGACGCAGCTCGTCGGCGAGCTGCCCGGCGGGCAGTTCCTGAAGCATCCGCTCCCGCGCCGACAACCTCGGCATCGGTGCGGTCACCGGCGCACTCTCCTCGGACACGGCGCCCTGGAGCCGGTCGATGAACGCCTCGGCCTCGTCGCGAGTGAACTTTCCGCCCGCCTGGCGCTGGGTGAACCCCATCGGGCCACGGGCGTCACGAAAATCGGTGTGGCCCGCGTCATTGAGCAGGTTCATCAGCTCCTGAACCTGTTTGGCCGTCGCCGGCGGTCCCGACTGTTGACCGAACGCCATGGAAGGCAGTCTTGCCGATCACACCGTTCGGCGGGCGTGAGGTGGAACGCCGACAGTGCCCCTTGGGTCGGACCGCTCCGGCCACACCGGAGGCACGACCCAACCCCTGGCTCCGGCGTCCCGCCGGTCAGTCCGTCCGTGGAGCGGTTCAGTCCCCGCCGGTCGCCACGAAGATGTCCCAAATGGCATTGACCCCGGAGTCCCGGTCGTAGGGGTAACCCCTCAGGTGGGAGTGGAGCAGGTCCCCCTCCGCCTCGGCCACTGGCTCGACCGGTGCGGCGTAGGGCGTGTCCGGAGGTGGGTCGTGTGACTCCACCCCGTCATCACGCACCAGGGCGGTCGGACTTCCGTCAGAGAACCAACGCGCCTTGTGCTGGCGGAAGGGATCGGAGAACCATCCCTGTGGGTGGGGAAGCGTGCGTTGCATGCCACTAGTTTACCCTACGTTCACCTCGAAGTCGTGCAACGTTCACTATTTGTTCACTTATGTCACAGTCGGACGGTGAATCGGCGGGCTGAGGCCCGAAGGTGGCCGGAAGGCTCACCGACACCTCGGCGGCGCTGGAGACCTGCGCATCCTCGTCCCGTGACCCCTATCGTGATCGGCCTGTGACCGGTCGATCCCCGACCCGGTCCGAAGGACCGCACCCGAGGAGGACCATGGGGGACACATCCGGCAGTGAACCGACCGGTGACGGGGTGGCGCCGGAGGCCGCCTTCCGCCACCTCGACGATCCGGACGTCCCCTGGCAGCGGGTGAAGTCGATCCGCAACGCCGACGGGTCCACGTCGTCGGTGTGGGAGAAGTGGTTGGCCTTCTCTCCCGACCCGTTGTACCTCTCGCTCTATGCCAAGTGGGATCCCGGCATGGTCATCCGTCGCCACGGGCACTACAGCCCGCACGTGGTCTTCGTGATCGACGGGGAGATGTGGTGCGGTGACCGCCACTGCCCCACCGGCACCCACATCGAGCTCCCGCTCGGTGCTGCCTTCGGACCCTTCGTCGCCGGATCTCGAGGAACCGTCCTCTTGGAGGTGATGATGGGGGACCCGCGTTCGTGGGGCGACGACCTGGAGTCGTTCCAACACACCCTCGACCGGCTCGGTGCCGAGCGCCTTCCCGATCCGGACATCGACATGCCCACCTGGTTGGAGGACCTCCGCACCCGGTGGATCGTGGACGGCGAGGAGACCGAGGTCGCCTCGTCCCCCGATGCTCCACTCCCGTGATCGTGCCGGCTCCTGGCAGCGGTCCTGGTCAGGCCGGTGGTCCGGCGGCGAGGCATGTGATCGCTCATGCGGGGTCCGATGCCGGCGTGCGACAAGGGTCTGACGGGCACAGCAGCGGGGGTCCGGCGCTCAGTGGACGGGGAGCGTGGTCGTGACGACCTGCTCGTCGGTGGCGCCGGTGCGCACGGTGAGCTTGAGGATCCAGTTGCCGGCGACGGGGAATGACACGTTGGAGGCGGTGAAGTGTCCGGGTCCCACCACCCGGAGTGGAATGCCCAGTGGCCCGAGGTGCTGGGCCGGAAGGGCGATGCTGGCATCCAGCTCGGGGATGGCCTTCGGAACCCCTTGGCTGCTCAGGATGTAGACGTGCACCTCGTTGCCAGCGCCGACCTCGGCCGGATCCACGATGGCGTTGACCTGCACCCCCAGGGTGGTGAACGAGTGCGAGAAGGGTAGGGCGGCCGCCTGTTTGGCCGGAACCGCGTTGACCAGGACCGCAGTGACAGCGAGGACGCAGAGGGCGATGCCCAGTTCGACCAGGACGGATCGCCGCAGCCGGTTGCGTTGGACGTCCCCCGCACCTCCATCGCCGGCCGGCTCCTCGGCCCTCGCGGTTCGTTGGGCACGTCCGAGGCCAAGGTGGCCGTGGAGGGTCCGACGGCTGTGGGCTCCCGCCGCCACCAGGGCCACGACCAGCGCGATCTTCACCAACAGTGTCCGCCCGTAGTCGGTGTGGAACAGGGCGAAGAAGCTTCCTACCTGGCGGATGGACTGGATCGTGCCGGTGGCCACCACCACCGCCACCGCCGCGAACATGAGCGCCGAGACCCTCAGGGTGACCCGTCGCGGTTCGGCCGGTTGGACCTCTTCGCTCCGGTCGGCGATCAGAACGGTGGCCAGCAGGACGAGCCCGCCCAACCAGAGGGCGCCGGCTCCGAGGTGGACCACGTCGAGCACGAACCCGAGCAGGGGCTGGCCGCCGGCCGAGGCGTGCCCGGCCAGTCCCGCCGTGGCCAGCAGGCCCGCCCCGAGGATGGCAGCTCCGGCCACCACCCACGGCCGTCGGAGGTGCCCTTCGCCGAAGCGACCGCGGATGGCCATCAACACCGGGATGACGGCGACCAACAGGATCAGCCGGAGGAGTTCGACCTCGCCGAACCGGGTGTGCAGGACGGCATCCACCAGGGCCGGGCGAACGATGTCCGCCAGGGGGAGCGAGGCAGCGTAGACGCCCTGGATCGCGATGCCCACCACCGTGGAGACGACCAGCAGCGACCACGAAGCCCAGAGGATCCTGCCCATCCGTCGGGTACGTCCGCCTTGTGGCCACGAGACGAGCACCATCGCCACCAGGCCGACCAGGACCAGGAGCCCGATGAAGGCAACGAACCTGGTCAGCCAGTAGGCGACGCCGACGGCGGTGCTCCCCGACTGGTCGCCCAGGGCGGTGGCCAACGAGCCGGCCCTCTTGGCCCCGCCGGCCGTTCCGACGGAGAAGATGAAGGCGCCGTGGACCGGGTGCGAGTCGTCCGAGATCACACGCCAGGCCACCACGTAGGTCCCCCGGGGGAGGTGGCCCGACAATGAGGTGGCCACCGCGTGGCTGTCACCCGGCGGGTGGTGGGTACCTCCGCTGTCGACCCTCTGCCCGCTCGGACCGAGGACCCGGAGAGAGCCGAAGTCGATCTCCACCGGTTCGTCGAAGTGGAGGAGCACCTGCTTCGGAGCCACCTCCAGAACTGACGACGAGTCGGGACTCGTGGATTCGAGCTGGGCGTGGGCGCCGGCCGTTCCGGACGTGGCCGCCAGCAGCACCACGACAGCGAGCGCGGCACCGATCAACCGCAGGACCCGCCTGGAGGGGATCCCGGCGATGGGGACCCGGAGGATCTCGTGATCCCGCCCGGTCGCCGAGTGCATCGGGACAGCGTAGGCCGGGGGCCCGGACCGTCCTGATGGCCGGTCCGGTCGGTCGTTCTCCCCGGACCAGCGGGGCGCGTGGGCACCTTCGGGTCCCAGACAGCGTCGTCGACACCGCCGGCCGAGGAAGGGCTGTGGGAGATTTGCCCCCTTCTCAGATCGGGCTCGACTTGTTACGATGGACACTCGGACCACACGCCCCCCACGGAAGGAGATGCCCGATGTTCGACGCAATCAACAGCGACATGCGCGGCACCTTCGTGGGTCGGGCCTTTGCTCCGACCTGGCACCGCAAGGCCTGATCCGTCCCAGGGTCACCGGGTGGCCCTCCAAGGTCCTCCCGGCGCCGGCACCTTCACCCCGGCGTTCGCCGCTCCCCGCGAACAGGTGCAGTCCTGCACCTCGCACCGTTCCCCACCGTTCTTCCACCGGGCTCCCGGCTCGGTCCCCTTCTCTCGAGGTACTCCCATGAATCCGACCCTGCTCCACCAGATCGCCGACGACCGGGTCATCGAGCGTCGCCGATACCACCAGGTCCGCCGTCGCGGCCCACGGCGACCACGCCATCAGGTGCGCATCGCGGAACGGTTGCGCGTCGCCGCCGGCGGTCTCCTGATCGCCGCCGGTACCCGTCTGACCGGGACGCGGACCGGACCGGCCGCGCTCCACCGGAGCCAGACGACCTAGCCCTCGCCTCCGACGGACGGGACGGGAACGTGGACCGCCCCGTCCGCCGGCAAGCGGCCGGCAAGCGGCCGGCAAGCCGAGGATCGACCCTGGTCAGAGCCTCGGATCAAGGCGCCGGTCCCACCGGTCGATGGAGTGGACATGAGCATCGATCACCGGGTTCCGGTCGAAGATCTCGCGCCCCGGACCTACGACCGTCGCCGGATCGCCGGCAAGTACGGGATCGACGCACCCTGCGTACCGCTCCTGAGCGCCGTCTTCGGTGCAGTCGCCTTGGTGGGAGCCGTCGTGGCCTCGACCACCGCGTCCATGGCCTGGTGGCTCGCCGTGGCGGTGCTCCTGTTCTCCCAGGCACTGGTGTTCGTCCACATGACGTTCCGGGGGAAGTTCGTGGTCTGGGAGCGTCTTTTCGACCAACTCCCACTGGACGGCGACGAGCTGGTCCTCGACGTCGGCTGCGGCCGAGGGATGGTCCTGATCGCCGCCGCCCGGCGGCTCACCACCGGACGGGCGATCGGGATCGATCTCTGGCGGGCCGGCGACCAGGACGGCAACGACCCGGTGGCCACCCGGGTCAACGCCCATGCCAACAGGGTCGCCGACCGGATCGACCTCCAGACTGCCGACATGTGCCGCATGCAGCTCCCCAGCGCGACCTTCGACGTGGTCACCGCCAACGTCGCCATCCGGACCGTGAAGGACCGGGTCAAACGGAGGGCCGCCGTCGAGGAGATCTACCGGGTCACCAAGCCGGGTGGGACCATGCTCCTCGTCGACACCCAGCATGTCCTCGAGTACCGCGACGATCTGGTCGCCTGTGGCGCCGAGGACGTGCGCCTCTCCAGCCTGGGTCCCTCCGGCTGGTTCGGAAATCCCTACGTCGCCAGCCGGCTCGTCTCCGCCACCAAGCCGTGACCCGACCGCCTTCCACGGTGACTCCTACAGCCAGTCCCTCCGCTTGAACACGACATAGGCACCCGTCGAGATGGCGACCATCAACAACAGCGCGATGGGATAGCCCCAGTACCAGTGCAACTCGGGCATGGTACGGAAGTTCATCCCGTAGATGGTGCCCACCAGTGTCGGGGCGAAGAGGATCGCCGCCCAGGCCGAGATCTTCTTGACCTCCTCGTTCTGGGCCAGGCTCGTCTCGGTGAGAGTGCGCATCTCCTCGTTCTGGCGCTGGCTGACCAGCGTGCTCTGGACGGTCAGCGCATTCTGGAGCAGCGCCCGGAACGAGTCGGCCCGCTCGACGATGCGGATGGCGTGATCGTGCACGTCACGCAGATCGTGTTGGAGATCGACGTCGACGTGGTACTTGTCGAACCCCACCTCGAGCGAGGTCAGCATTCCCAACAGCGGATGGGTCGCCCGCTGGAACTCGATCACCTCCCGGGAGAGGTCGTAGATGCGGCGGGACACATCCGGGTCGCCCTGGAACAGCTGGTCCTCGATCTCGTCGATATCGTTCTCGAGCCCGGCCACCACCGGTTCGTACTCGTCCACCACCTGGTCGAGGACGGCGTAGAGGACCGCTTCGGGCCCTTGTCGCAGCAAGTGTGGCGCCAGTTCCAGCCGACGCCGCACCTTGCCCAGGTCGGGCGTCTCGGCGTGGCGGATGGTGACCACGAAGTCCTCGCCGGTGAACACGTGCAGCTCGCCGAATTCGACCTCCTCCTCGGACTCGACGTACCGGGCGGGCCGAAGCACGGTGAACAAGGTGGTGCCGTACCGTTCGAGCTTGGGTCGCTGGTGAGCGGTCACCGCGTCCTCCACGGCCAGATGGTGCAGGCCGAACTCCCGGGCCACCGACAGCATCTGCGCCTGATCGGGACGGTAGAGCCCGATCCAGGCCATGCCGCCCCGCTCCCGGAGCAGTTGGTAGGTCTCCTCCAGGCTTCGGGGATCGGCGGTCCGCTCACCGTTTACGTAGACGGCATTGTTGACCAGCACGACGGCATCCTCGGGATCGGATCGTGAGCGGACCTGTTCCGCTCGATCGCCTCACCGTAGTGCCGGATGGGTGTGCGATCCCGGCCAAGGCCGTTGATGGCAGCGGGCACGGACAACGGGTGCATCTCCGATTGGAGCGGACGACGGGATTCGAACCCGCGACCCCAACCTTGGCAAGGTTGTGCTCTACCAGCTGAGCCACGTCCGCGTGAGGCCTCTACCCTAGCAGTCGGGCGCCGTCGGACCCCGCTGAACGTCGATCCGCCCCGGTGGTGTCAGGCGGGCAGTTCCGAATGCCACCACGGGATCGGGCGATCCCTCCGGTCGGCCACATCCACCATCTCGGCCAGAGACTCCTCCATGCCCGAAGCGATCGCCTCGAGGTCGGGCACCAGGTCCCAGCACCCCTGGACGCCCACGTACATGGTGCCGAGGTACGAGAAGACCGTGATGTTCACCCCGGCGCCCTCGATGATCGGCCCCAGTGGGTACATGGCCACCATCCGCGACCCGGCCAGGTACAGCGGGAACTCCGGACCGGGCACATTCGAGACGATCACATTGAAGATCGGGGCCACGTGGTCGAAGAGACGGACGTTGGTGGTCAGCCGGGTCAGCCGGGTGGCCAGGGCCGGCACCATGGCCTGTGCCCAACCGGCGAACAGGCCGGGGTCGACCGAGTGCATCTGGTCCTTGGCCGAGCGCACCCCGTCCCGGATCGCCCCCAGTCGGCCCTCGGCATCATCCACGTCGCTGGCCAGGGACACCAGCAGGGCGGAGACCCGATTGCCCAGGGTGCCCCGCTCCTGGTCGGCTCGCACCGACACCGGCACCATGGCCACCAGCGGCGCGTCCGGCACCTCGCCCCGCCCGGCGAAGAAGGTGCGCAGGGCGCCGCTCGTCGCCGCCAGCACCACGTCGTTGGCCGTCCCGCCGAGCACGGAACGGACCCGGCCCACCTGATCGAGGGGCAGCCGGGCGAACGCCACCCGGCGTCGGGGTGAGATGGCCCGGTTGATCGAGGTGCGAGGAGCCTCGAACGGCGCCGGGGGCAGAGTTCCCGCCGTCTCACGGGTGCGGCCGTTCATACTCCGTGCCGTCTGCACGGTCCGGCTCACCGTGCGCACGACCGCATCGGCGGTCCCGGGCAGCGACCGGAGCACGTCCCGCCATCGCTGCCACTCGCCGGGCAACGGCGGTGGAGCCCATGACGGGTCGCCGCGGTCGGGCGGCGGCTGGGCGTCCGTTGCATCGGGTCGAGTCCGGATCCCCGACCTCCGGGGGAACAGGGGCTGGGGCACCGGCTCGGGAGAGAGGTCGAAGAACGCGGCCAGCACCTCGGCGGCCGACACCCCGTCGATGATCGAGTGATGGACCTTGGGGATGAGGGCCAGGCGACCGTGTTCCAGGCCTTCGACCACGTGGAACTCCCACAGCGGGCGACGACGGTCCAGGGGGCGCGAAGCCAGGTCGGCGGCGAGGTCGGCCAGCTCGGCCAACCCTCCGGGTTGGGGCACGCTGACCCGACGGACGTGGTAGTCGATGTCGAACTCCGGGTCGTCCACCATCGTCGGGTGCTGCAGGCCGAAGGGAACCTCTACCATCCGCTTGCGGAACGGCGGAACCAGGGCCACCCGGCCGGCGACCAGGTCCCGGACCCGGTCGAAGTCGGGGCCGTCCCCCACCTCGCACGGGTCGAACACCAGCACGCCCAGGATGTGGAGGTGGCCGGTCGGCGAGTCGAGGGCGGCGAAGGCTCCGTCCAGTCCGCTCAGGCGTTCCATGCTCCTCTACCGGCCCGTCGATCCGAAGCCGCCGAGGCCCCGTTCGGTGGCGATCAACTCCGACACCTCGGTGAAGGCCGCCGTCTCCACCCGTTGGATCACCAGCTGGGCGATCCGGTCACCCCGTGCCACCTCATAGGCCTGGTCCGGATCGGTGTTGACCAGCAACACGGCCAGCTCGTCCCGGTAGCCCGAGTCGATCAGCCCGGGTGTGTTCAGACAGGTGACTCCGTGACGCAGGGCCAGGCCGCTTCGAGGTTGGACGAAGCCGGCGTACCCCTCGGGGATGGCCAGGGCGATGCCCGTGGGCACCAGGGCCCGCCCCCCTCGGGGGGCGAGTGTCACCCCGGTCCGGGCCAGCAGATCGGCACCGGCATCGCCGCTGCGTGCGTAGCCCGGAAGCGGCAGTTCCGGGTCGAGGCGGACCACCGGCACGGTCACCGTCGGGACCCGGTCGTCGTCTCTCGGGAGTGGTGCACCGATGTCGACGTTGCTCTGTGCTGTCGAACCCACCGGACTCCTCCGCTCGCTTCCGTTCTGGACGCTAGCGCCGACAGTGACCCCGTGCCCACACCGCGTACCGGCGGCCCGGACCGACATGGCCTCGCTGCCCATCGGCTCGGCCGGCCCGATCTGACGGCCCGTCATATTTGACATCTGGTTACCACCCGGTAGCGTCACCGACGTGCTGGTGTGGATGGACCTGGAGATGACCGGACTGGACATCGAACGCGATGTCATCGTCGAGGTGGCCACCCTGATCACCGACGACGACCTGGCCATCGTGGCCGAGGGACCCGACCTGGTGGTCGCCACTCCGCCCGAAGCGCTCGAGGCCATGGACGAGTTCGTGCGGACCATGCACACCAAGAGCGGGCTCCTCGACGAGATCACCTCCTCGACCCTCACCCTGGCCGAGGCCGGCGAGGCCACCCTCGAGTTCATCCGCGCTCAGGTACCCAAACCGAGGACCGTCCCGTTGGCCGGCAATTCGATCGGTACCGACCGCCGGTTCCTGTCCGCCCACCTCCCCGCCATCGAGGAGTACCTCCACTACCGGTCCGTCGACGTCTCGACCATCAAGGAACTGGCCCGGCGCTGGTATCCCGAGGCCATGGCCGGGGCGCCCACCAAGGCCGGAGGCCACCGGGCCATGGACGACATCCGTGAGAGTGTCGCCGAGCTGGCCTACTACCGCACCGCCGTCTTCCGGGCACCGCAGGACGGTCGCCCCCCTTCCCCCTGAACAGAACCGGCGAACCGCCCGCTCGCCTGAGGGACGACACCTCAGTGCGCCGACGGGGCGCCACCATCGAGAGGAGCACCCATGGCTGATGCCGCCGAGACGGATTCGCAGACACCCATCGAGGCCCGCGTACCCACCTTGGCCGAGGTGACCGCCACCCTGACCGCGCCGGGCCAGGCTTTCGAGATGGAGGACCTGACCATCCGCGGCATCCCCACCCGCACGTGGAAGTCGGCACCGGGCACCCTCCGGAGCGTCCTCGAGCTCTCCTCACTCCACGGCGACAAGGACTTCCTGGTCTACGAGGACGAGCGGATCACCTTCGCCGAGCACTACCGGATCGCCGCCGGCCTGGCCACCCAGCTGGTCGAGCGCTTCGGCGTCACCAAAGGGGACCGGGTGGCCATCGCCATGCGAAACCTGCCCGAATGGGTGATGGCGTTCTGGGCTTCGATCGCCGCCGGGGCGGTGGTGGTGCCGATCAACGCCTGGTGGACCGGAGCCGAGATCGCCTACGGCCTCGGTGACTCGGGGAGCTCGGTGGTGTTCGTGGACGAGGAGCGAAAGGGGCGCATCCTCCCCCACCTCGACGACATCCCCGATCTCCGGACCATGGTGGTGTGCAACGAGGAACACGACCCCGCCGGTGGTCGCAAACCCTCCGAAGGATCGACCGTGGACCGGACGGACGGTAGTCGCCTTCCGGTGATCCCCTTCGCCGAGCTCGTCGCCGAGCTGCCCTCCGAGCCCGCCCTCCCCGACGCCGCCATCGAGCCGGACGACGATGCCACCATCTTCTACACGTCCGGGACCACCGGTCGTCCCAAGGGAGCGGTGGGCACCCACCGCAACAGCGCGTCGAACCTGATGAACCTCTTCTTCGTGTCCACCGTCGGCACCATGCGTCGATCGGGCACGGTGGCCGACGTCACCGGCGGCACCCAGAACGCCAACCTGCTGTCCGTGCCCCTCTTCCACGCCACCGGTTGCCACGCCGTATTGGTCTCCAACACCGCGGCCGGTGGCAAGCTGGTGATGATGCACCACTTCGACCCCGAGCGGGCCCTCGAACTCATCGAACGGGAGCGCATCTCCATCTTCGGAGGGGTTCCGGCCATGGTCATGCAGGTGATCGATTCGCCCAACTTCTCCAAGCGGGACACCTCATCGGTGCGCTCCATCTCCTACGGCGGGGCCCCATGCCCCCCCGACCTGGTGCGCCGGATCAAGCAGCACTTCCCGGGCGGGGCACCGGGCAACGGCTACGGCCTCACCGAAACCTCAGCCATGACCACCATGAACAGTGGCGACGACTACGTGCGCAAGCCGGACAGCGTGGGTCCTCCCGCTCCGGTCTGCGACGTGGCCGTGGTCCCCGAGGAGTACGAGGGCGACGAGCCGCCCGCCGACCAGGGTGTCGACCCCGAGCGGACCGGCGAACTGTGGATCAAGGGTCCCAACGTCGTCCGCGGCTACTGGAACCGGCCCGAGGAGACGGCGATGTCGTTCACCCGGGGATGGCTCCACACCGGTGACGTCGCCCGCATCGACGAGGAGGGGTTCGTCCACATCGTCGATCGGGCCAAGGACATGATCATCCGTGGTGGCGAGAACGTCTACTGCGTCGAGGTCGAGGCCGCCCTGTTCGAGCACCCGGCGGTGGCCGACTGCGCGGTGATCGGCGTACCCCATCCCGTGCTGAGCGAGGAGGTGGGTGCCGTCATCGTGCTCCGTCCCGGCCAGGAGGTTGGCGCCGACGAGCTGGCCCGCTTCGTGGGTGAGCGGCTGGCTGCGTTCAACGTGCCCAGCCGCTTCTGGTTCCGGGCCGAACCCCTCCCCCGCAATCCTGCCGGCAAGGTGCTCAAGCGGGAGTTGCGCGCCGAACTGGTCAAGGGCTGAGCCCGAGCTCTCGACCGATCAGCCGACGTCCAGTCGGCGACGGGTGGCCGCCACGTCCCGGTGCATCTGCGCGACGAGATCGTCCACCGTGCGGAAGGCGACCTCGTCGCGGAGGCGGGCCACGAAGGACACCCGGGCTTCCTCGCCGTACAGGTCGCCGGTGAAGTCCAGCAGGAAGGCTTCGATCAACAGGTCGCCCTCGGAACCGTAGAAGGTGGGCCGCCGCCCCACCGAGATCGCCGTCGGCCAGGTGGACCCGTCCGGACGCTCGTACCATCCGGCATAGATCCCTGCGGCGGGCAGGCAGATCCCAGACGGCACCTCGACGTTGGCAGTGGGGAATCCCAGCTCGGACCCGCCCCGTTGGTCGCCCTGGACAACCCGGCCCCGAAGCTGGTGGGGACGGCCGAGCAGGGCCGCTGCCGCCTCCACCTGACCGGCGGCCACCAGGCTGCGCACCCGGGTGGACGAGATGGGCGCGTCGAGCGGTCCGGTTCCCTCGGGGTCGGCCTCGAGGGTGACACCGTCCACCTCGAAGCCGGCCGTGGCCCCCATCTCCTGCAACAGGGCGACATTGCCCTTCCGGCCGTGCCCGAAGTGGAAGTCCTCCCCGACCACCACCAGCCGGGCATCCAGTCCCTCGACCAGGATCGAGGCGACGAACTCCTCGGCCGTCTCGTTGGCCCGCTCCGCGGTGAACGGCACGACCACCGTCCGGTCCACTCCGGCCGCGGCGAGGAGCTCCAACTTCTGGGCGAGGTCGCACAACAGGCTCGGGGCCGACTCGGGGCGCACCACCGTGGCCGGGTGCCGATCGAAGGTCACCACCACCGTGGTCAGTCCGTCCCGCCGGGCACGCGCCTGGAGCTCGGCGAGGAGGGCCCGGTGTCCCAGATGGACGCCGTCGTAGGCGCCGATGGTCACCGCCGACCCGCCCGCGGGAGGGACGCACGCCTCGGGGTCCGTCACGATGTCCATCACTGTGGAAGAGTACCGCCGCACTCGCGCCGGCCGGCACCCCTTCGTCTGCGTGCGGTGACCACCGTCGCATCGCGGCTCACCCTGCCGACACCAGGACCACCGCCGGCCGGATCCGATCCGTGTCGGTGGCCTCGTAGACGGCCAACAGACGGTGACCCTCGTCGACCAGGCCCCATGGCCCGTCCCCGGTGATCCCGAGCGGGACCCGGTCGAGCGGAAGGCCGCGGGCGACGTGCTGATGGACACCACGCGGCACCACCACCTGGTCGAGGTCCCGGAGGGCCTGGGCGGGTGTGAGGACCACCGCCGGCGTCAACTCGTCCACCGGACGGGCGTCCTCGACGGTGAACGAGCCGATCCGTGTCCGACGGAGGTTCCTGAGGTGGGCGCCCCCGCCGAGCGCGGCACCCAGGTCAGCGGCCAGCACCCGGATGTAGGTGCCCGACGAGCACTCGACCTCGATCCGGAACACCCCTGGGGTCAGGCCCGGTGCCACCTCGAACCGGTGGACGACGACCGGGCGGGCCTTGCGCTCCACCTCGATCCCCTCGCGAGCAAGGGCATGCAGGCGTCGCCCGTCCACCTTGACCGCCGACACCATGGGGGGAACCTGGTCGATCGGCCCGGTCAACGCCTCTGCCGCGCTACGCACGTCGGCCAGGCTCACCTCGGACATGTCCCAGGTCCCGGTCACCTCCCCGGAGGCGTCCAGCGTGGAGGTGGAGGTGCCGAGCACCACCTCCCCCTCGTACGTCTTGGGCAGGGCGGTGAGGAACCGCATCAGGCGTGTGGCACGGCCCAGACCCACCAGGAGCACGCCGGTGGCATCAGGGTCGAGGGTCCCCGCATGGCCGACCCTCCTCTGTCCGAAGATCCTCCGACATCGGGCGACCACATCGTGCGAGGTCCAGCCGGCTTCCTTGTCCACCACGACCAGACCGGTCACCTGGCCTGCATCGGCGGAACTCACCGGCGCGGATCCCCCGCACCGCCGCCGTCCGGCTCCGCATCATCGTCAGCGGACTCCGCGCTGTTGCGGATCCGACGCAGGGCGTCCTCGACCCGACCGCCGGCCACCACCGCGGGATCCACGGCGAACTCGAGTTGGGGAGTCCGCTTCATCCGCACCTGGCGGCCGAGCGCCCGCTGGAGCTGGGTCCGCCGCTCGACGAGGGCGTCGTCTGCATCCTCGGAGAGCGAACTGAGGTAGACGGTGGCGTGGCGCAGGTCGGCCGACGTGTCCACCGCGGTCACCGTGACCAGGCGGAGACGCTCGTCGGCGTCGGCCAGCCGTTCCAGCTCCTCGGCCAGCACCTGGCGGAGGACCTGGTTGACCCGGAGCGAGCGCGGGTAGGGGGCGACGCCCCGATTGTCCTGCCGACGACTGGCCACTGCTCCTCCACTCCCATCACCATGTCTGCGCGCCGCCCACCCGACACCGGGCGGGCGCATCCCTAGGTGCGGGGGATCTCCCGCTCGTCGTAGGTCTCGATGATGTCGCCGTCCTTGAGGTCCTGGTAGTCGGACAGGCCGATACCGCACTCGAAGCCGGCCTGCACCTCGCGGGCATCTTCCTTGAACCGACGCAGTGAGGTGATGGCACCCTTCCAGATGACCACGCCCTCCCGCAGGAACCGGACCTTGGACCCGCGGGTGATGACACCCTCACGCACGTAGCAACCGGCGATGGCGCCGATCCGCGGCACCCGGAAGACCTGTCGCACCTCGGCCTCGCCGGTGACCACTTCCTCGTAGACCGGTGAGAGCAGTCCGAGCATGGCCGCCTCGAGGTCCTCGAGCAGCTTGTAGATGATCTCGTAGGTACGGATCTCCACATCGGACTTGACCGCCATCTCGCGGCTCCGTCGATCGGGTCTCACATTGAACCCGATGATGGTGGCCGCCGATGCCTGGGCGAGTTCCACGTCGGACTCGGTGATCCCACCCACGCCGCGGTGAACGAAGCTGAGCTTGACATCGTCCCGCTCGAGCTTGCGAAGGCTCTCGGTGACCGCCTCCAGGGATCCGCGCACGTCGGCCTTCAAGATGAGGTTCAGCGTGGCCGTCTCGCCGCGTTGGATCTGCTCGAACAGATCCTCGAGCTTGGCTCCGCCCAGAGCGGAGGTGGCTGCGGGCACATGTCCGGCCACCCGGTACCGGTGGGCACGGGCCTCGCCGATCGTGCGGGCCTGGGCCAGCTCGGGGGCCACCCGGAACTCGTCGCCTGCTTCCGGCGGCTCGGAGAACCCGAGCACCTGGACCGGTGTGGAGGGCGGGGCCTCCTTGATGTGCTCGCCATGGTCATCGACCAGTGCCTTGACCTTGCCCCAGGCCGCTCCGGCCACGATCGGGTCGCCCACCCGGAGGGTGCCGCGCTCGACGATGACCGAGGCCACCGGGCCGCGGCCGATCTCCAGCTCGGCCTCGAGGACGATGCCTCGGGCACGACCCTCGGGGGTGGCCACCAGCTCCTCGATCTCGGCCACCAGCACGATCTGCTCGAGCAGGTCCTCGATCCCGAGGGACTGCAGCGCGGAGACCTCGACGGCGATGGTGTCCCCGCCCCAGGCCTCGGGAACCAGCCCATGCTCGGACAGCTGCTGGAGGACCCGGTTTGGGTCGGCCTCCTCGCGGTCGATCTTGTTGACGGCCACGATGATCGGCACGTCGGCGGCCTTGGCGTGGTCGATGGCCTCGATGGTCTGGGGCATCACCCCGTCGTCGGCCGCCACCACCAGAACCACGATGTCGGTGACCTCGGCACCACGGGCCCGCATGGCGGTGAACGCCTCGTGGCCCGGCGTGTCGATGAAGGTGATCGGGTGATCGTTCCACTCCACCTGGTAGGCGCCGATGTGCTGGGTGATGCCACCGGCTTCGCCAGCGACCACGTTGGCCGAGCGGATCCGGTCGAGCAGGAGGGTCTTGCCGTGGTCGACGTGACCCATGACCGTCACCACCGGAGGCCTCGGCCGGAGCTCGTCCTCGTCCTCTTCCTCCTCGTCATCGTCGAAGAACTTGGCCAGGAGCTCGGCTTCGCGCTCTTCACCCGGATCGACCAGACGCACCTCGGCGCCGAGTTCGGCAGCGAACAGTTCGATCATGTCGTCGGTCAGTGACTGGGTGGCCGTGACCATCTCCCCCTGCAGCAGCAGGAAGCGGATGACGTCCCCGGCCGAGCGGTTGAGCTTGGGACCGAGGTCCCTGGCCGTCGAGCCGCGCTCGATGATGACCTCGGAGTCGGGCACCGGTGCCGTCGAGGGCGCGTATGCGGTGAGCTGGGTCGGCTCGAGCTCCTCGAGGTTGCGGCGCCGACGACGAGGGCGTCGCTGGTTGGGCCGGCCACGACCGACACCAGGACCGCCACGTCCGCCGCCGGGGCCGCCGGGGCCGCCGCCTGGTCCACCGCCGGGTCGTCCACCGCCGTAGCCACCGCCGGTGGCGCCGCCCGGGCGGGCACCGAAGCCCCCTCCGGAACTGCCACCGGGTCCACCGGTACGTGTGCCGCCGCCGGCGGGCCGGCCACCGCTGGCCGGTCCTCCCGATCGTCCTGCGAATCCGCTGGAGCCACCGGGACGGGTACCTCCGGGCGGAGGCCTCCGGCCTCCTGATCCGGGCGGGGGTGGAATGGGCTTGCCGGTCACCGACCGAGGCGGGCCGCCGGGGGGCGGCGGGATCGCCCGTCCCGAAGCGCTGGTCGGCGGGCGGGCCGGGGCCGAGGGGGGCGTGGGTGTGGCCACAGCGGGTGCCGGCGGAGCGGCAGCTGCCGGCGTGGGCGGAGTGGCCTGTGCGGCGGGAGCAGATGCCGGGAGCGGTGCTGGGCCAGGAGCGGCAGCGGCAGCGGGCGGGGCCGATGCGACCGGTGGGGCCGGGGACACCAATGCTGCGGCAGCCGGGGCCGGAGCCGGGGCTGGGGCTGGAGCAGCCGGAGCAGCCGGAGCAGCCGGAGCAGCCGGAGCAGCCGGAGCAGCCGGAGCAGCCGCGGGGACTGCAACCTGGCTCGGTGCTGGAGCAGGCATCGGGGCTGTCGGCCGTGCAGGGGCTGCCGCGCTGGCCGCAGGCGCGATGGGCGGGGGCGTCGGGGCGGAGGGGGCAGGTGCCCGCGCCGGTGCCGGAGCGGAGGCGGCGGGCTGTTCGGAGGCCGGTCGACTGGTGATCAGCCGTGCACCGGTCCGCTTGACGGGTGGCGGGGTTGGTGATCCCGAGGTGCCGGCATCGTCACCGATCGGGGCCACGCCCGGGTCTCCGGCGGGTGCCGTCGAGCCGCTCGAGGTGGTGGACGGAGCGGCCTTCTTCGCCGCCGCCTTCTTGGCGGCGGACGCCTTCTTGGTGGGAGCCTCGGGCTCCCCGGGCTGCACCGGACGGCGGAGTCCCTCGCGGTCGGCCTTCCGACGGGCGCGGTCCGCCTGCGCGTCCTCGATGGACGACGAGTGGCTCTTGACCCCCATCCCGAGGGACAGGCACAGGTCAAGCGCTTCTTTATTGGTCAGGCCGAGCTCGTGGGCGAGCTCGTATACCCGGATCTTCTTCGGCAACGGCTGTTACTGCCCTTCCTTCACGTCGTAGGTGCCGATACGCACATACGACCCTCTATCCTCGCACATCACAGGACCCGATCCTCCGAGCCCATTGGTGAACCACTGCCGGACTCCCTTCGGAGTTCGTTCCTCAACTGTTCCACCTCGGTGCGTCCGACCGGGCCCCGCAGAGCCCTCTCGAACGCTCGCCGCTTTTCGGCCAGCTCGACACACTCGGGCCGGTCCCGGCACAACCAGGCCCCGCGGCCCGGCCGACTCCTGCCGATGGCCAGAGATCCGTCAGCGTCCCGGACCACCCTGACCAGCTGATCGGTGTCGCCGGTGCGCCGACAGCCGATGCAGGTCCGGATGGGTGCTATGCCGGAGCCTCCCCGCCTTCGTCTCCGCCCGGCCCACCGCCGGCGGCCACGTCGACACTCACCCCTTCGACCACCGGTGCATCTTGGGTGACCGGCGAGGGCGACTGCTCGGGCGCCACGTCCTCCGCACTCTCCTTCGGTGCGGCATCCGAGGCTGCGCTGTCCGACGAACCCCCGTCGGGACCGCCTTCGGCACCATCGGCACCCTGGGACCATTCGGTGGCCGACACTGCAGTGCCGCCCTCGGCCGGCTGCCACACCATCTCGCCGGCCTCGTTCTGGATCCACTCGCCCTCGGCCCACTCTTCGCCGGCATAGCCCGACTCCTCGTCGGCCAACTGCGTCTCGCTCTTGATGTCGATCCGCCACCCGGTCAGGCGGGCGGCCAGGCGGGCGTTCTGGCCCTCCTTGCCGATGGCCAGCGAGAGCTGGTAGTCGCTCACGATGACCGTGGCGGTCCCCGACTCGTCGTCGAGGCGGACCTCACGCACCCGGGCCGGGGCCAGAGCCGACTGGATCAGCTCCACCGGATCGTCGGAGAACGGCACCACGTCGACCCGCTCGCCCCGCAGCTCGTTGGTGACCATCCGCACCCTCGATCCCCGGGCACCCACGCAGGCGCCGACAGGATCGACATTGGGATCGTTCGACCACACCGCGATCTTGGTGCGGTGCCCGGGCTCGCGGGCGGCCGCCTTGATCTCCACTGCCCCCGACGAGATCTCGGGCACCTCGAGCTCGAACAGCCGCTTGATCAGGCCCGGATGGCTTCGACTGACCACGATCTGAGGACCCTTGGTGGTCTTGCGGACCTCCACGATGTAGGCCTTCAACCGGGCACCGTGCTCGTAGCGCTCGTAGGAGACCTGCTCGGCCTGGGGTAGCAGCGCCTCGACCTTGCCCAGGTCGAGCAGGGTGTAGCGGTTGTCGGTCTGCTGGACGATGCCGGTGACGATGTCGCCTTCCCGACCTGCGTACTCCTCGTACTTGAGATCCCGCTCGACCTCACGGATCCGCTGGAGGATCACCTGCTTGGCCGTCTGCGCCGCGATCCGACCGAAGTCGTCGGGCGTGTCGTCCCACTCCCGGGTGACGTTCCCGTCTTCGTCGAGCTCCTGCCCGTAGACCCGGATCTCACCCGACTCGGGGTCGATGGTGACGACCGCCTCCTCGGCGGCATCGGGCCGTCGCTTGTAGGCCGCCACCAGGGCGTTGGCCAACGCGTCGAGCAGCGTCTCGACCGAGATGCCCTTGTCGCGTGCGATCTGGCCGAGGGCGTCGAGGAACTCGAAGTTCGGCTTGCTCATGGGGTTACGACCTGCTTCCTCTTCGACGTCTGCGACTGTCCGGCCCCGGGAGCGGTGGAAGCCTTGGACTTTGTTCCCCTGGAGCGCGACTCGGGTCCCCAGACGAAGACCGTGCGGGCCTTGTCGATGTCCGAATAGGCCAGCCGCACCGGCGTTTCCGCACCGTCGACCTCCAACTCGAGACCGTCATCGTCGGCGCCCACCAGGCGGCCCCGTAGGCGCCGGTCGCCGGGGACCTGGGGTCGAGTCTTGACGGTGACCGTCTCGCCGACCGCCTTGACGAAATGGGCGGGCGTACGCAACCGGCGCTCGACCCCGGGGCTCGAGACCTCGAGGGTGTACTTACCCGGTATCGGATCGATCTCGTCGAGCACCGTCGACACGGCACGGTTGGCATCGGTGAGTGCTTCGAGATCCACCCCACCCGGACGGTCAACCGTGACCAACAGGACTCCCGAGCGCAGCTCCACGTCGACCAGCTCGAGGTCGGCAGCGGCGATGACCGGCTCGAGTTCGATGATCAGTTCCTCCACCATGGGTGCTGCCTCCTCTCTGGATCCGGTGCGTTCGCAGTGCCTGATGCGTCTTCACTATCTTTGATGCATCGAGCGGTTCGATGCCTCGCGTTTCATGCCTCTGTCCTACCGTCCACGGAGTGTTCCGGACCAAAACAAAAGCGTGGGCTGTCCGCCCACGCTTCCACAGCGTCACTTCACTCCAACCGAACGGCAGATCAGAAAGTATAGCAGCGCCGTGTCGGAATTGTGAACGTCGCAGAAGGCCCCGGGCGACTCCGCCGGGGCCTTCTCCACCCCTCGTCAAGGGTCCCTGCGGACCCGGGTGGCTAGCTGCCCACCAGCTCAGACACGGTGGCGTCGACCGGCAGCTCACGCTCCTCACCGGAGGTCCTCGACCGCCACTCGACCACGCCCCGGGCCAGGCCCTTGGCTCCCACCACCAGGCGGACCGGCGTTCCGATCAGGTCGGCATCGGCGAACTTGACCCCCGGGGACACGTCGCGGTCGTCGTAGAGGACCTCGATCCCTCCGGCTACCAGCTGGTCGTAGATCCGGTCGGCGGCCTCGGCCACCTCGGGAGACCGGCCTGCGCCCAGCGCGGCCAGGTGAATCTGGAACGGAGCGGCCTCGGTCGGCCAGGCCAGGCCCCGATCATCGTGGTGCTCCTCGGCCAGGACCGCCAGCAGGCGGCTCACCCCCAGGCCGTAACAGCCCATCGAGAAGATCGCCTCGCTCCCGTCCTCGGCCACGAAGTCCGACCCGGGCATCACCTCGGAGTACTTGTATCCCAGCTGGAACGTGTGCGCCGCCTCCACCGACCGCACCAGCTGGACCGCCTCACCACAACGGGGACAGTGGTCACCGGTCACCACCTGGGCGAATGAACCCCACTCGTCCACCGTGAAGTCACGGTCGAGGAGAGCGCCTCCCAAGTGGTGGTCCGCCCGGTTGGCCCCGACCACCCAGGACCCGTCCCGGCCGACTCCGAGGTCGGCCACCACCCGGATACCGTCGGCCTGCTGCCCGATCGGGCCGATGTAGCCCTTGACCAGGGACGAATGGGCGGAGAAGTCCGCATCATCGAAGAGGCGCCACCCGCTGGGAAGCCGGGCCTCTCGGTCGCCGGCCACGAGCAACAGGGTAGGACGTCCTTCGGCATCGACCACCGCCATGCTCTTGAGGAACGCGGCCGCGGTCACGTCGTCGCCGAAGTAGGCGACCACGTCGGCGATGGCGGAACGGCCCGGGGTGTGGTGCTCGACCAGGTCCGTCGGCGCCGCCCCGGACCCGCCGACGCGCTCGGGCAGTCGGCGGGTGGCAGCCTCCACGTTGGCCGCATATCCGCAGGACGGGCACGAGACGAACTCGTCCTCCCCGACCGCCGAGGGGACCATGAACTCATGGTTGACGTCGCCGCCGATGGCTCCGGACTCCGCTTCCACCGGGGTGACGTCGAGGCCGAGGCGTCCGAAGATACGCAGATAGGCGTCGAAGACCGTCCGGTAGGAGAACTGCATGGCGTCCTTGTCGACGTCGAAGGAGTAGGCGTCGGCCATGATCAGCTCACGGGTCCTCAGCAGGCCGAATCGGGGGCGGGCCTCGTCGCGGAACTTGACCTGGATCTGGTACACGGTCAGCGGCAGCTGACGGTAGGAATCGACCTCGGCGCCCACGGTCACCGTCACCACTTCCTCGTGGGTTGGGCCGAGCACGAAGGTGCCGCCGCGGGCGTCCACGGTCATCGCCGGCAGCGCGTCGCTCCCGAAGAGGGCGGCGCGGCCGGACTGCTCCCACAACTCGAGGGGGTGGAGTGCAGGCAACAGCAACTCCTGACAGCCGGCGGCATCGAGCTCTTCTCGGATCACCCGCTCCACCTGGTGCAAGACCCGCAGTCCGAGGGGGAGGAAGGTGTAGACACCCGAGGCCAACCTCCGGATGTAGCCGGCCCGGACCAGCAACTGGTGGCTGGCCACCTCGGCATCGGCCGGTGCCTCTCGCAGGGTACGGACCAACAACCGGGACATGCGCATGGTCGGCGATCCTACTGTCCCCGACTCAGCCCACCGCCGAGCGGCGGTCCGGACGGGCCGCCTGCCGTTCAGGTCTCGTCGTGCTCCCCCCCGTACTTCTTGCGGATCAGCTCGACCTTGGTCTCCGACGCGTTGGCGTCGACGCCTTTGGCGTCGATCAGCGCCATCCGGTCGGCCTCGGCCTCGGCCTCGGCCCCGGAGTCGGCGGCGGCCAGTCTGGCCTCCACCCCTTCGGCCACCAGCTTCTCAGCCTCGGCCACCAGTGCCTCCACCATTTCGTCCTCGGGGACCACCCGGACGATCTTCCCCTTGATGAACAGATGGCCCCGCTTGCGACCGGCGGCGATGCCCAGGTCGGCCTCGCGAGCTTCACCCGGCCCGTTGACCACACAGCCCATGACCGCCACCTGGATCGGCAGGTTGCGATTCTCCAACGCGCTCTGGGCCGCACTGGCCACGGCGATGACGTCGATCTCCGCCCGGCCGCAGCTCGGGCAGGCGATCAGGTCGAGCCCTTTGCGCTCCCGCAGGCCGAGAGCTTCGAGCAGCTGACGGCCGGCACGGGCCTCCTCAACCGGGTCGGCGGTCAACGAGTATCGGATCGTGTCGCCGATCCCCTCGGCAAGCAGGGTGGCGATCCCCGCGGTTCCCTTGATCAGACCGGCCGGAGGGGGCCCGGCCTCGGTGACACCCAGGTGGAGCGGGTGGTCGAAGGTCTCCGAGGCCAGCCGGTACGACTCGATCATCAAGGGGACCGACGACGCCTTCACCGAGATCTTGACGTCCTCGAATCCGACCTCGGCGAAGTAGGCCAGCTCCATGCGTGCCGACTCGACCAGGGCCTCGGGCGTGGCGCCTCCGAACCGCTTGTACAGCTCGGGATGGAGGGATCCGGCGTTGACCCCGATGCGGATGGGGACGCCCCGGTCCTTGGCCTCGGCGGCCACCTGCTTGATCTCATGGGCCTTGCGGAGGTTGCCCGGATTGAGACGGAGGCCCTGCACACCGGCCTCCAGTGCCGCCAGTGCCATCTCGTGGTGGAAGTGGATGTCGGCGATGATCGGCACCGGCGAGCGGGGCACGATCCGGGCCAGGCCCTCCGCCGCCGCCTCCTCGTTGCACGTGCATCGGACCAGGTCGGCACCGGCAGCGGCCAGCGCGTAGATCTGGGTGAGCGTGGCCTCGGCGTCGGCCGTCTTGGTGGTGGTCATCGACTGGACGGTGACCGGTGCACCGCCACCGACCGCCACCCCGCCCACCTGGATCTGGCGGGTCGGCCGCCGTTCGGTGATGGTCCAGGCCGTTCGTCCCATGGACCCATGCTAGGTGCGTGCCCTCTCCCCCGTTCACCGGGAGGTCTCGGGATCGTCCGATCGGCAGACCGGCCGCGGCCGACCTGCTCGGTGCGGCTCAGCTGAAGGGATTGGCCATGGGGTGGAGGATGTCGGTCAACAGCGAGGTGGCGAAGAGCACCCCCAAGAACAGCAGCATCAGATAGGTGAAGGGCATCAGCTTGGACACGTCGGCGTGGTACATCACCCGACGGCGACCGGTGCGGATCTTCTCGTAGATGGCGATGGCCACGTGGCCGCCGTCGAGGGGGAGCATGGGGAAGAGGTTGAGGATCCCCACGAAGATGTTGATGGAGATGAGGATGACCAGCAGATCGCCGACACCGGCCTGCGCCGCCTGCACGGCCACCCGCCCCGCCCCGTAGATGGAGGTCACCCGATTCCCGTCCGTCGTGGCCTGACTGGCCGCCTTGGCGCTGCTCACCTGGTCGAACCGCTGGGCAATCGAACTGGGCGAGAAGAGATGGCCCACACCGAGGATCGACAGCCAGGTGACGTGCACCAGGCCACTGCCGGTGGACGCCAGTGCATGGAGTGGCGTGGCCCGCTGGGTCGGCGAGCCCAGGGTGACCCCGACGATGCCGAAGGGACCGGCGCCCTTCGGCACCACCAGGCCCGGTTCCCTGGCCACGCGGCCGTTGGCCGGTGTGACCGTCAGCGTCTGCTTGGTCCCGTGGCGATCGACCACCACGGTCACCGGCTGGCTGGGATGGTTCCGGATGGTGGAGGTGAGCACGTCCACATTGCCGGCGACCCTCTTCCCGTCCACCGAAACGACGACGTCGCCCGGTCTGACGCCAGCCACCTGGGCCGGTCCGGGCCGCCCACCCACCGTCCCGACTTTCTCGATGGCGACCTGGTCGCCGTTGGGAACACCGACGAAGGTCAACAGTGCGAACAGCAGCACGGCCGCCATCAGGAAGTGCATGGCCGAGCCGGCCACCGCCACCAACAGTCGGGCATGGAACGGCTGCTGGCGATAGGTGCGCGCCTCGTCCGCCGGGTCCACCTCCTCGAGGTTGGTCATCCCGGGGATCTTGACGTACCCGCCAAGGGGGAAGGCCTTGATCCCGTACTCGGTCTCGCCTCTGGTAAACGACCACAGGCGCGGCCCGAACCCGAGGAAGTACTCGGTCACCTTCATGCCGCCCCGCTTGGCGGCCAGCAGGTGGCCGGCCTCGTGGACCATCACCATCACGACGAGGCAGAGGACGACGATGAGCAGGTCGACGACCCCGGCCGCCACCGCCGCGGCCACGATGACCACGGCCGCCGCCGACAGTTCCGCCGCGGCGCGTCTCGGCGACTTCACCTTGTCGGAGAACCCACTGCCAGGCGGCTCGGGCTCGGAGGCCGTTGTGAACGGGGGCCGCAAATCGGTCGTGCTCATGCCGCCGCCTCGCACCCGACCACCACGGACTCCGCCAACCGTCGGGCCGTGGCATCGGCGTCGAGCACGTCCTCGACCGTCCACGGGTCCACCGGTCCGTCGGCCGCTGGACTGGGCGCCCGCACGTCGTAGCGGTCGAGAGTGCCTTCGACCACCTCGGCGATGGCCACCCACCGGATCCGCCCGGCCAGGAACGCGGCCACCGCCACCTCGTTCGCCGCGTTGAGCCAGGCCGGGGCCAGATCACCGAGGCGGCCGGCGCGGTAGGCCAGGTCCAGGCAAGGAAACAGGGTGCGGTCGGGCTCCTCGAATTCAAGAGTGGCGAGCCGGGTCCAGTCGATGGCGCCGAACGCCGTGGGGAGCCGACCGGGGTAGGCCAGCGCGTACCCGATGGGCAGGCGCATGTCGGGCAGGGAGAGCTGGGCGACCACAGCCCCGTCGGTGAACTCGACCATGGAGTGGATGATCGACTGGGGATGGACGACCACGTCGATGGCGTCGTAGGGGACACCGAAGAGCTCGTGTGCCTCGATGACCTCGAGTCCCTTGTTCATCAGGGTGGAGGAGTCCACCGTGATCTTCGGACCCATCGTCCAGGTCGGATGCTCGAGCGCCTCGGCCACGTCGACCGCAGCCAGCTCCTCTTTGGTGCGACCCCGGAACGGACCCCCCGAAGCGGTCAGCAACAGCCGACGGACGTCCCCGCTCCCTCCGGCTCGAAGACACTGGTGCAGCGCGCAGTGCTCGGAGTCCACGGGGATGATCTCCGCCCCCGGCGTGCTCCGGGCCCGCTGCACGATCGGGGCGCCGGCGATGATCGACTCCTTGTTGGCCAGGGCCAACCGGCGGCCCGCTTCCAGCGCGGCCAGGGTCACCGTCAGTCCGGCAAACCCTACGATCCCGTTGACGGCGACGTCGGCCAGGGTGGCGATGGCGGCCAGGCCCTCGGTGCCCACTTCGACGTCGATCCCCGGTGGCAGCAGCCGGGCCAACGCGGGTGCACACTCGGGGTCGCCGATGGCCACCGTGTCGGGCCGGAGCCGTCGGGCCTGGTCGGCCAGCATCTCGACCGACCGGTGGGCACCCAGGGCGACCACACGGAACTGGTCCGGGCACTGTTCCACCACGTCGATGGTCTGGGTCCCGATGGAACCGGTCGAGCCCACCAGCGAGACCGAGGCCGGAGAGCCGGCAGGGAACGCACCGTCGGTCGACATGGCCATCCCTCTAGCCTGCCCGAGATTCAGGCAATATTCAGCGCACGGACCAGGTAGTAGGTGGCCGGGAGCACGAAGAGCAGCGCATCGACCCTGTCGAGGACTCCCCCGTGGCCGGGAAGCAGGGTGCCCATGTCCTTCAGGCGGAGGTCACGCTTGAGCAGCGATTCGCACAGGTCTCCGATGGGGGCGACCACGGCGACCACCACCCCCAGGAGTGCAGCGTTGGCCGCCGACCAGGGATGGATGGCCCCGACCACCACCGTCGAGACCAGGACGGTGAAGACGGCGCCGCCCAGCAGACCCTCCCAGGTCTTGTTGGGACTGATCGACGGTGCCAGGGGCGTCCGGCCCATCCACCCACCCACCACCAGGGCGCCGACGTCGTTGGCCACCGTGGCGATGATCGCCCCCAACAAGAAGGCGATGCCGTGGCGATCGGGGAAGGCCGACGGCGAAAGGATGAGGCCGGCGTACGAACCGAGCAGCGAGACCCACCCGACGGCCAACAGTGTGGCCGCCGTACCGGCCACAGGTGATCCTCGTTCGATACCGAACAGGTACCAGACCAGGGTGAACACGGTGATCAACACCAGAATCAGCGGGAGGGCGGCCACCCCTTTGCTGTAGGCCCCGACGGTCAGCGAGATGGTGCCCACCAGACCGAGGAGGGTGGCTGGGCGGTAACCGGCCCGCCGTAGGACGCCGAAGCACTCGCCGGCTGCGAAGGTCAACACGACCACGACCAGGACTAGTGACGCCACCGTGCCCAGCTTGAACGCCAACAGGGCGATGACGGCAACCGCGACCCCGGTGCCCACGCGGAGCCCGATCGACGTGGTCCCCGGGCGGGACTCCCCACCCGAGCGCGGACGGCGGGCACGGTCCGGCGAAGGCGGCCCGCCACCGGTCGACCGGTCGGACCCTGCCTGATCCGAGGGTCGGTCCGATCGGGCCGATGACCGGCGACCGCCACGGCGGCCCCCTGCCGCTGCGGTCCCCGCGACAGCACCGGGGGCGTCCGCATCCTGGCGGTCCGTCCCGTCGCCAGTCAGATCCTCGTCCTGCTCAGCGGTCCGGTCGGCCGCGGCCAGGCCGGCCACGTCTCGTTTCTTCCTTCCGGCTCCGGGGACCTCGGTGACCGAGGCGCCGGGCGGTTCGGCGGCCAGCGGTACGGCGGCGTCGGCCAGCTCCTCGGGTCGCTTGGCCCGCAGGCGCGCCGGGAGCAGTCCACTCCGTCGGGAGCGGCCGAGTCGCTCGGTCCCGGCGGGCAGTGCCGGCTCGGACAGTGACGACCTGTCACCGACCTGCGGTTCATCGTCGAGCGGGACCGGGCCTGCCCCGGCCCGGTCCGAGGGGCCGGGTCCAGAGCCGCCGGCTCCTGCGGCATCGATACCGGCAGCCGCCGCGGCCATGCCGGCGACGGATCCTCCGGCAGCACGCCCCGAATCGGGGCGCACGATCCCACGATCACCCGGTTCGGCTGCCTCGGCGTCGGCCGCCACCACCTCGACCGGTTCGGTGATCGGATGGACGGTGGCGGAATCACCTTCGGCGTCCCCAGCGGTACCCACCTTCGGCGTGGAGCCGGTGGGGTCGAGGTCGAACTCCCAGGGACGGCGGTCCTGATCGGTACGATCGGTCTCGTCGAGCGACCCCAGGGCCACCTGGTCGTCGCCGAACATGCCCGGCTCGAACAGCTCTTCGTGGGCGACCCAGTCAGCGTCCTCCTCGCGCCAACTCGGAGCCTCGATCCCCGATCCCTCGTCGCCGGTGTCACGGGCCAGCACGGCCGGGACCTGCCCGGTCGGGGGCTCGGTCCAGTGGGGCAGCTCGGTCGGGGCGCCACTGGGCACCGCCGTCTGGCCCGGTCCAACCGGACGGACGGCCGGACCAGACGCTTCCGGGGCGGCGGGCTGGTCCGTGAGTCGCACCGAAGGCTGGTCGAGGTCGTCGTCATGGGCGAAGAGGCCGACCTGGTCCGACGCTCCGTCATCCTCGACCTCGGGTTCGTCTGCCCGGGTCACCTTGGGCAGCTCTCCGGTCACCTCCCCCGCCGGCTCGGCGCCGACGATGCGGACCTGGCCGGTAGCGGGGCCGGTCGACTCGGGACGCGTCGCGGGGAGGTCGGTCCGGGTCACCTCATCCTCTCGCCAGTCTGGGACGTCGTCCACGCGGTTGTCTCCTCCCATCGATCGGGCCTCGGACGGCCCGATCCGCTGTCAGATCTCGAGGAGCTCCTGCTCCTTGTGGGCCAGCAGCCGGTCGATGGCAGCTACCTGGTCCTGGGTGATCTTGTCGAGATCCTTCTCCACCCGCTCGAGCTCGTCGCTCGAAAGCTCACCGCCCTTCTGCATGGCGTCGAGGTCGTGGCGGGCCGAGCGCCGGGCATTGCGCACACCGACCCGACCCTCCTCGGCCTTCTGTTTGACCACCTTGACCAGCTCCTTGCGGCGCTGCTCCGTCGGGACCGGAAAGGACAGTCGGATGACCGATCCGTCGTTGGACGGGGTGATGCCCAGGTCGGACCCCTGCATCGCCTTCTCGATGGCCGCCAGCGAGCTCTTGTCGTAGGGCGACACCACCAGGAGCCGGGCCTCGGGGACGCTGAATCCGGCCATCTGACGGAGCTCGGTCTCCGTGCCGTAGTAGTCCACCTTGAGGTGCTCGACCAGGGCGGGTGTGGCCCGTCCGGTACGGATGGCGGCGAACTCGGCCTGGGTGTGCTCCACAGCCTTTGCCATGTGCTCACGCGCATCAGAGACCACCAGGGCGATCAGGTCGTCATCCATTAGAAGTCCAGCGTAGCCAGCGGGGTACGGCACCACCGAGATGCACGTCCCCACCGAGGATCTACGGGCAGGATCGGGACGGTCATCGCACCAACGTCCCGATGGACTGGCCGCTCAGCGCCTTGCGGATATTGCCCGGTTCCATCAGATCGAACACCCGGATGGGCAGCCCGTTGTCCATGCAGAAGGTGATGGCAGTCAGGTCCATCACCCGCAGATCCTTCGACACCACCTCCATGAAGGAGACCTCGTCGTAACGGGTGGCGCCGGGGTCGAGCCGGGGGTCGGCCGAGTACACGCCGTCGACGCCGCCGTGAGTGCCCTTGCACAGCAGTTCGGCCTCGATCTCCGCGCCGCGAAGGGCGGCCGAGGTGTCGGTGGTGAAGTAGGGATTGCCCATGCCGGCGGCGAACACCACCACCCGGCCCTTCTCGAGGTGACGGATGGCCCGACGGCGGATGTAGGGCTCGGCCACCTCGGCCATCTGGACTGCCGAGAGCACACGGGTCGACTGGCCGTGATGCTCGAGCGCGTCCTGGAGGGCCAGGGCGTTGATCACCGTGCCCAGCATGCCCATGGTGTCCGAGGTGGCCCGGTCCATGCCGGCACCGGCGCCGGTGGTGCCACGCCAGATATTGCCGCCACCCACCATCACCGCCAGCTCGAGATCGAGCTCGTCGCGGGTGAGGGCGATCTCACGGGCCAGCCGTTCCACCACCGAGGCGTCGATGGTCTCGTCGGACGCGGAGGAGGCAAGCGCCTCACCGGACATCTTCAGGACTATGCGACGACGGTCACCCACCGCTGGCTCAGTCGCCGACGACGACCTGGGCGAACGCTGTCACCGAGGCCGATCCGAGGAGCTTGGCGATGGTCTGCTTCTCGTCCTTCACGTAGGGCTGATCGAGGAGCACCCGCTCCTTGTACCAGCCGTTCAGCCGCCCCTCGACGATCTTCGGGAGCGCCGCTTCGGGCTTCCCCTCGTTGCGGGCGATCTTCTCGACCGTTTCCCGCTCGGCGGCAACCTCGGCCTCGGGCACGTCCTCACGGTTGGTGTAGATGGGACGGGCGAAGGCGATGTGGGCGGCGATGTCGTGGGCCAGCTCCTCGGTACCGCCCCGGAGTGCCACGACCACCGCGTTGACACCACGACCGGCCTGCAGATGCAGGTAGGAGTCGACGACACCGTCGGCTGGAGCCTCGATCCGGACCACCCGGCCCACCGAGATGTTCTCCTTGAGCGTGATCTTGAGACTGTCGATCTCGTCGGCCTTGGCATCGATGGCGGCCTCGCCCTGCTCGGCCACCAGATCGGCCAGGGAGGAGACCAAGGCCACGAACTGCTCCGACTTGGCCACGAAGTCGGTCTCCGACCGCAGCTGGACGATGGAGGCCGCCGAGCCCGAGCGACCGATGGCCACCGCACCTTCGGAGGCTTCGCGGTCGGCACGCTTGGCCTGGCTGGCCAGCCCCTGCTCGCGCAGCCAGGTGATCGACCGGTCCATGTCGCCGTCATTCTCCTCGAGGGAGCGCTTCGCGTCCAACATGCCCACGCCGGTCAGTTGGCGGAGCTTCTGGACATCCTTGGCGGAAAAGGACGGCACGGTCAGACCTCCTCGGTCGGGGTGACCGGCGCCGGAGCGGCAGCCTCGGCCACGGGGGCTGGCTGGGGAGAGGGTGCCTCGGGTGCAGGTGCGGGAGTCTCGGCGACCGGTGGAGCGGCAGGTGGGGCGGCCGGGGCCTCGGGAGCAGGTGCAGGTGCGGGTGCAGGTGCAGGAGTCTCGGCGACCGGTGCTGCCGGCGGGGGCGGAATGGGAGCAGCGGCCGGTGTGACTGCCGGAGTCGGGGCCGCGGGGGCAGCCGCGGCTGGCGGCGCGGGGCGCTGCTGGGCGATGAAGCGACCCTCGGTGACGGCGTCGGCCACCACTCGGCACAGGAGTGCACCCGAACGGATTGCGTCGTCGTTCCCCGGGATGACGTGGGTGATGACGTCGGGGTCGCAGTTGGTGTCGACCACGGCCACCACCGGCAGGCCGAGCTTGTTGGCCTCGGTGACAGCGATGTGCTCCTTCTTCGTGTCGATCACGAAGATGGCGTCGGGGAGCTTGTCGAGGCCCCGGATGCCACCGAGGTTCCGCTGCAGCTTCTCGAGCTCACGGGTGTGGCGGAGCGCTTCCTTCTTCGGCATGGCGTCGAAGTCGCCGGCCTTTTCCATGGCCTCGAACTCCTTCATCCGCTTCACCCGGGTCGAGACCGTCTGGAAGTTGGTGAGCATCCCGCCCAGCCAGCGCTCGTTCACGTAGGGCATCCCGCACGCATCGGCGTAGATGGCCACAGGGCCCTGGGTCTGCTTCTTCGTGCCGACGAAGAGGATGGTGCCGCCCCCTGCGACCAGATCGCGGATGTACCCGTAGGACTCCTCGATCCCCTTCATCGTCTGGCGGAGGTCGATCAGGTAGATCCCGTTCCGCTCACCGAGGATGAACCGACGCATCTTCGGGTTCCACCGACGGGTCTGGTGACCGAAGTGGACGCCCGCGCCCAGTAGTTGCTTCATCGTGACGACAGCCATGTTCCTGCTCCTTGTGACGGTTGGTCCACCCCGGCCACAACACCTCCGAAGAGGCGACCGTGGACGCGGCCGGGTGCGCAATCGATCCTGCGTGAATGCTCCGCCGGTTGGCGAAGCTCAACCATCGTAGTGGCTGGTGGAGAGTCGCTCCACTCACGCCGGTTCTGGGTCCGTTCGGACCTCAGCCGGCGGCGGTGGTGGGTACTCTGGCTGCGCCGGTGGCCGCCTTGGCACCGTCCAGCCGTCGCCCCGCGCCTTCCGGCCGATCAGCCAGCTTCGCCCGCAACTGCAGGACCGCCTTGGTGTGGATCTGGCACACCCGGGACTCGGTCACGCCGAGAATGTCGCCGATCTCCGCCAGGGTCAGACCTTCGTAGTAATAGAGGGTGAGGACCGTCTTTTCGCGCTCGGCCATCTGGCTCACCGCCTGGATCAGGGCTTCCTTGGTCTCCTTGACCTCGAAAGTGTCCATGGGGCCTGCGCCGCTGTCGGGAAGGGTCTCCCCCAGGGTCGACCGGTCGGACCGGTCACCACCGCGGAACACCTCGTCGAGTGCGACCACACCGACGAAAGAGATCTTCCGCAGTGCGGTCTGGAACTCGGCATCGGTCATCTCCAGGTCGGCGGCGACCTCGGCGTCGGTCGGAGTGCGGTGAAGGGTGGCCTCGAGCTTGGAATAGGACTGCTCGACGGCCCGAGCCTTGGCCCGGACCGAACGTGGGACCCAGTCGATGGAGCGAAGCTCATCGATGATGGCGCCCTTGATCCGAGGGATGGCGTAGGTCTCGAACTTGATCTTGCGCGACGGTTCGAACCGTTCGATGGCGTCGATGAGGCCGATGATCCCGTAGCTGGCCAGGTCGGCCTCGTCCACGTGGCGGGGCAGTCCGACCGACACGCGGCCGGCCACGTACTTGACCACTGGGGCGTAGTGGACGATCAACTGGTCGCGTAGCGTCCGGGCTCCGGTCTTCTTGTACTCGGCCCACAGCGCGTCGATCCCGTGTCCGACACTGTCCAGTTGCGTCGCCAATTGTCCCCTTAGGCCCGTGGGTGCGTGCCCGAATACACTGTGAGCAAGCGCTCCTTACTGACATGAGTGTAGACCTGCGTGGTCTGCAAGCTGGCATGACCCAGTAATTCCTGTACCACCCGGAGGTCGGCACCGCCGTCCAGCAGGTGGGTGGCGAAGCTGTGACGGAGGGCGTGGGGGTGGGTCGGGACGGGTGAGCGGCGGTCGAGGATCCGCCTCACATCCCGGGATCCGAGGCGGTTTCCACGGCTGTTCAGGAACAGGGCGCCCCCTGGGCTGGCCTCGGTGACCATCACCGACCGGGGGCCGTCCAGCCAGGCACGGATGGCATGGGCGCACTGCTCGTGGAGCAGGACCTGGCGCTCCTTGGATCCCTTGCCGGTCACCCTCACCACCAGCTCGGACAGGTTCACGTCATCGATGTCGAGGCCGCACAGCTCGGCCACCCTGAGCCCGCTGCCGTAGAGGAGCTCCAAGACGGCGTCGTCCCGACGGTCCGTCGGTGTATGGCCGGCCGGGCCGTTCGGGGTGGAGGGCTCCAACAGCTCCTGCAGCTCGGCGTGGCCGAGCACCCGGGGAAGCTTGGAGTCAGGCGACGGTGCCGAGAGCCGGGCCGAGGGATCACCGTCGATCAGGCCGCGCTTGGCGCACCACTGGAAGTAGGAGCGGAGGGAGGCGGCGGCACGGGCGATCGATGCCTTCGCGTACCGGCGGGTGGCCAGATAGGCCAGGTACCGACGGAGCGTGATCCTGTCGACATCCGCGGGTCCCTCGGCCCCTCCCCGTGACGCCCACTCCACGAACCGGGTCAGGTCGGACGAGTAGGCCCGGACCGAGGCCGGGGACAGTCCGCCGACCGACCGGCGGAAGGCGTCGATCTCCCAAGGCACCTCTGCAGCGTATCGGGCAGGTCCTGCCGGTCGGCGTACCCCCGGCGGAGTCGGCGGCCCCCGACTCCGTACCGCGCCGATCGGTGGACGACGATCCTCTCGTCGCGGCGAGCCGGGGGCTAACGTCAGGTCGTCGCAGCACGGTCGGGGATCACCCATGGCCACACCTGCGACGCCACTGCCGAATGATGGAGACGGATGCCGCCGGAAACTCCCGGTAGTGCCGAAAAGGGGGATCATGTCTGATCGAATCGACCGACGCTCATTTCTCGCCCGGGGAGCGGCCGTGGGGGCCGGGGTCGCCGTGGTCGGAACGTCGGGCGGCCTGCTGGCCGCCTGCAGTTCGGGCTCGGGCTCGGGCTCGGGCTCATCGACCTCGGGGACCGCGTCACACCCCAACGGGATCTCCTCGGCCACTCCCAAAAAGGGCGGGTCCCTGATCTTCGGGACCGAGGCAGAGGAAGTCGGCTTCAGCCCGACCAAGGGCACCTACGACACCACCGGCATCCTCTACGCCCGGACGGTGTTCGACCCGCTGGCCATCCTCGCTGCCGACGGCTCCGTGCAGCCCTACTTGGCCAAGTCGATCACCCCCAATACCGACTACACGGTGTGGACCATCACCATGAGACCCAACCTGGTCTTCCACAACAACGCCCCCTGCGACGGGGCGGCGGTGGCGGCCAACCTCAACGCCCAGCGATCAGCGGCGCTGACCGGGCCGGCGCTGACCACTATCTCCGCGGTCAGCGTGACCGGGCCGCTCGAGGTCACCGTGACCATGAGCTCGCCGTGGGTGCCGTTCAACTACTTCCTGGCCGGCGGCATCGGCGGCCAGGTCGCCTTCATCGCCGAACCGACCTGGTTGGCCTCCGGCAGCCAGACCAAACCCATCGGCACCGGCCCGTTCGTATTCGAGTCCTGGAACCCCAACGACCACTTCACCGCCACCAAGAACCCCCACTACTGGCGTCCGGGCTTCCCCTATCTGGACAGCATCACCTACAAGCCCATCCCCGACCCTGATCAGCTCCTGGCCAGTCTGAAGTCGGGCAGCGTGGACATCATGCACACCTCGACGTCAAACGTCACCGCCAGCCTGCGGGCCGACGGCTCTCTGGCCTACATCGACGACTCCACCAAGGTCGCCGGCGAGCCGGACATGGCTTGCGTCCTGCTCAATCTGTCCGAGGCGCCCTTCGACAACATCAAGGTCCGACAGGCCGCGGCCATGGCCGTCAGCTCCGCCCAGTACTCCAAGGTGATCACCAACGGGGTGCAGCCTCCCTCCAACGGGCCCTTCGTGAGCGGCACGCCCTACTTCGCACCCACCGGCTATCCGGCGCCGAATCCGACCAAGGCGGCGCAGCTGATCAAGGAGGTGCAGCAGGAGACGGGCAAGCCGGTGACCCTGGTCATCAATCACGTCCCCGACCCGGCCACCACCCGCGAGGCCGAGTTCGTCCAGCAGCAGCTGCAGACGGCCGGCATGCAGGTGACCCTGGCCCCCATCCAGCAGGCCAACATCATCAACACCGCGCTGCTGGGCAAGTTCCAGGCGCAGATGTGGCGTCAGTTCGGTGCCGTCGACCCCGACCTCAACTACATCTTCTGGAGTCCCACCAATATCAACTCGGTGTTCTCGATCAACATGGCCCGGAACACCGACCCCAACATGCAGGCGGCGCTCATCAAGGGCCGCCAGTCCACCAACCAGGCCGATCGGACCGCCGCCTATCAGGAGGTGGGCAGGCTCATGGGCTCGGACATCCCCTACCTCTGGACGGCGCGGAGCGTCTGGTCGGTGGCGGCTCAGCCCAAGGTCGAGAACTTCAACAACCCCACCACTCCTGAGGGGTCGGGTGCCTACGGGATGATCAGCGGGGCCGTGTGGCCCACCCAGATCTGGCTCAACACCTGATCGAGACGGGCGGGCCGCCCGTACCAACCAGGTGACCCGTGCCATGATCGGGGCATGAGCCGCATCCTGGTGGTGGAGGATGACGAGCGGATCCGCTCGTCCATGCGTCTCGCCCTCGAGGACGAGGGCTATGAGGTCGAGGACGTGCCCACCGGCGAGGAGGCGGTCGACCGGTTCAACGACGATCCCTTCGAGCTGGCGCTCATCGACCTCATGCTGCCGGGGATGGACGGGTTCGAGACCTGCCGCACGCTCCGGCGCACCAGCACGGTGCCGATCATCATGGTCACTGCCCGATCCGACACCCATGACGTGGTCGCCGGCCTCGAGGCGGGTGCGGACGACTATGTCACCAAGCCGTTCGTGGCCAAGGAGCTGGCGGCCCGCATCCGGGCCCTGCTCCGACGTTCACGCACCGACGACGCGCCCGAATCGGTGATCACCTTCGGCGACGTCGAGATCGAACCCGACGCCGGCGTGGTCCGCAGGGGCGGATCCGAGGTCCACTGCACCCGAACCGAGTTCCGACTGTTGTGCGAGTTGGCCGATCATCCGGGCAAGGTGCTCAGCCGTGAGCATCTCCTCGAGAAGGTATGGGGCTACGACTACTTCGGCGACGGCCGCCTGGTCGACGTCCACGTTCGCCGCCTGCGCACCAAGGTCGAACCGGATCCCGCCAATCCCCGATTCATCCTCACCGTCCGCGGCATGGGCTACAAGCTGGCCGTCTGATCGATGGACCCGGCCGAACCGCCCGGGGGCCCAGCGTCGACTGACCGGCCTGACGAGGCGCGGCCGACAGACGGCGCCCCCTCCCGGCGTACCCACCGGACCCGCCTGTCCGAAGGGCTCGGCCTCCGTGCCCGGGTGACCGTGACCTTCGCCATCGGAGCCTTCCTCCTGTCCACCATCATGGCCGGGATCACCTACTTCACCGCCCGCCAGAGCTACCTCAGCGAACGCCAGGGAGCCGACCAGCGTCAGGCCTTCGCCAATGCGTCCCTGATCCAGAATGCACTGCGCTCCCCCGGCACCCAGGTGAACCAGTTGATCGAGTCGGTCGACACTCTGCCCGGGTCCCGGTCCGTCCTGCACCGGGGCGACCAGTGGTTCGCCACGTCGATCTCCGTGGGACAGAGTGCGCTCCCCCTCGAACTCCGGGCCATGGTCCTGACCGGGACACCGGCATCCCAGTTCATCTCGGTCGGCGGATCCCCGCAGTTGGCCATCGGCGTCCCCCTGCCCGCGGTGGGTGCCTCCTACTTCGAGGTCTTCTCGCTCGACGAGCTCGAGAACACCCTGCGGACGCTGGCCATCACTCTGGCCGCCGCCGCCCTGGTCACCACCCTGGCGGGTGCGGCTGTCGGGCGATGGGCGAGCGGGAGGGCCCTGCGCCCACTGGCGGGAGTGACCGACGCAGCCGTGGCCATAGCGGGTGGCGACCTCGACACGCGGGTGGAGGCCGGGGACGACAGCGACCTCCAGGAGCTGGCGTCCGCCTTCAACCGGATGACCGCAAACGTGCAGGAGCGGATCGAGCGGGAGGCGCGGTTCACGTCCGACGTGAGCCACGAACTGCGCTCCCCGTTGACCACGCTGACCGCAACGGTGGGCGTGCTCGAGGCACACCGGGGAGAGCTGTCCCCTCGCGCCCAGAGTGCACTCGACCTACTCGACGGCGATCTCCACCGGTTCACCCGGATGGTCGACGACCTGCTGGAGATCTCGAGATTCGACGCCGGCTCGGCCGAACTCTCGCTCGACGAAGTCGATCCTGGAGAGCTGGTTCGCCGGGCGGTCGCCGCTTCGGCGCCGGTCGACCCGGACGGCCAACGGGTCGCCGTGTCGTTTCCGGTGGAGATCGGGCCCGGGGTGGACGGGCTGAGGCTCCGGGTGGACAAGCGTCGCTTCGAACGGGTGATGACCAACCTGGTGGAGAACGCCAACCTCTACGCCGGAGGTGTCACCCGGGTGATCGTGGAAGGCGATTCTGTCGGGCCCGGCGGAGCCCGGCGCACCGATGGGAAGCGGTTCATCCGGGTGATCGTCGAGGATCACGGCCCCGGCGTCCCCCCCGCCGAGCGTCAGCACCTGTTCGAGCGCTTCTACCGTGGTAGTCGCTCCGGCCAGCGCGAATCCAGTGACGGCACCGGGCTCGGGCTCTCCCTGGTGGCCGAGCATGTGCGCCTCCATGGAGGCACCGTGCTCGTCACCAATGCACCCGGCGGTGGCTCCCGCTTCATCATCGAACTCCCACTCGTAGATGCCGAGAACGACTGGGGGCAGGGATGAGCCGACCACGGATGAGACCCCTCGCCATGATCGCCCTGGGCGTCGTCGTGATGGCGACCGCTGCCTGCGGTATCCCGACCAACGGTCCGCCCAGTGCCATCGCCAAGGACAACGTCCCATTCCCCCTGCTCAACCCGGTCGCATCCACGACGACCACCAACCCGGCCACTCCCCCGGCGGTGGCCGTGCCCGAGACGATCTACCTGGTGGCACCCAGTCAGCACGTCATCGCCGTCTCCCGCGACGTCCAGATCCCGGCAACGCTCACCCAGGTGATGGAGGCCCTGCTCGAAGGGCCGACGACCGCCGAGTCCAGCCTTGGCCTCCAGAGCTTCCTGACCGGCACCAAGACGAAGGTCTCCGTGTCGGTGACCGCCGGCATCGCCACGGTCGACTTCTCCACCAACCCCGTCCAGGTGGTCGGCCCGGACCAGACCCTGGCCATCGCCCAGGTGGTCTTCACCGCCACCCAGCAACCCGCGGTCACCGGGGTCCTCTTCCAGATCGCCGGCCTACCCATCGGCGTGCCGACCGCAAGTGGCGCCCAGGTCCCCGGACCGGTGACTCGCGCGTCCTACCTACCCCAGGCTCCCCTGCCCTGAGGCGGCGGCTCAGTCAGTCGAGCCTCCACGCCACCCGGGGAGCCTCTGCCCACAGATGCTCGAGGTCGTAGAACTCACGCGCCTCGTCCAGAAAGACGTGCACCAGAAAGTCCCCGTAGTCCATCAGCACCCACCGTGCGTCGTCGAGGCCTTCCACCCGAACCGGTCGCAGACCTCCTGCCTCCTTCACCTGGCGTTCCACCTCGTCCACGATGGTCTTGACCTGGCGGGTGTTGGTCCCGCTGGTGATCACGAAGGCATCGGTGAGACCGAGCAGCTCGCCCACGGCCAGGACGGTGGTGTCCTCGCCCGACTTCGCATCCGCGGCACGGGCGGCCACCATGCACTCTTCGGGTACGGACGGTTCGGCCTGCTCGACGAGCGGCGTAGGGCTGGTGGCGATCAAGGGTGGCCTCCTTGCGACGCGAGTGCGTCGGGGTTCGCTGGACGGGTGCTGCTGGGTGTGGACGACCAGGCCGGTCCGGGAATCCGACCGGTCCTCACCGAGGGTAGCGACTGGGATCCGGCCACCCGGTTGCGGGCGAGACCCACGACCACGATGGTCAGCACCAGGCAGACGGCGATGACCACGGCACAGACCACCATCAGGCGCCGACGCTGGCGCCGGGCGGCACGGAGCTCGCTCCTGCTCGCCGTAGTCGGTTCGCTCCCCGGCTCGAGTTCGGTGGCGGTGCCGGGGCCTGGCCCCTCGACGACGGGAGCCTGGGGCCGGGGTTCGGTGTCGACCCCGGTGGCGACCTCGGTCAGGTCGAAGGGGACCGGAGCGGAGCGGGGGTACCTCGTCCCGGGGGACGTGGTGCTCCCTGCACCGCTCGGCGTGATCCGCACACTCATCTCCCCGTAGCGTACAGACCACGCTGGCGAATGCAACGGATCACCGCCTCGGGGATCAGTCCGTCCACCGCGGCACCGGTCTCGAGCCGTTCACGCACCTCGGTGCTGGACACGTCGAACGGCGCCACCGGCACGTCCACCCCGTGCCAACCCGGCGGGAGCAGCACCGGTGGGACGCCCGGCCGTCCCACCACGGCGAGGGTCACCAGACCACGCAGATCACGCTCGTCTTTCCAGGTGCCGAGGCCGCCGACCACGTCCGATCCCACCACCACTACCAGCTGGGCGCCTGGATAGGTGCGTTGCAGGTCACGGACGGTGTCGATGGTGTACGAGGGTCCGCCGCGGTCCAGCTCGATCCGGCAGGGCTCGAGCCCCGGGCGGTCGGCCAGTGCCGCCTCGGTCATGGCGTACCGGTCCTCGGCCGGCGTGACCGGTCGCTCCCCCTCCTTCTGCCAGGGCTGGTTGGCCACCACCACCAGCATCCGGTCGAGCAGGAGCGCCTTGCGGACGGCGTCGGCGACCTCGAGGTGGGCGGAGTGGATCGGGTCGAAGGTCCCGCCGAAGATGCCGATCCGGAGTGGCGCTGTCGCCACTCCTAGGTACCGGCGAGTGCCGCGACCACCGGTGCGAATGCTTCCATCTCCGCCTCGTGCACCACGATGTACGTGAAGCCGAATGTCTCCCGTCGTTCACGAAGGAGCTCGACGATCTGGTCGGTGGTGCCGATCAGTGCGATGGGCGACCCTTCGATCTGCTCGGGGGTGACCGACATGAGGGAAGCCAACTGGGCGATGGCCTCGGCGCGGTTCGGCACGATCTGGACCAAGAAGGTGAGGACCTGGAGTTCGAGCGCATCGAAACGTGCCCCGGCGGCCAGTTGGATCCACTCGATCCGCTGGCGGTAGTACTCCGCGGTCGTGGTCTCGAGGACCTCGGTGCCGATGTGCCCGGCGGCCAGGCTCGGATTCACCCCCACGATGTCCGCCTCCTTGGCCGCGATCCCCAGCACCCGCCGTCCGCCGCCGCCGATGATGATCGGTGGGTGGGGGCGTTGGACCGGCTCGGGGGCCCCCACCGCCCCGGTGATCCGGTAGTGCTCACCCTGGTAGGTGGCTGCTCCGGTGGACCACAGCGACTTCATCACCGCAAGGCTCTCCGCCATCCGGCTGATCCTCGTGCCGGCCGGATCGGCCTCGATGCCCGACTGTTCGTAGTCGCTGGTCATCCAACCCGCTCCCAGGCCGAACTCCACCCTGCCACCGGAGAACAAGTCGAGCGTGGCCACCTCTTTGGCCAGCACGACCGGGTGGCGGTAGTCGTTTCCGAACACCAGAGAGCCCACCCGGAGGGTGGAGGTCGCCTCGGCGGCCACGGTCAACGCCACCAGTGGACCGAACTGGTCCTCGAAGTGGTCGGGGATGAACAAGGTGGAGTAACCCAGCTCCTCGATCCTTCGGGCGGTGTCCCTCCATGCTGCTCCCGACTCGGCCTTGGACAGCTGGACCCCGAATCGAAATGGCGGCATGGCCCGAGCCTAGGGCCACAGGGCTTACGCTGGTGTCGTGACACGACGCCCGACGTCCACGCCGTGGACCCCCGATTCGTGGAGGTCGAGACCCGCAGCCCAACAGCCGGTCTGGCCCGACGAGGGCGAGCTCAAGCGTGTCCATGCCCAGCTGGCCGGCCTTCCGCCCTTGGTGTTCGCGGGTGAGGCCCGCCACCTCACTCGCGCTCTCGGACAGGCGGCAGAAGGGCGGGCCTTCGTCCTCCAGGCCGGCGACTGCGCGGAGTCGTTCAGCGAGTTCAGCGCCGATGCCATCCGTGACAAGCTCAAGGTCATCCTGCAGATGGCCGTCGTGCTCACCTACGGATCGGGCGTACCGGTGGTCAAGGTGGGCCGTATCGCCGGTCAGTTCGCCAAGCCCCGGTCCTCTCCGACCGAGCAGGTCGGCGATCAGGTGATCGAGTCGTTCCGCGGCCACATGGTGAACGACGACCTCCCCGAGCGGAGCGCCCGGGTGCCGGACCCGAATCGCCTGGTAGCCGCCTACCAACAGTCGGTGTCCACGCTCAACCTCCTCCGGGCCTTCACCAAGGGCGGATTCGCCGACCTGAGCCAGGTGCACGCCTGGAACCAGCAGTTTGTGGCCTCGTCGGCCGAGGGCCAGCAGTTCGAGGACATCGCAGAAGGCATCGATCGGGCGCTGCGGTTCATGGCGGCCTGTGGGATCAATCTGACCGCCGAGGACTCCCTGCACGAAGTCGACTTCTGGACCAGCCACGAGGCGCTCATCCTCGACTACGAGGAGGCCCTGACCCGACGCGACTCGCTCACCGAGGAATGGTACGACTGCTCGGCCCACATGTTGTGGGTGGGTGAACGCACGCGACAGCTTGACGGTGCGCACTGCGAATTCCTCTCCGGAATCAACAACCCGATCGGGTCGAAGATCGGCCCTTCGGCGACGGCCGACGACGTGATCGACCTCTGCGAGCGGCTCAACCCACAGCGTGTTCCCGGGCGGCTCACTCTGATCACCCGGTTCGGCGTGGACGCCATCGACCGTGCCCTCCCGCCCCTGCTCCGTGCGGTTCGGGACCAGGGGCATCCGGTGGTGTGGGTGTGCGATCCCATGCACGGGAACACCTTCACCGCCGAGGGAGGTCAAAAGACCAGGCGGTTCGACGACATCATCGGGGAGCTGAAGGGGTTCTTCCGGGCCCACCAGTCCGAGGGGACCTGGCCCGGAGGGGTACACGTGGAACTGACCGGGGACGACGTCACCGAGTGCCTCGGAGGCGTCGAGGACATCGTCGAGGGCCAGCTCCACCAGCGCTACACCACCACCTGCGACCCCCGCCTCAACGCCCGGCAGGCGCTCGACCTGGCCTTCGGCGTCGCCGAGCTGCTGCGGTCCTGAGCCGCGTCACTGCCGCGTTCTCGAAGGCATCCCGGTCGGTCGGCGTCTTGGTTCCGCCGTTTTCATACTCTTCGTAGGCGACATCCATCGTGATATTGCATACTTATCGTATGCCGATAGAAGAATGAGTGTACCCAGGGAGAGCCCGATCCACCCACGACACCAAGGGATCGGACGGTGACCAGGGATGGCGACGTCATTGGCGGCACCGGGGGGGTCATTGACCCCGCTCTCCACACCGACGAGACTGGCCCGACCCTGGCTCGCGGCTCACTGGCATCAGAGCGGCGGCTCTCCGGTGCGTCCTTCCCGGGGTCCCACCCACGCAATCCAAGGGAGTACGCCAACATCATGGTCACCACGAACGTCGAGCGTCGGCCGCCGACCCGGACGACCGCACACCGACACCGGGGTCCGGGGATGATCCTCGCCCTGGTGATCGCCGTGGTGGCGATGCTGACAGGCACTCAGGTGGTGAGCGGAGCGACGTCCAGCCCGGCCGTTGCCGCCACGGGCATCTCCGCCTACTGGCTGGTGGCCTCCGACGGGGGCATCTTCTCTTTCGGCGGTGCCGGGTTCTACGGATCCACCGGCAACCTTGCCCTCAACAAACCCATCGTGGGCATGGCCGGCACCGCCGACAGCCACGGGTACTGGTTGGTGGCGTCCGACGGAGGAGTGTTCTCCTTCGGAGACGCCAGGTTCCACGGCTCGACCGGGAACATCCGGCTCAACAAGCCGGTGGTGGGCATGGCCGCCACCCATGACGGTGGCGGGTACTGGTTGGTGGCGTCCGATGGGGGTGTGTTCACCTTCGGCAATGCGCCGTTCTACGGGTCGATGGGCAGCCGGCCGCTCAATCAGCCCATCGTGGGCATGGCCGCCACCCCGGACGGCGGGGGGTACTGGCTGGTGGCCGCCGACGGGGGCATCTTCTCCTTCGGCGATGCCCACTTCTACGGATCGACGGGCAACCTCCACCTCAACAAGCCCATCGTGGGCATGACCGCAAATCCCAATGGGGGGTACTGGTTCGCCGCTTCCGACGGAGGCATCTTCGCCTTCGGCACCCCGTTCTACGGCTCCCTGGGCAACGTTCCCCAGAGCCGGCCCATCGTGGCCGTCACTGCCAGTGCCGACGGCGGGGGCTACTGGTTCTCCAACAACAACGGTGCGGTCACCTCGTACGGCAACGCGACCTACTGGGGTTCGGCGCCCCAGGTGATCAACAGGCCGGTGGTGGGCATGGCCCAGGCCACCGGCAGCGGCAGCTTCACCGGCTCCTCGTACCCCTCGGGGAGCTTCGGCTACGACATCTCCAAGTGGCAGTGCCAGCCATTGGGGTCGCTCCCACCCCAGCCCCACACCATCGGGATCGTCCAGGTGGAGGAGCCGGGCTTCCCGGTCAATCCCTGCCTGGCCCAACAGGCGGCCTGGGCCGGAGCGGGCCTCAACTTGTACGTCTTCATGAACTACGGCAACGCCAGCTCAAGCGGCGACCCAGCCTGCAACACAGCGGCCGACCCCTCCACCTGCAACTACGGGTTCAACGCCGCCCAGCAGGCGTTCAAGGATGCCCGGTCGGCCGGGGTCAACACCGCGGTGGCCTGGTGGCTCGACGTGGAGACGGGTCCGTCGTGGTCGCAGAGCGCGGCGTCGAACGCCGCCCTCGTGCAAGGGGCGATCGAGGGGCTCAAGTCCGAGGGGCTCAACAGCGTCGGCATCTACGCCAGTCCGGGCCTCTGGTCCACGATCGTGGGCAATTACCGGCCGGCCGTCCCTTACTGGGCCGCCGACTGGGGGCTCGACCCAAGGACCACGTGCGGCAACGTCCGCTCCAAGTACCCGGGCCTCCCCACCGGACCGGTCCAGATCGTCCAGTACAGCTCGCCCAGCGCGCCGTATCCGCTCGGGGGGATGAGCACCGCCTTCGACGACGACTACGCCTGCTGAGCGGCGTCGTCCTGCCGGTACCCGAGGATCGTCCGCGACCGCTCCGGCTCGCCAGTCGACCCAGACTGGCCGCCACCACCTGCGCTGCCCAGGTGGTGAGCCCCGTCGTTGTACCCCAGCAGTCGCCAGTGGCCACCCTCGACCTCCCAGGTGGTGAGGGAGGCGTGCTGGGTACGAAGCTGCATCCGGGCGCCCTCGAGCCCCCCGACAACCGGCAGCTTCGACAGTAGCGACGACTCGACCACCCCCGCGTGACAGGCCACCACCACCAGCTGGCCTAGGTGTCGCGCCGCCACCGCGTCCAGGGTGTCTGCCACCCGGTTGACGAACTCGGTCCAGCTCTCGCCCCCGGGGGCGATCGGCCGTCCCGGGTCGGTGTCCCAGTCGGGGCTGCCGAACCGGGCGCTGAACTCGGCCCAGCCCAGGCCGTCGGCGTCGCCTGGGTGGAGCTCGCAGAACCCGCACTCTTGGACCGGTACCGGGGGAACGCCACCGCCGCCCTCGTTGGCCAACGCCGGGGCCAGGATCCGGGCCGTCTCGATGGCCCGAGGCAGAGTACTGGCGTACAGCATGTCGGCGCCGTCCAGCTCCCCCGTCTCGGAGAGCCGGTCCCGCAAGACCGCCACCTGGGCCCGGCCCCGGTCGGTCAGCCCCTCGCAGCCGATCGGGCCGCCGCACACGCCGGTGACGTTGCACACCGCCTCGCCGTGGCGGACCAGGACCATCCGCGTGGCCGTGGGCGACCCAGTGCTCACCGTGCGGATTCCCAGCGGTGGCGCGGTCGGAGATGGCCCTTCGGGGGCGCCGGTGCCGGCCCCGGCCAGCGAGTCGAATCCGCCGCCGGCCTCTCCGGCACTCACGCCAGCTCCCCCACGAACTTCTCCAGCTGACGGAGGGTCCGACACTCCACCACGTCGTCGCAGTGGACCCCGTACTCGCCGACGATGGAGTCGCCCGAGTTCCAGTAGGCCCGGGGCTCGGGATTCAACCAGTAGACGTGGCGGGCACGGGCCCGCAGCTCCTTGACCACCCAGGCCTGCGAGGCGTGGTAGTTGTTGCGGGCGTCGCCGAGCAGGAGGACGCTGCTGCGAGGAGTGATCTCCTCGCCCCACCGCTCCCAGAACACGGTCAGGGCATGGCCATAGTCCGAGTGGCCGTCGACCCAGATCACGTCGGCCTCGGTGTTGATCCGGTGCACCGCCTCGGCCGGATCGTCCACGCCGTCGAAGAATCGGCTCACTTCGTCGATGCCGTCGATGAAGACGAAGCTCCGGACCTTGGAGAACTGGGAGCTGATGGCATGCACCAGGTGGAGGGTGAACCGGGCGAAGGAGGCCACCGAGCCCGAGATGTCGGCGATCACCACGATCTCGGGCTTGGAGGGCCGGGGGTACCGGAACTTCGGTTCGACCGGGACGCCACCGGTGGAGAGGGAGTGCCGCACGGTGGCCCGGAAGTCGAGCGGGCCCTTGCGGCCGTGACGCCGCTTGCGGGCCAGCCGCACCGCGAGCTTGCGCGACAGCGGCTGGAGCAGCTTGCGCAGGGCCACCAGTTCATCGCGGGTGGCGTGCATCACGTCGATGTCCTCGGGGAGCGGCTTGCGGATCGACTTGGCCAGGGCCTCACTCCCCCGGTCGGCGACCAGGCGGCGGCGGATCTCGCTCTCGATCTCCTGGCGCAGGCGATCGATCCTCACCTGGAACTCGTCTCGCAGCAGGCGTTCCTCCAGGCCGGTCAGCTCCTCAGGTACAGCCGCGCCGCCCGGCGGCGGTCCTCCGGCTCGGGCGTCGGCCACCAGACGCTCGAGCACCCGATCCAGATCGAGGTTCCGCAGCGTGCGGTACAGGTAGTAGGTCCCGCCCACCGGCCGACCGGCCTCCATGCCGGCATAGCGGGACACCGCCTGACGGGCCACGGTAGCCACCATGGCGTCGTTGGATCCGAGGAGTGCCTTGTAGAGCAGGTCGGCCAGCTCCTCGGGGGTCATCCCCTCCTGACCGCCGCCACCTCCCCCGCGACCCTCACCCTGGCGACCGCCGCTACCCGGGAGCCGTTCGGCGCCGGATTCGTCGGTGAGGTCCGGGTCCTCCCCATCCTCGGCGATCGTATAGTCAGGGCCACGGAGCGAGAAGTAGATCTCGAAGGCGGTCTCGTACGCACGCCAGTGGGTCGACGACTTCACCAGGCTGGCGCCGAGGGTGTACTTGAGGGCCTCGCGGTCCTCCATGGGCACGTGACGGAGGGCCTCGGCCGCATCCAGGTGTTCGGTGAGCGAGACGGGGATACCGGCGGAGCGCAGTTCGCCCACGAAACCGGTGAGGAGATCGAGCATGAGCGAGCCGGTCCGGACTCAGTCCGGGGCCTGCACCCCGGACAATTCCTTGGACGCCCGTTCGATGTCGGTCTGGTACTTGAGCAGGATGTGGAGGGTGTCACGGGCCTGCTCGACGTCGATCGACTCCACTCCGAGCACCACCAGGGTGCGGGCCCAGTCGAGCGTCTCGGAGACCGAGGGGTCCTTCTTCAGGTCGAGCGTGCGGATGGAGCGCACGATCCGGGCCACCTGGTCGGCGAGCGCCTTGCTGATCCCCGGCACCCGCGTCTCGATGATCGCCCGCTCGCGCTCGAGCTGGGGGTAGTCGATATGGAGGTACAGGCAGCGCCGCTTGAGCGCCTCGGACAGCTCGCGGGTGTTGTTGGAGGTGAGGAAGACCAGCGGGATCTGGGTGGCTCGCACCGTGCCCAGCTCGGGGATGGACACCTGGTACTCGGACAGGATCTCGAGCAGGAGGGCCTCGGTCTCCAACTCCACCCGATCCACCTCGTCGACCAGCAGCACCACCGGTTCAGGCGAGCGGATGGCCTCGAGCAGCGGTCGGGGAAGGAGGAACTCCTCGGAGAAGATGTCCTCTTCGAGCTGCTCCCACGATTGGCCGGCATCGGCCTGGATGCGCAGGAGCTGCTTCTTGTAGTTCCACTCGTAGAGCGCCTTGGACTCGTCGAGGCCCTCGTAGCATTGGAGGCGGATGAGCCGGCTCCCGGTGAGGCGGGCCACCGACTTGGCCAGCTCCGTCTTTCCGGTACCGGCCGGGCCCTCCACCAGGACCGGCTTGGCCAGGCGGTCGGCGAGGTAGACCACGCCGGAGATCCCTTCATCGGCCAGGTAGTCCACGCCGGCCAACCCCTGGCGGACCGCGTCGATGGATTCGAAACGCGGTGCGCCCGCCATGGGGAACCCGGAGGTGATCTCTTGGGTCATGACCGCACCTGGCCGTTCCCCGAGACGACGTACTTGACCGAGGTCAGCTGGCGGAGACCCATCGGGCCACGGGCATGGAGCTTCTGGGTCGAGATCCCGATCTCCGCTCCGAGGCCCAGCTCCTCGCCGTCGATGAAGCGGGTGGATGCGTTGACCAGTACGGCGGCGGCGTCCACCTCGGCGGTGAAGCGGTCGGCGGTGGCCAGATCGCCGGTCACGATGGCCTCGGAGTGGCCCGAGCTGAAACGGGCGATGTGGTCGATGGCGCCGTCGAGGTCGTCGACCACCGCCACCGCCAGGGTGAGGCCGAGAAACTCGGTGGCGAACTCCTGGTCGCCGGCCGGACCGATGTCCGGCAGCACCGCCCGGGCGGCCGCGTCACCCAACAGGGTCACCTCGGGCATGGCGGCCGCCAGACGCGGCAAGAACGGGTCGGCCACGTCACGGTGGACCAGCACGGTCTCGGCGCTGTTGCAGACGCCGGGGCGCTGGACCTTGGCGTTGACCACGATCGACTCCGCCATCGCGAGGTCGGCATGACGGTCCACGTAGACATGGCAGTTGCCGGCGCCGTCGAGCACGAAGGGAACGGTTGCATGCTCCCGCACGGAGGCCAGCAGCGACGGGCCGCCCCTGGGGATCAGGCAGTCGATCAGGCCGTCGAGTTGCATGAACGCGACCGCTGACTCGCGGCTGGTGTCCTCCACCAGGCCGACGCCGTCGACGGGGAGTCCGGCCTTGCCCCAGCCCTCCCGCAGCGTCGTGGCGATGGCCTGGTTGGAAGCGATGGACGAGGATGAGCCACGCAGCAGGACGGCGTTGCCCGACTTCAGGCAGAGTCCGGCCGCATCGCTGGTCACGTTCGGTCGGTTCTCGTAGATGATCCCGACCACCCCCAGCGGGACCCGCACCCGCTGCACTCGGAGTCCGTTGGGCCGCACCCACCCGTCGACCACCTCGCCCACCGGGTCAGGGAGCGCCGCCACCTGACGAAGGCCGCCGGCCATGGCGGAGACCCTGGCCGGATCGAGACGGAGCCGGTCGAGCGTGGTGGCGTCCGCTCCCGACGCCTCGGCCCTGACCACGTCGGTGGCGTTGGCCTCGAGCACCCGGTCGACCCGCTGGTCGAGCAGTTCGGCGGCCCGCTCGAGGGCCTCGTTCCGGGCGTCCGACGACGAGCGGGCGAGGACGCGGCCGGCTGCCTTGGCCCGTTGGCCGAGTTCGATCAGCGTGGAGGTGGGGCTCGATGGCACCGTTTCAGCGTAGTTCGTGCTCTTCGCCGTTCCGCACACCGGCTACTCGATGACCACCAGGTCGTCACGGTGGACCACCTCGGGCGACTCGTCCTCGGGCAGCTGGTCCGACCGCCTCCCCGCCCAGCCGGCCACCACCGCTGAGGACTGGCGGACCAGACCCTTGGCGAAGACCACGCCGTCCGGGTCGGCGATCTCGACCGCGTCGTCGGCACTGAACTCGCCACGGACCCCGGTGACGCCGGCGGGAAGGAGCGAGCGGCCCCGCTCGACCAGAGCCCGGCGGGCGCCGGCATCCACCGCGATGGTGCCGGACGCGCCGATGGCGAAGGCGATCCACAACTTACGGGCCGGCAGACGCCGGTCCCGGGGGCGGAACCGGGTACCGACCCCCGGGGTGGCACCGGCCACCTCAGCCAGGACGTCGGGCCGAGAGGCGTCGGCGATCACCGCCTCCACCCCGGACCAGACGGCGATCTTGGCCGCGGCCAGCTTCGAGCCCATGCCTCCGCTCCCCACCGCGCTACCCGGTCCTCCGGCGATGCGCTCGAGCTCCAGGTCGATCTCGACCACCTCTTCGATGAGGGAGCCGCCGGCGGTGTGGCGGGGATCCTCGGTGAGCAGACCGGCGGTGTCGGTCAGGAGCACCAGCAGCTCGGCACGGACCAGGTGGGCGACCAGGGCGGCCAGGCGATCGTTGTCGCCGAAGCGGATCTCCTCGTCGGCCACGGCGTCGTTCTCGTTGACCACCGGGACCACGCCGAGGTCGAGAAGGCGGGTCAGGGTCTGACGGGCGTGGAGGTACTGGCTGCGGTGCACGAAGTCCAGCGGGGCCAGGAGGACCTGGCCGGCGGACAGCCCCCGGCGCTCGAGGGCGTCGCTCCAGACCCGCATCAGGCGGTGCTGGCCGACCGCGGCCACTGCCTGGAGGGTGGCCAGGTCCGAAGGCCGGGGCTGATCGGGGGCCAGGCTGCTCCAGCCGGCGGCGATCGCGCCCGAGGTGACCACCACCACCCGGTTGCCGTCTCGGCGGGCCTCGGCCACCTCGCCGGCCAGCTTGTCGATGGCCGCCTCGTCGACCCGGCCGGCCTCGGTGGTGACCGAGGACGATCCGATCTTGACCACCAGGGTACGCGCCCGGAAGGACCCGTCTGCCGGAGGGGTGCCGGCGGAGGTGACCGAATCCACCGTCACGATCGGCGTCGGCGGCGCTGCGAGTCGCCGGTGAACTCGGGCTGGTCGCGGAACCACTCGAAGGAGAGGTCGCCGATGTGGACCAGATCACCGTCGCGGGCTCCGGCCCGGTTCAGGGCCCGGTCCACCCCGATCCGGCGCAGTCGACCCTGCACATAGTCCGCAGCTTCGTCGGAGGTCACGTCGTTGAGAGCCACCGCCCGCTCGGCCACCCGGCCGATGACCCGGTACTCACCCTCCCCGACCCGCTCGACGGCGAAGCCCTCGGGCAGGGGGCGGTGAATCACGATCATCCCCTCGTCGACCGTCTGCTCGGCCCTCGCCTCGGCGACCATCTGGGACAGCCGTCCCACCAACTCGCGGATGCCCTGGCCGGTCACCGCCGAGATCACCAGATCCGGCCGGAACGCATCGTCGGAGGTGTCGTCGATGTCGAACGCGTGGACCGCATCCACCTTGGACCCGACCACGATCCTCGGGCGGTCGAGCAGGTCGGGTTGGTACCGGCCCAGTTCGTCGAGAAGCACCCGGTGCTGCTCGGCGGGGCTGGTGCCGGTGACCGGCTCCAGCTCCACCAGCACGACCAGGGCACGGGCCCGAGTGATGTGACGCAGGAAGCGATGGCCCAGCCCCTTGCCTTCCGCTGCCCCCTCCACCAGTCCGGGGATGTCGGCCACCGTGAAGTTGGACTCGTCGTCGGCCTTCACCACCCCCAGGTGGGGCTCGAGGGTGGTGAAGGGATAGTCGGCGACCTTCGGCTTGGCTGCGGAGATGCGCGAGATGAGGGTGCTCTTGCCCACATTGGGGAATCCGACCAGAGCGACGTCGGCCACCAGGGCCAGCTCGAGGTCGTACCACTGCTCCTGACCCTTCTCCCCTTGCTCGGCGAACGCGGGCGCCCGTCGTCGGTTGGAGAGGAAGCTGGCGTTGCCCCGTCCGCCCCGTCCGCCCTCGCCGGCCATCCAGCGGTCGCCCGGGCTGACCAGGTCGACCAGCACGGTGCCGTCGGGACCCTTGGCCCGGGTTCCCACCGGGACGGGCACCTCGAGGTCGGTGCCCCGGGCCCCGTGCTTCTTCTTGCCACCCCCATGGCCCCCGTCGCCGCCACGGCGGTGGGGATGGTCGCGGAAGCCGAGCAGGGAGGATTGATTGGTGGTCGCCACCAACCAGACGTTGCCGCCACGGCCACCGTCGCCACCGTCGGGTCCTCCCTTGTCGACGTGCGCCTCGCGGCGGAAGGCAACTGCGCCCGCGCCGCCGTCACCCGCCTTGACATGCAGTTGTGCCTCATCGACGAAGCCGGACATGGGCTGATCCTACCGATCGCCCGTCGGCTCCCCGTAGAGACCCCCTGATCAGGCCTCGACCAGCACCGTGGACCGGAGGCGGTCCACCGCGCCGGCGACCCCCAGATGTCCGGCCAGGGACTCGTAGGTCCCGTACTCGGCCCGCATGGCGGCGAGGAACTCCTCCATGGTGCCGGGAAGGACCTGGAGGATGGCCGGTGCGTACCGCTCGACTTCGGCCACCGAGTCCGGGTACTCCGCTTTGAGCCTGTCGAGCAGGCGCTCCATGGCCGCCGCACTGAGTGAGTAGTCCTCGACGATGATCTCGTCCGGGACCCCCAGGAAGGCCAGGATCAGCGCCGAGAGCACCCCGGTCCGGTCCTTGCCGGCACTGCAGTGGAACACCGCCGGCAGCGAGTCGGACACGGCCAGGGCCTCGAAGGCACCGGTGAGGGCGGGGGCTCCCTTCGACACCATCTCCGAGTAGCGGGAGGCCACGTAGGAGGCCTCCCGCCAGGAGGGGAGCTCCTCGGTGGCCGGGAGGACGTCGGTCAGCGGGAGGTCCACGTAGCGGACCGGGACCCGGTCCACCGGAAACCGCCCCCGCTGCGTGGCCTCGTCCACCGTGCGCAGGTCGATCACCGTGGCCACACCCAGCTCGATGAGCCTGCGGTCGTCCTCGGGGGTCAGCTTGTTCAGGCCATCGGCGCGGAAGAGACGCCGCCATCCGATCTGGAAGCCGTCCGTCGTGCGGTAGCCGCCCAGGTCACGGAAGTTGACGCAGCCGTCGAAGGTGAGCGTCCGGGTGGGAAGGGAAGAGTCGGTTGCCTCGAGAGCACACATGGCCCGGAGCGTACCGTCTCGGTCGAACAGGCTGGGTCAGGCACCGGGACCGGCGCCGACCGGCCTCCTCGGGTCAGCCGCCGGCGACCACGTCGACGAGCTTGCGGCCCTTGCGGCTGGTGAACTGCACGGTACCGTCGGCCAGGGCGAACAGGGTGTCGTCGCCGCCCACTCCCACGTTGAGCCCGGGATGGAACCTGGTGCCCCGCTGGCGCACCAGGATCGCCCCGGCCCGCACCTCGGTGCCGCCGAAGGTCTTGACGCCCAGCCGCTGGGCGTTCGAATCGCGTCCGTTGCGGGTGGAACCGCCACCCTTGGTCTTCGACATCCGGACTTCTCCCTGTTCTCTGTGCTCTCGGCCCTGCGGGTCGTATGCGTGCTGCGGTGCGCTCGGAGCGTCAGCTGGCCGGGCTGATCGCGGTGATGGCGATCGTCGAGTACCGCTGGCGATGACCCCACCGGGTGCTCTGGTTGGACTTGTTCTTGTACGTGAATCCCCGGATCTTCGGTCCGAGCTCCTCGCCCACCACCGTGGCGGTCACCGACGAGCCGGCCAGCTGGGCCGGCGTGGCCAGCACCGTGCCCCCGTCCACCACCAGCAACGGGGTGAAGGTCACCTCAGCGCCCGGGGACTCCCCCAGCAACTCCACGCGGAGGGTCTGGCCTTCGGCCACCCGTTCCTGCTTGCCTCCGGTTTTGATCACGGCGTACATAGGGATGAGATCCTACACCACTCGGCCTAGAGCTCAGGATCGTCGAAGACGATCCCCCGGCCACCGCAGACCTCACAGGTGGTCGACATCGACTCGATCAGGCCCTCGGACACCCGCTTGCGGGTCATCTCCACCAGCCCCAGCTCCGAGATGTCGAAGACCTGGGTGCGGGTCTTGTCCCGGGCCAGCGCCGAGCGCAGGGCGCTGCCCACCTTGTCACGGTTCTCGCGGATCTCCATGTCGATGAAGTCGATCACGATGATCCCGCCGATGTCCCGGAGGCGGAGCTGGCGGGCCACCTCCTCGGCGGCCTCCAGGTTGTTCCGGTAGACCGTTTCCTCCAGGTTGGTGGTCCCCACGTTCTTGCCGGTGTTGACGTCGATCACGGTGAGCGCCTCGGTCCGGTCGATCACCAGCGATCCACCCGACGGGAGGTAGACCTTGCGGTCCAGCGCCTTGTGCAGCTGTTCGTGCACGTGGTAGCGCTCGAACACCGGGAGCGCCTCCACCTCCGGGTCGAAGTACTCGACCCGGTCGGCCAGCTCGGGATTGACCGCACCGACGTAGTCGCGCACCTGCTCGTAGAGGGCCAGGTCGTCGATCACCACTCCCCGGTACTCGCGGTTGAGCTCCTCGCGGATGACCCGGACCGTGATGTCGGGCTCCCGGTAGAGCAGCGCCGCTCCCTGACCCTTGGTGGCCTGGGCGGCGATGGTCTCCCACTGGGCCACCAGCCGTTCGACGTCGTTGCCGAGCTCCTCGGCACTGGCCCCGGCGGCCGCCGTGCGCACGATCAGCCCGTGACCGGCGGGACGTACCGCGTCGACGATCCGACGCAGCCGCTTGCGCTCGCTGTCGTCGAGCCGCTTGGAGATGCCGTAGGCCGTGCTGTTGGGCACCAGCACCACGAAGCGTCCCGGGAGGGAGACCTCCTGGGTGAGCCGGGCGCCCTTCGCCCCGATCGGGTTCTTGGTGACCTGACAGAGGATGGTCTGCCCCGAACGGAGCAGCTGCTCGATGCGGGGCTGACCCTTGGCCGTTCCGGACTCGATGTCGTCGGTGTCGTAGCGCACGTCCCCGTGGTAGAGGACGGCGTTCTTCGGCGTGCCGATGTCGATGAATGCCGCCTCCATCCCCGGAAGCACGTTCTGGACACGACCCCGGTAGATGTTGCCGTCGATCTGGGTGGCGTCGTCTGCCGCCCGGGAGATGTAGTGCTCGACCAGCGTTCGACCTTCCAGAAGGGCGATCTGGGTCATCTCCGGGCGCACGTGCACGCAGATCATGTACCGCCCGACCGCCTTGCCCCGGCGCTCTCGGCCTCCCCGGCGTCCTTCTGCCCGAGGACCGGGCGGTGCCTTGGGTGCCGAACCGGACTCCGGGGTCCCTCCCTGGGTCACGGTCTTCACCGGCTTGTCCCCCGGGGAGGAGCGCTGTCGCTGGCGACCCCCGCCCGAGCGGGAGCCGCTTCGTGTGCCCGACCCGCCCGACCGCCCGCCGTCGGTCTCACTCCCGCCCGCCCCGGAGGCGACCGGCGCACCGGTGACCGCCGCGTTCGGTCGGGCGGGTCGGGTGTCACCGATCTTCGGCCGCTCGACCGGTGGCCGGGGTGGTGCCTCGGCGGCCTCGGGAACGGCGGACGGACCGCTGGGGGTCGACGGCACCGCCGGTGTGGCCACTACGGGGCTCGCTGTCCCCTGACCCGCCTCAGTGCCGGTTCCCGCATCGTCATCGGAAGCCTCGTCGGACGGTGCGGCGCCCGCCGCTCCTGCCGGACGACCTCGGCCCCTGCCCCCGCGCGAGCCGCGCCGCCTGCGATTCTGCCCTCCGCCTCCGGTACCCCCGCCTCCGCTGCTTCGTGTCCCGGGTTCCCCCGAGTCCGGTGTGG
>JADGOG010000126.1 GCA_017883065.1 Acidimicrobiales bacterium | reverse complement strand
GCCGGGGGGACCGAGACCGGCGGCGCAGTCCTGGTCCCGCTCAAGCTCGGGCTGGCCAGTCTGGTCATCGACACGGCCGGCAGAGCCCAGGTGGGAGTGTGGGGCTCGACGGTCCCGACCCCCGGGGAGACGGTGGCCAGCGTCCGCCAGAACCTCGCCCCCCTGGTGCTGAACGGGCAGCCGAGCCCGGAGGCCGGCAACTGGCAGGCGTGGGGCGCAACCCTCGGTGGTGTCCCGCTGGTCCCGAGGAGCGCGTTGGGCGAGGACCCGGCCGGCGACCTGCTGTACGCAGCCGCTCCGTCCTCGCTCCCGGTCGACCTGGCCACCGCACTGGTCGGTGCCGGGGCGGCCACGGCCATGGAGCTCGACATCAACCCCAGTACGGTGCAGCTCGACACGGCGGCCACCCCGGGGGCGCCCCTGGTGGCGAGGATCCCCGGTCAGAGCCGTCCCGCCGATCAGTGCCAGGCCGGGTGGATCCGCGACTTCATCACCGTGCTGTCCGTCGGCTGAGCCGCCTGGTTGGACATCTTCGTGAAACGCCGGATCCCCGACCTCGGGTCGCCGTCCCCTCCCGATCGCTGAGGATCCGGGACCACCCGGCCGTCGAACCAGGGTGGATCAATGCCTCTCGTCGACGTCGCTCTGACGGGCGACGGCCTCACCCGGAAGGACGGCCAGCCCTCGCGACACCAGATCACGCACGTCACCGCTCACCAGCCGACCATCGGACGCACGAGCCGCTGCCACGTACGCGGCGTCGTAGACGGAGATGCCGTGCTCCTCGGCGATCATCGCCGCGGCGACCATGAGTGCCGCATCGGCCCGCACGAGTCCACCGTCCTCGGACACCGCAGCCAGGCGCTGCACGAGTCGGTCCGCCGCCGAACGGTCATGCCAGGAGCGCACGGCCACGTTGGTCACCTCGTAGAGGGCCAGGTCGAGGGATGCCAGCGTGCCGCCTCCGGCGAGCAACCGACGGGCATCCCGATGGTGCTCGTCGTCAGGGTCCTCGCTGGCCAGCAGGATGCTGGCATCGAGGAACCAGACGTTCACCGCTCCGGTCGGGTTGCCTTGACCAATTCGGCCGCGCCGCCCCCGTGGCCTTCGACCACTCCTTCGGATTCGTCGATCTCCCGCATGCGGGCAGCACGGTCACTGCTCCGTCGCCGCAAGGACTCCTCCGCCAGACGACGCAGGTACCCACTACGCGTCGTCCCTTGCCGGCCCGCCTCGACGTCGACAGCCCGGAGGAGATCGTCGGGAAGTGAGACCATCACCTTCGCCATGACACGAGTATACCCGGTATTGCCACTGGCAGCGACGAGCGCCGGCGCCGCGCCTCCCGGTCGGCCTCAGTCGAGCAGGCCGGCGATGTCCTCGGCGGTGAGCGCTCCCGACTCGAACCCGCCGGCATCCATCACGTCGGAGAAGAGGGCCGACTTCTTGGCCTTGAGGGCCATGACCTTCTCCTCCAGGGTGTCCTTGGCCACCAGCCGGTAGACCATCACCTTGCGGGTCTGGCCGATGCGGTGGACCCGGTCCACGGCCTGGGCCTCGGTGGCCGGGTTCCACCACGGGTCGAGGAGGATGCAGTAGTCGGCCTCGGTCAGGTTGAGGCCGAACCCGCCGGCCTTGAGGCTGATCAGGAACACCGGGGCGGTTCCCGACCGGAACTCGTCGATGACCGCCTCGCGCTTCTTGGTCCGTCCGTCGAGGTAGCAGTGGTCGATCCCCTCAGCCCGGATCCGGTCACGGGCCAGGCCGAGGAAGCGGGTGAACTGGCTGAACACCAACACCCGGTGGCCGTCCTCGACGATGTCCTCGAGCATCTCCATCAACGCGTCGAGCTTGGTGGAGGGCACCCCCTCGTACTTGGCGTCGATGAGCGACACGTCGAGGCTGGCCTGGCGGAGCAGGGTGAGCGAGGTGAAGATGGCGAATCGGTTCTTCTTCATGTCGCCGAGCAGTCCGAGCACCTTCTGGCGCTCCCGCTGGAGGTGGGTCTGGTAGATCCGCTTGTGCCTCGGGTTGAGGTCCAGTTCGAGGATCGACTCCTGCTTGTCGGGGAGGTCGCCGGCCACCTGCTCCTTGGTCCGTCGCAGCATGAGGGGCCGCACCCGGCGGCGGAGCTGGTCGAGCCGCTCGACGTCGCCCTGCCGCTCGATGGGCTTGCGGTAGTACTCCCCGAACCGCTCGGGGCTGGGGAAGAGGCCCGGAGCGGTGATCGACAGCAGCGACCACAGCTCCATCAGGTTGTTCTCGATGGGCGTGCCGGTCATGGCCACCTTGAACGGCACCGGCAGCAACTTGGCCCGCTGGTAGGTCTGGGAGCGTCTGTTCTTGGCGAACTGGGCCTCGTCGAGGAACAGCCCGGCCCACGCCACCGCGGCGTACTCCTCGTACTCGAGGCGGAACAGGCTGTAGGAGGTGACCACCAGGTCGGACGCCTCGGCCATCTGGGCCAGGGTGGTGCCGCGCCGTCCGGACGTCTCGGCGACGGTGGTCACCTCGAGGCCGGGAGCGAACCGCCGGCACTCGGCCGCCCAGTTCCCCACCACGCTGGTCGGAGCCACCACCAGGTAGGGGGCGTCGGTCAGGCCGCGCTCCCGGGTGTGGCACATCAGAGCAAGTGCCTCCAGCGTCTTCCCCAGTCCCATGTCGTCGGCCAGCACGCCGCCGAGGCGGTGTTCGTAGAGATAGGCCAACCAGTTGAAGCCCTGATGCTGGTAGGGCCGGAGTTCGGCCTTGAGGCTTTCGGGTGCCGGGTACTCGGTCAGGTCGGACGCTCCGCTCAGGGACCGGACAGAGGCCTCCCACGTTCCGGCCTGGGCGGTGATCACCCCCAGGCGTTGGAGGTCCTCCCACAGGCTGGCCTGGAATCGACTGAGGCGGACGCTGTCGCCCGAGGCGTCGAGGAGGCTGCGCGCCTCGGCGATCAGCTGGGCCAGCTCCCGCAGCTCGCGGCGATCGAGGGAGAAGTAGGTCCCCGACGGGAGGATCAGGTGTGACTGGTCCTCGGCCAGGGCCACGAAGAGGTCGGCGAAGGGCACCTCCTCCCCGCTGACCGTCACCGACACGGTGAGGTCGAACCAGTCGCTCTGGGTCGACTCCGAACCACCCAGACTCACCACCGGGGCCTCCACCTCCTCGCGGTAGTCCGGGGCCGTGCCGATCTGCTCGATCTCCACGCCGGCCAGCTCGGACAGGAGCGGAAGGAGCTCGGTCACGAACCGGACCGCGGCCATGCCCGCCAACTCGGCCTCCGCGGCCAGCCGCTCGCCGAACGGCGTGCGCTCGAACAGGTCGGCCACCGAGCCGGTGACGCCGGTGACCGCCGCCACCAGCACATCCTCGGAGGGCCGGTCGTGGAACCCGCTCCGGGACTCCCACAGGCCTTCCCGCCACTCCGATCCTTCGATGCCCCGCCACCAGTTCAGCCGGAGGCGATGCCCGTCGAGGTAGTGGACCGACAGCACCAGCGTGGCCGGTCTGTCCTCGGGCAGGTCGACGGAGTGGTCGCTCGAGGTCACCGCCAGCTTGCGACGGAGTGTCGGGAGGAAGGTCCCGAGGAAGCGGTGCTCCTGTTCTGCGGGCACCTGCACCGTGGTCGTCCCGAGGAAGTCACGCAGGGAGTCGTCCATCGGCTGGTCCAAGGCGGCAAGCTCCAGGCGTGGCGCCTCGGTGGCCGCGGGCGACCGGTCGTTCCACCAGGCGATCCCGTGGGCCGGGCTGCCGATGAGCAGGGACGACGCCAGCTCGATGTCGTGGTCGTCGATGGCGATGCGGGGCCGGAGCCGGAGTGCGGCGTCGCTCCGGGTGACATCGAGGGCCGGCGCCGCCGTCGACCGGTGGAGGGTGACCGGCTGGGCGTGACGTCCCGCCTGGACCATGGGCAGTCGCAGGTCGCGGGCTTCACCCAGCAGGTCCCACAGACGTCGGCTGTTGATGGCCTCGAGGCTGACCATGTCGTCGTTGTAGCTGTAGTAGCTCCGGCGACTGGCCAGACGGCTGAGGGCCAGCAGCTCCTTGATCACCAGGAGCTGCTCCGTGGCCTGGCGTACCCGCCCCCGCCCGCCGGCCAGGTAGTCGATGTTCGACCACGAGATCCCCGATCGGATCCAGTTGTCCTTGCGTCCGGGCATCACCGGCCGGATGCGGATGGTCGGCTCGTGGGCCTTCGCCCCGTGGGCCGCCTTGGCCGGCGCCAGGACCAGCTCGAACTGCAGGCCGATCTGTTCGCGATCGACCTCGTCGGTCGCCTGCTCGTCGGCGCCCATCAGCGACTGCAGGGAGTTCTCCCAGTCGGCCACCCCCGGGTCCCGCCGTGAGGTCCGGCGGCCTCGGTCGCCCGGAGTACCTTTCGGCCGGCGACCGGGTCCGCCGCCGCCCTTGACCAGGGTCAGTTCGGGGGTCCGGTGCGACGGTGCCGCCTGATCCTCGGCCATGACCAGGGCCACCCCGTGCTTGCAGTTGATACCGACCGGGCAGGTGCACGTGGACTGGAACGAGGTCAGCTGACCTGCCGGCGAACGGGTCAGTCGGGCCGACACGTAGTACGAACCGGGCGCACCACCCTGCACCTCGCCGACCACCCGGGTGCCGCCCTCGCTCCACAGGAGTTTGAGGACGAGCCCGCGGTGGGCATACTCCTTCCCCCTCCCGAAGGTCGCCGTCCCCACCAGCCGGGCCAGGACCACCTCATCGGCGTGGCCGATCACCGCCCGCTGCCGTTTCCGAGTCCCATGGTGATCGACTCACGGTAGTGCCCGCGTGCGAGGCCCCCGACAGCCGGCCGTGGGTCGGGTCGCCGGAGTCCGATGGCGGGCGACCGGCGACGCGGCTCAGCTCATCGCCGCGATGGGCTGCTTGGGCGGGTACTTCCCGAAGGACATGAAGTGCTTGGCGATCCCGCTGGTGAAGCTGTCGATGTAGGCCAGCTTGCGGATCATGTAGCTGTGATTCTCCTTCGGGTCGAGATACAGGTTGTAGAGGCGCCCGTGGGAGTACTTCTGTGTGACCCCGGTGAACCCTCCGAGGTTGAAGCAGTCCCGATCGTCGTCCGAGGTGGAGGCGACCATGAACTTCCACTCCCCCACCCGTAGGGCGGAGAACACATTGGTCAGCCAGTAGTAGAGGTACTTGCGGTTGGACTCGCCGGCCGGGTCGAGGAGGAACGAGGTCTGGTCCACCCCGTCGATGTACCGGTCCTGAGGGACCGAGCCGGCGACGTCGGCCAGGGAGAGCACGGTGTTGAACAGATCCATCTGGGAGAAGAGTCCGTCGGTGGCCACGTCGGGGGCGATCATGCCGGGCCAGGTGACGATGCCCGGCACCCGCTGGCCGCCTTCCCAGGTCGAGCCCTTGGCGCTGCGGAAGGGCGAGTAGGCGGCGTCGGGCCAGGTCTCCATCTCGGGGCCGTTGTCCGAGGAGACGAAGATGAGCGTGTCCTCCATCTGCCCCGTGGCCTCCAGCTCGGCCACCAGTCGCCCGACGATGTCGTCGAGCTCGATGATGGTGTCCTTGTAGGGGTGCTTGGCCGGCGACGAGCCGAGGAACCGCTCGTGGGGGTAGTTGTCGAAATGCGCGCCCCGGGTGCAGTGGTAGAGGAACCAGGGCGTTCGCTCGGCCGGCTCGGGCTCGGCCATTCGGCGGATGAACTCGAGGGAGTAGGTGGCCCACTTCTCGTCGAGCAGGGAGAGGACCGGGACGGTCACCTCTTCCACGTTCTCGGTCTCGCCCCCCTTGGTGGCGTGGACGAAGCACTTGTTGAAGGGCAGGTTCTCGACCCACTTGGTGCGCTCTTCGCTGTAGACGATCTCGGGGAAGAAGTTGGGGTCCCGCCACTCGGTGTACATGTCCGACACCGACAGGAAGCCGTAGAAGTCGTCGAACCCGACGTTCTGGGGTTGGGACTCGATGTTCTCCCCGATGTGCCACTTGCCCACCGCCTGGGTCACGTACCCGCTCTGCGACAGCAGGTGGGCCAGGGTGACCTCGCCGTCGAGCCCGCCGGGTTGGCCGTACATCGGAGGGCGCAGCAGACCGTGTCGCATGGGCAGCCGCCCGGTCATGATCGAGGCCCGTGACGGCGTGCACGACGGCTCCGAGTAGCACGAGGTGAGCAGCTTGCCCCGCCGGGCAAGCCTGTCGATGTTGGGGGTCGGCGCCCCGACTGCCACTCCTCCGCCATAGCAGCCGAAGTCGCCCCAGCCCACGTCGTCGAAGAGGACGAACAGCACGTTGGGGCGCCTGCCCCCGGAGCCCCGGTAGGCGTCGAGGGTCTGCCTGGCCCGCTGCTCTTGGTCTTCGAGGACGAAGTGCGGCTCGAGACTGTCCCGCTCCCTGATCGTCTCGGCCACTACCGGGTCGTGTGACATCGGTTCCCCCCTGTTCGGACTCGGGTCGATGCTAACGGGGTCGATCCGGGGGTCAAGGGCAACGCGGCGTCCAGTGCCCGAGGCTCTCGACGGCCACGGCGACCACGCGGGCGGTGACGGCCCGGCCCATCCGAGAGCCGGCACCGGATGACCGGTATCTTGACCTGATGACCACTGTCATCGAGCGTGGTCGGCGGCTCGCACCCGACGGGCCGGCGCGGCGTGCCGACCGACCACCACGTGGCACCACGCGCGGATAGCCGGTCCTCGGGGGTTGCGACCTCCTCGAGCCCAGCCGGCACCGTGGGGGACGGTCCGGTCGACGAGGCCCCGGTCGACCTGCCCTCGACGTATTCGGAGGCATTCTGGACCGAGCTCCGACGAGCCTTCTCTCCGCCGTACGAGGCCCCTCTGGTGGTCGTGCTCAATGCCGCACTGGTCAGCGTGTGCTGGTTTCTGCTTCCGGTGCCGTGGCAGGACCTCATCTTCTCCGTGCACGGGGTCCTGGCCTTCCCCATCGTGCTCTCCGTCTGGATGCTCGCCGACGTTCCCGCCACCAACCTGCTCGGGTCGGACGCCACACGGATGCTGGCCGCCATCGACGATCCCGACGCCCTGCGACGCCTCATCTACGCCAAGAACGCGGTGCTCTGGCTGCTGGTGGCCCCGGCCTCCTCACTGGTGGCCCTCGCCGTCGGACTCGCCTACGACGACTGGGACCGGACCGTGGTCACCGTCATCGGGATCCTGGTGATCCCCATCGGGAGCCTGGGCATCGCCGCCTGGCTGGGCATCCTCTACCCGTACCACACGCTCTCCCTGGCCGACCGCTGGAAGCATCGGCGACCGGTCGGGCGCATGCTGGTGCGCTGGATCACGCTCGCCGTCCTCCCGTACGCCATCGTGCCGGTCATCGTCAACGCGCTGGCCGCACCGGCCTTCCTCGCCTGGATGCTCACCTCAGGCCGCTGGGGCGTCCGGATTCCCGCCGGCGACCTGGCCATCGGCGTGGCGGCGACCATCGTGCTCTCAACGGCCGCCTTCTTCCTGGGCCACCGCGCCGGGCTCCGCATGATCCACCGCCGCCGTACCCGGCTGATCGAGTACCTGTCCCATCCCGAGCTGGGCTGAGCGGTCCGTCGGCGCCCGCGCCCGGAACCGCTGCCCGCGCGACCCGCGGCGGGTTCAGAACCGGCGCGACCCGGCGTGCCTCTTGACGAAGCGGAGCAGGGCGATGTGCTTGTCGGTGTCTCGCTGCATCTGTTCGACCAGCACGCCCCAGAGCGTGGTGTCCTTCACGTCGTGGAGCTCCTTGCGGAGCCGCTTCAGCTCGGCTGCGTCCAAGCGCTCGCTGTCGAGCAGCCGGTCGGTGATGTCCAGCACCTCCCGCTTGTCGGCCTGATGGAAGTCCATGGCCGGGATGACCGGCTCGCCCTGTCCGAGCTCCGCGCAGGTGCGCAGTGACTCGGCGAGCTCCTGGAAGATCTTGTGGTGGCGGATCTCGTCGTCGATGAGCAGTCCCACCAGGTACTGCAGCGCCTTGGATCCGGTGGCGTCGGCGGCGGCCTGGTACTCCTCGAGCATGGCCCGCTCGGCTCGGACGTGGCTGGTCAGGTGCGTCCAGAGGTCGCGTTCCCATACGGAGGCCCCGACGGGCGGCTTTTCACTGAGATCTGTCATACTCCTCCGATCGTGTCTGCTCCGACCGGACTGCCCCCGGAGCGCTGCACTGCTGTCAAGACCATAACGCTGCTCCCCACGTTGGAGTGGGCATTCGCGTCCCAATCCACTCTCGATCAACTGACGGTCGACGGATAGAGTCGTTTGTCACGTTCAGGCTCGGCTCCCGGCATCCAGAGGATCTGGGCTGGGTCTCTGAACAGGGATCCCTCCTGTTCTTCGGGGGGTCTGAGCGATTCACAGGTGGCACTACGGTCGGCCCCAGTGGGCTCACCAGCGGGTTTCGTACCGTGGTGAGCGAAGGAGG
>JADGOG010000125.1 GCA_017883065.1 Acidimicrobiales bacterium | reverse complement strand
TCGTGACGTTGTGGGAACGGGTGGTCCAGGCCAACCGGCCGGGTCCCCCGGAGCACTCGGTGCCGTTCCGGCTGGCGGCGACGGCCACCGTGGTCATCGCCGTGGGAGCGTGCTGGAGCCAGGGAGAGCTGGGCGGAGCGTTCTCCGCCTTCGCCATCGCCGCCACGGTCACCGGCAACGCCCTGTCCTACCTGCGTCGCGACCGGCCGTGGGCGGTGGTCAAGCCGATCCTCGCCGTCTGTGCCGTCGGGGGGTTCGTGTGGTTCATCGCCCGGGTGAGCCACACCGCCACCCCCGGCGACATCTCCACCGTCGAGGGTCCGCTCGCCGTCCTGTTCGCCTGGGTTCTGTGCACCCACGCCTTCGACGTGCCCGCCCGGCGGGATGTCGCCTACTCGCTGGCCGGGTCGGCGGCGCTGATGGCGGTGGCGGCGGCCCAGTCGGTCGACCTGTCGCTGGGCCTGTTCGTGATCGCCTGGGCGGCCTGCGGGCTGTGGGGCCTGGTGACCATGTGGCAGTCGATGTCCGGGACCCGGGGAGTGCCCTGGCTGACCCTGGGCATCGCCGCACTCTCCGTGGCGGTGGTGGCGGCCCTGCTGGTGGCCGTGCTCCCCGCCCCGACGGTGTCCACCTCGCTCATCTTCCCGTCGTCGTCGGCCAACTCATCACCGGTGGACACCCCGAACAACCTGACCGACGGATCGCCCTCGCTCCCCGCCCACGCCGCCAGCCCGGGTGGCCGCACCGGCGTGGGCGGCTACCTGGGGTTCGCCAAGTCCCTCGACACCGGGGTGCGCGCCTCGCTCGGGAACGAGACGATCATGAGGGTCCGGGCCAGCCGACCCAGCTTCTGGGTGGGCCAGACCTACGACAGGTGGGACGGCACGAGCTGGACACAGTCGGCGCCCACCAACGGCAAGAGCCTGATCAGGCTGGAGACGGGCTCCCCGTTCGAGATCCCCCTGAGCAACGACCAGCAGGCGGTCAACTCCACCGGGACCACCGACGTCCAGACGTTCTATCTGGCCCAGTCGGGACCGAACCTGGTCTTCCACGCCGACAACGCCCAACGGGTGTACCTCCAGTCGCGCTTGCTCTTCCTCACCGGGGACGGGACGATCGTGTCGGGGTCCTCGATGGGGGCGGGAACCGTCTACACGGTGGTGTCCAACGACACCACCGCCACCGCCCAACAGCTCCGGGATGCCACCTCCCCGCTCCCACCCACCGACCCTGGCGGGCTGGACAAGGGGCCCGACGGCGGCCAGAACCGCTACACCGATCTGCCTCGGGCCTATCCCCACGTGGCGGCGCTGGCCCGGTCGATCACCGCCGGCATCGGGACCCCCGGTGACACCAATCCCCAGACCTACGACAAGGTGGCGGCCATCGAGACGTGGATGACCACCCATGTCCACTACACGACCGACATCCCTCCCCTGCCCACCGGGGCCGACGCCGTCGACAGCTTCCTGTTCGGCACCCGTCGCGGCTTCTGCGAGCAGATCTCGACGGCCACCGTGGTCATGCTCCGGTCGCTGGGCATCCCGGCCCGGGAGACCGTCGGGTACGTGCCGGGCCCGTACAACCCGATCACCGACCTCTACGACATCCAGGCCAAGGACGCCCACGCATGGGTGCAGGTGTGGTTCCCGGGGTATGGGTGGCAGAACTTCGATCCCACCGCTCAGGTCCCTCTGGCCAATCCCAGCCCTGGGTCGGTCCTGGCCCACAGCGTCGGTCGCACCCTGGCCAACCTGCCCTACGTGCCCATCGGCATCGCCGCCGCCGGAGCGATCGTCGTCGTGGGGGTCCGTCGCCGCCGGTCGCGACGGCCGGCCACCTGGGCGCTCCAGGTCGCTGCCGACCTGGATCGGGGCGGGGCCCGCCTAGGCCGAACGCGCCGGACCGGCGAGACGCTCACCGCCTTCGGCGAGCGACTGGCCGCGGCCGATCCTCCCCATCGGGAGAGCCTCACGTGGGTGGCACAACTGGTCGAGAGATGGAGCTACGGCGGTATCGAGCCCTCGGCCGATCAGATCGCCGCCGCCCTGGCCTTCACCCGGACGTTCCGGAACCTTCGATCACGCCGTGGCGGGCCGGAGGGAGTCGCTCAAGAGCGGGAAAGCGCCAACGCCTCGTCGAACGACGCCCCGGCGGCCAGCAGAGGGCGGTAGGCCATCAGGTGGCGCGGCTGGCTGAAGGCCAAGACGGCCCGCAGACGGTCCTCGCGTCGGTAGAGGGCGACCAGCTTCCCTTCTTCCACCGATCCTTCGACGACGACGACCTCGTCGTCCTGACCGGGCAGTCCGATGACTTGGATCTTGGTCTTGTACTGGTCGGACCAGAAGAACGGGATCGGGCTGTAGGGGACGGCGGCCGCCGATCCGGCCAGCAGGTTGCGGGCGGCGGCGGCCCCGCCCTCGGCGGCATTGGTCCAATGCTCCACCCGCAACTGCTCGCCCAAGGTCGGGTGCGTCCAGCGGGCCACGTCCCCGGCCGCCACCACCTGGTCGGCGGCGAACAGGTGCTCCGAGCAGACCACGCCGTTGTCGAGGGTCAGGCCCGAGCCGTCGAGCCACCCGACCGACGGGGTGACGCCGATGCCCACAACCACCAGATCGGCATCGACTGCGGTGCCATCGGCCAGATGGACGACGACCGGGGTGTCGGACCCCTGGTCGGAGGTGAGGCGATCGACCCCGACGCCGGTGCGTAGGGTTACCCCCTGGGCCCGGTGCAGCTGGGCGCATGCCTCGCCCATCTGATCGCCGAGCACTCGACTGAGGGGGGTGGGCAATGCCTCGACCACCGTCACCACGGCCCCCAGCCCGTGGCAGGTGGCCGCCACCTCCGACCCGATGAAGCCGGCACCGATGACCACCACCCGGGCACCCTCACCGGCCGCCTCGAGATCGGCCCGGATCCCCAGGCAGTCGTCAAGCGTGCGCAGGCTCCGCACCGTGGGCATGCCCTCGGTCCCCGGCAGCGAGCGCGCCGATGCCCCGGTGGCCACGATCAGCCCGTCGTAGTGGAGGGAGCTCCCGTCGTCGAATTGGATCGAGCGGGCATCGGTGTCCAGCGAGGCGGCCCGGTGGCCGAGCCGGAATTCGAGTCCGAGGGTGTCCAGCTTGTCCGGGGCGTGGTGGTGGATCCGCTCGACGTCCCACGTGCCGGCCAGCAGCTGCTTGGACAGTGGCGGTCGGTCGTAGGGTGCGTGGCGCTCGTCGCCGACGATGACCACCGGCCCGGCATGACCCTCGTGACGGATCTCCTCGGCGGCGCGTAGGCCGGCCAGCGACGCTCCCACTACCACCACGGTCGCGTCCGGTGACAACGGTTCACTCATGGACGGTCATCGTAGGTCGCCTCCCCGGCCCGGCCGTCCGCGGCGAGCCCTGGGCTCACTGAGCGAACATCGCCACCCACTGCTCGGCGTTGCTCGGGCGGAACACCATGTTGTGCTCGCGGGTGTGCCCCATGGTGGCCGACGGCTCAGGCGAGTAGAGATGGCCCGGGTAGAGCACGGTGTCGTCCGGGATGCGGGCCAGACGGGTGGTCAGTGACTCGTACATCGCCTCGGGGTCCCCACCGGGGAGATCGGTCCGCCCGCAGCCGTCGAGGAACAGGGTGTCGCCGGCGATGAGCCGGCCGTCGACCAGGAAGCACTGGCTGCCTGGCGTGTGTCCCGGGGTGTGGACCAAGGTGATGGGGACCGCACCCACCTCGACCACGTCACCTCCCGAGTGGGCGACCAGGCTGTCGGCCCCCACCCCGGTGACCCGGGTCACCCAGGGGGCCTCGTCGGCCTGTACGTGGATGGGCACCGGGGCCACCTCGAGGAGTCGGGTGATCCCCTCGATACCGAACCCCCGCATGTCGCCCCCGATATGGTCGGGGTGGTAGTGGGTGGCCAGGGCGCCGACCAGGTGCATCCCGTCCTCGTTGACGATCCCGAGCAGCTCGTCGACGCCGTAGGCGGGGTCGACGACCACGGCCTCACCGGTCACCCGGTCCCCCACCAGGTAGACGAAGTTGACCATCTGTCGGGCGATCGGATCGTCCACCGCAAAGTCCCGGCCGGCAAGCAGCTGTCGGAAGTAGAGCCGATCAGCGGTGGGGTCGGCAGAAGACGTGGAGTCAGTGGTCACCCTTCCACTCTACGGGGGGGATCAGCGGATCACGGCTGATCGGAACGGCACCGATCCGCCGGGGTACCATCGCCCCATCGAGCGCGGTCCGCACGGGCGATCGCGTCGTGGGAGCGAAGGGGTGGCGCAGTGACGATCGACCAGCGGGATCACACTGGCCGCACGCCCGAGCTCCGCACGGCATCGGGGATGCTGAGGCGGTGGGCCGCGGAGACACCAGATGCACCCATGCTCACCGAGGGACCTCGGACCCTGACCTGGTCCGAGCTGTACGAGCGGGCCAAGCGGGTCAGCCGTGCACTGGCCGGTGAGGGGGTGACCCCGGGTGACCGGGTGGCCTTCTTGGACCGGAACGGCATCGAGTACTTCGAGGTCTTCTTCGGCTGTGCCCTGCTCGGTGCGGTGAGCGTGGCCGTCAACTGGCGCCTCGCCGCGGCCGAGATCGCCGCCATCGTCGACGATGCCGGTGCCCCGGTGGTCATCTACGGCGCCGACTACGCCGCCACCGTCAAGGAGGTGACCCCACTGGTCTCCTCGGTACGCACCTGGGTGGCCATCGACCGGTTCGCCGAATGGAGGGACGCCGACGGGGACGGACCGGCCGACGACCCCGGGTACGAGCCCGGTCCCGACGACGTGGTCACCCAGCTCTACACCTCGGGCACCACCGGCCTGCCCAAAGGGGCAATGATCTCCGGTCGCAATATCTCGTGCATCCTCACCGAGGCGGACCGGGTCTTCCATATCGGGGCGGACACCGTCTCGCTGGTCGCCATGCCCCTGTTCCACATCGGCGGCACAGGCTGGGCCCTGTGCGGAATGTCCCACGGGGGCCACTCGGTCATCCTCCGGGACATCGAGCCGGTGGAGATGCTCGGCCTCATCGAGACCCACCGGATCACAGAGACATTCGTGGTTCCCGCGGTCTTGATGTTCCTGTTGGCCACCCCCGAGCTGGCCACGGCGGACGTCTCCTCGCTCCGGACCGTCTTCTACGGTGCGTCGCCCATCAGCGAAGACGTGCTGGTACGGTCGATCAACGCCCTCGGGTGCGACTTCGCCCAGGTCTACGGACTGACCGAGACCACCGGGGCGATCACCTCGCTGATGCCCGACGACCACGACCCCGACGGTCCCCGGGCCGGCCTGTTGCGATCGGCCGGTCGACCCCTCGACCACGTGGAGCTGCGCATCGTGGACACCGTCTCGGGCGAGGATCTGCCGGCGGGTGAGGTGGGCGAGCTGTGGACCCGTTCCGAGCAGAACATGCTCGGCTACTGGAACAAGGCCGACGAGACCGCCTCGGTGCTCTCATCCGACGGGTGGTTCCGGACCGGGGACGCCGGGTGGATCGACGCCGAGGGCTACCTCTACCTGCACGACCGGATCAAGGACATGGTCGTGTCGGGAGGCGAGAACGTCTACCCGGCCGAGGTGGAGAACGCCCTCCTCGCCCATGGGGCGGTGGCCGACGCCGCGGTGATCGGCGTGCCCGACGAGCGGTGGGGTGAGACGGTCAAGGCGATCGTGGTGCGGTCACCCGGTGCATCCGACGACGACGAGGCGCTGGCCGCCGACATCATCGCCGCCACCCGGACCCGGTTGGCCCACTACAAGTGCCCCACCTCGGTCGACTTCGTCGATGCCCTGCCCCGGAATCCGTCGGGCAAGGTCCTCAAGCGCGAGCTGCGGGCGCCCTACTGGGAAGGGATCGAGCGGAACATCCACTGACGGCCACCGTTCGGCGGAGCGCTCAGAAGAGTCCCTGCGAGGTCTCTCCCCCACCAGCTTCTGCAGGCCCGGCACCATCGGGTTCGGTGCCGCCATCGTCGGCGTCCTCGTCGGACACGTCACGCTGACCGATCGCCTCGAGCCGGGGGACCAGCTCCTCCACCTGCATCCGGGTCCGTCGGAGTCGTCGGTCGAGCTCGTCGACGATCTCCGTGGCCCGCTGCAACTGGTCGACCAGGCGATCGACGTCGATCACCCCGGTCTCGAACTCCTCGATGATGGCGTCGAGCTCGGCGCCCGCCTCTGAATAGCTGAGATCGCCCACGCCGGTCGCATCGGAACCGGCTCCAGTGGCGCTCTTGCCGCCTCCACGTGTTGTTGCCATCACTCCATCCCTCCGTCTCGTGTCGTTGTGTCGACTGCATCGATCGCATCCGGTGTCGTGCTTCCGGTCGCGTCTTCGACGGCCGCGTCCCCGACGGTCAGCTCCGCCACGCCGGTGACCGTGGAGGCGACCTCGCCGTCGGAGACCCGGGTGACCAGGCCTGTGCCCGGTACGACGTCGCTGACCGACCGCACCACCCGACCGGATTGGTCGCGGGTGACCGAGTACCCACGGTCGAGTTGGCGTTGGTAGTCGTAGGCTCCGAGGAGTCTGCGCCACTGGAGGACTCGTAGATCCCCGACCTCGAGACGGCGGGCGGGCAGCGTGGCCAGCCGGTGGGCGCGGGTGGCCACTTGTTGCTCGGCCGAGGTCACCGAACGGGTGGCCGAGCGGGCCAGCGATGTCCCACGCACGGCCAGCTGGGTGTGATGGGTCTCGACCTGACTGCGGGAGGCACCCCGTAGGGTGCGGGCCCGGTGAATGAGGCGCTCCGAGTGTCGGCCGAGTTGCGACCGCGCACCGGTGCCCATGCCGCGGCGCTGTCGATCGAGGGACCGCTCAGTGGCCAGCAACACTTCGCGGGCTACCCGAGCGGCGGTCTGACCGCGCTCGACGGTGGTTCGCCAGTACTCGGTCGCCGCCCGGGCCAACTCCTGTCCGCACTCGGTGGGGGTGATGAAGGTGCGGTTGGCCACCTCGTCGGCCACCGACTGGTCGCCGGTGTGGCCGATGCCGGTCCACACGGGAATGTCGCAGGTGGCGATGGCGCGGGCCACTGCCTCGTGGTCGAAGGCGGCCAGATCGGCCTTGGACCCTCCTCCCCGCACGACGACGATGACATCAAAGGGCTCGGCCTGCAGGTCCGAGATGGCGGTGGCCACCATGACCGGTGCGTCCTTCCCCTGCACGGCTGTGGGTGCCATGGTGACGGCGAAGGCCAGCCCCGAGCTCCGGAGGCCGCCCAGGAAGTCGTTGCACCCTTCGGTGCCCGGACTGGCTACGAGACCGACCCGGAGGGGAAGCACGGCCGTCGCCAACCGGCGCTGGCGGTCGAAGAGGTTCTCGTCGACCAGGGCCTGGATCAGTCGGGCCCGTTCGGCGGCCACCTTGCCGAGGAGGGCTTCGGTGTCGAGCTCGGACAGGATGAAGTCGACCGTGCCCCGGGCCTTGTAGAACTGGACCTCGCCCCGGGCCCGCACCACCATGCCGGTGTCGAGGGTGATGCCCAGGCGGTCGAGGGTGGAGCGGACGCTGCGCCATCGGGTCGACCAGCACTTGACGTTGAGCGTCGGTGCCCCGCTGTCTTGGGCATTGGTGGGGTCGACAAGGTCGATGAAGCAGTGGCCCCTGGTGAGGACCTTCATCGACCGGATCTCCCCGGTGATCCAGATCTCCTCGGGAAAGGAGGACCTGAGGGCTCGATCGACCCGGTTGTAGAAGTCGGTGATGGAGAGCGCTTCGGGAACGCCATGCTCGGCCACGAGGCGTTCGGCACGTGATTCGACGGACACGGCGCCAGGTTAGAGCCCCCCTGTGACCTCTCCGTCCATAGTCGGGTGAGGCACGTCCGGGGCAGGCGCACTGCCGTCTGTGGGACGATGGTGGCGACGGTGAGCCGGCCAGGTGGTCGCGGCTCATTCCGCCAGGGGGTCACCCCTCTTGTCGGGCTGAGACGAGGAAGGTCGGGACTCCATAGGGCAGGGTGCTGGCTAACGGCCAGTCGGGGTGACCTGCAGGAAAGTGCCACAGAGAACAGACCGCCGATGGCGTTGCCCCCGGGCAGCGCACAGGTAAGGGTGAAACGGTGCGGTAAGAGCGCACCAGCGATCGGGGTGACTCGTTCGGCTCGGTAAACCCCACCCGGAGCAAGGTCGAATCGGGGGATGGACGGCCCGTCCGGCGTCCTTCACGGGACGCCACCCCCAGGTGGACCGCTCAGATGGATGGCCACCCAACCCTCGAGAGAGGGTGGACAGAATCCCGCCTACAGGCCGGCTCACCGTCACTCTCCCCCGCTAGACTGCCATTTCTAGCCTTCTAGCTGGGCTTTTGACTGTCCGTCACTGTCCGACCTTGTCCGCTGTTGTCCGCTGTTGTCCGCATGGT
>JADGOG010000124.1 GCA_017883065.1 Acidimicrobiales bacterium | reverse complement strand
AACTCGGTGGTGGTCGGCGTCCCCGGGCAGGTCATCGCCCGCAGTCGGCCCCGGGTGGACTCGGCCCCGCCCGACCTCGACGTCACCCTCATGCCCGACCTGGTGGGGACCAGTCTGCAGGCGTTGCTCCGTCGCGTCGACCGGCTGGAGACGGCGCTCAACGGCCGCACCGACCAGAACGATGCGCGACCCTCCGAGGCCGGCGTGTGGTCCGGTGAGGACTTCTCGATCTGAGCCGGGTCCCATCCAAGTGGACACGCCCGGCCTCGGAGGGAAGAGTGGTAGGGGTCGGCCGAGCGTGGACCCGGGCAGCAGCGGGTTCAGGGGACGTCCAGTCCTGCCGATGGGCACACAATGGGTCGAACAGCAGGGGCTGTGATGAGGGCAACGTCAGTCGCACGTGTCATGGTCGGTCTCGCCGTCGTCGCGGCAGCGACGCTCACCATGGTCGCAGTCCAGGCGCCCGCGCCGCAGGCGGCCACGCCGATCGTGCGTGCCGCGTTCTACTACCCCTGGTACCCGGGGGCCTGGACGCAGCACGGAGTCACGCCCTACACCAACTACACCCCGTCGGACGGGTACTACTCGTCGAACGATCCGACCATCATCAAGCAGCAGATCGCCTCCATGCAGTACGGCCATCTCGATGCCGGGATCATCTCGTGGTGGGGACAGGGATCCCAGGAGGACGCCGTGGTGCCCAGTGATCTGGCTGCGGCCGACGGCACCGGCTTCAAGTGGTCGCTCTACTACGAGCCCGAGGGCTACGGCGATCCGAGCGCGGCGCAGATCCAGAGCGACCTGACCTACATCAAGGCCAAGTACGCCGGCAATCCCAACTACCTGACCATCGACGGGGAGCCGGTCATCTTCGTCTACGCCGATCCCAACGACTCCTGCGGGATGGCCCAGCGCTGGAGCCAGGCCAACGCCGCCGAAGGGTTCTACACCGTCCTCAAGGTGTTCAGCGGCTACACGTCGTGCGGGGCCGATGCCAGCGCGTGGCACCAGTACGCGCCCGCCGGCGCCGAGGACCACCAACAGGGCTACTCGTTCTCCGTGTCCCCCGGCTTCTACAAGAGCGGCGAGGCGGCGCCCCGCCTGGCCCGGAACGTGGCCGCCTGGGCCCAGGACGTGAACGACATGGTCGCCTCCAAGGAGCCTCTCCAGCTGGTCACCACCTTCAACGAATGGGGCGAGGGGTCCGCCGTGGAGTCGGCCGCCCAGTGGGCCAGTCCCTCGGGGTACGGCAGCTATCTTGACGTCCTGCACAACGAGATCCCCGCACCGCCCCCGGCCTCCACCGGCCAGGGCGGGACCACCACCACGACCGGCGGCGCGGGGACCGGCAGCGGACCGAGCACGACCGCCACCATCTCCGTGCCGGCCCAGGCGGCCACCTATGTCCAGGCGGGCCTCCCGGCGGCCAACTACGACGGAGTGACGCCGCTCCGGGATTCGTTCAGGGCGTACCGGACCCTGCTCCAGTTCGCCACGGACATCCCCGCCGGTTCCACCATCGTCTCGGCCTCGCTGACCATAGATCCGCTGGTCACCCGGTCCGGCACCTTCCAGGTGCATCCCTCCGCCAACTTCGATCCGACCACCGTGACCTGGGCCGACCGGCCGGTACGGGACGCCACCGTGCTCGGGACCTCGGATCCACCCACGGCAGGGGCCGAGTTGACCATTCCGCTCGACGGCCTGGCTCCCTCGGCGCTGACCAACCTGGCCCTCACTTTCTCCACCCCCGGGCTGATCGAGAGCATCAACGGCGCCGGCACCGCCAACCCGCCGATCCTCACCATCACCACTGCGGCTCCAGACTCCCCGTCGGGCACGGGCGGACAGGGGGCGACCCCCGGCGCCCCGCCGACCACGATGCCGCCGACCACCATGCCGCCGACCACCACAATTCCGACCACCACGACCGCCACGACCACAACTCCGACCGGGACCCCCAACGCCTACTGCGGGACACGCACCGGCGCACCCACCACGTCCAAGCTCATGGTCATCTACGAGGAGAACCACGGCCTGTCCTCGATCACCTCGTCGTCGGCTCCCCACATTTCGTCCCTTGCCAGCAGCTGCGCACTGGCCACCAACTACCAGGCCCTGACCCACCCGTCGCTACCCAACTACCTGGCGTCGACCTCGGGGCTGTCGTATGCCTCCTCGCCGTGGACCAGTGACTGCGACCCCACCTCGGCCGCCTGCACCACGGCCAACGACAACATCTTCAACCAGGTCGGCGTGGGCGGCTGGAGGAGCTACGCCGAATCGATGACCTCCAACTGCCAACGGAACTCGAGCGGCAACTACGCCACCAAGCACAACCCGGCGGCGTACTACACCGACCTCGGGGCGGCGTGCCCGGTCTCCGACGTCCCTCTGGGGACACCGACCGCCGGCAACCTGCTCAACGACGTGGTCAACGGAGCGTTGCCGACGGTCTCGACGGTGACCCCGAACCTGGTCGATGACATGCACGACGGGACCATCGCCCAGGGCGACGCCTGGCTGGCCCAGTGGATCCCCGAGATCGTGGCCGGTCCCGACTACCAGTCGGGCCAGCTCACCATCGTCATCCTGTGGGACGAGGGGTCGGGCAGCGGAAACGTGGCCAGTGTGGTGCCGGCCATCGTCATCTCCCCGTTCGTCACACCCGGCTCCACCACGAGCACCCTCCTCACCCACTACAGCCTGCTGCGGTCGGAAGAGGAAGTGGCCGGGGTACCCCTTCTGGGCCTGGCGTCATCGGCCACCAGCCTGCGATCGGCGTTCGGATTCTGAGCGGACCGGCCGCCTTCGGGTCCGACCGTGGTGCACGCACCCTGCCCTAGGGTTGACGCCGTGTCCGAGCATGCGATCACCGTGGCCGAGCTCATCGTCGAGTGCCTCGAGAGCGAGGGCGTCGAGTACGTCTTCGGGATCCCCGGGGAGGAGAACATCCACCTGGTCGAGGCCCTGTCCCGCTCCCCCATCCGCTACGTCCTGGTCCGGCACGAGCAGGGAGCCTCGTTCATGGCGGAGACCTACGGCCGCCTGACCGGGAGGGCCGGCGTCTGCTCGGCCACCCTCGGACCCGGAGCCATCAACCTGCTCCTCGGGACGGCGGATGCCACCACCAATTCCACGCCCCTGGTCGCCCTGTCCGCCCAGGTGGGCATGGGCCGGAGCTTCAAGGAGTCCCACCAGGGTGTGGACCTGGTGTCGATGTTCGCCCCGGTCACCAAGTGGTCGGCCCTGATCGCCACCCCCGACGCCGCCCCCGAGATGATCCGCAAGGCGTTCAAGCTGGCCCAGACCGAGCGGCCCGGCGCCGTCTACCTGGCCGTGCCCGAGGACGTGGAGAAGTCGGTCGTCCCCTCCGGTGCCGCTCCGCTCCCGGTCAACGTGCCCCGGGCCGACGAGCCCTCCTCCGATCAGATCGAACGCGCCGCCGTCCTCCTGCGTGACGCGGTCGACCCGGTGGTGCTGGCCGGGCACGGAGCCACCCGGGCCGGGGCCGGCGACGCCCTGATCCGCTTCGCCGAGGGCCTGGGCATCCCGGTGGCCACCACCTTCCACGGCAAGGGGGTGTTCCCCGACGACCACCCGCTCGCCCTCGGTGCGGTCGGCTTCATGCGCCACGACTACGTGAACTTCGGCTTCGACCAGTCCGACGTGATCGTCACCGTCGGCTACGAGCTCCAGGAGTTCGACCCGGTCCGCATCAATCCACGTGGGGACAAGAAGATCATCCACATCCACCGGTTCCCGGCCGAGGTCGACCTCCACTACGACGTCTCGGTTGGCCTCCAGTCCGACATGCGCAGCACGCTCGACGCCCTGGCGCTGGCGGTGGGTCGCCGGTTCGACCAACGGGGCCACGGCGCCCGCATCCGTTCCCTCCTGGCCGATGAGCTGGAGCGCGGAGCAGCCGACGACCGGTTCCCGCTGGCCCCGGCCCGCATCGTGTCCGATACCCGTGCCGCCCTGGGACGCGACGACATCGTGCTGGTCGACACCGGGGCGCTGAAGATGTGGATGGCCCGTCTCTACCCCACCTACGCCCCCAACACCTGCCTCATCTCCAACGGGCTCTCCACCATGGCCTGGACGCTGCCGGGGGCGATCGGGGCCAAACTGGCCCGTCCCGAGGTCAAGGTCCTGGTGTCCACCGGCGACGGGTCGTTCCTCATGAACTCCCAGGAGATCGAGACGGCGCTGCGCGAGCGGATCGCCATGGTCATCCTGATCTGGGTGGACGACGCCTACGGACTGATCAGCTGGAAGATGGACCTCGAGCTGGGTCATGACGTCGACACCACCTTCACCAACCCCGACTTCGTGGCCTATGCCGAGAGCTTCGGGGCGGCCGGCCACCGTGTCGCCAGTGCCGACGAGCTCCTCCCCACGCTGCGCGCCGCGCTGGATGCCGACACCGTGTCGGTGATCGCCTGCCCGGTGGACTACTCGGCCAACCTCGAACTCATCCGCTCGCTGGGCGAACTCGACGAGTCCCTGTCCTGAGCCCACCCGGGCCACCGACCCACCACCTTCAGCACTCATGAGCCCGCCACCGAACGAACCGATGCCGCCGGCCGGGAGCTTCCAGGCCGCCTCGTCCGTCCTGCCGGTCGGCACACCACCTGGCGGGCCGGCGCCGGCCGGCACGGTCGACCGGTGGTCGGCGACCGTCCAGCAGGGCTGGGACATCGCCGGCAATGCCAACGGCGGCTACCTGTTGGCCATCGCCGCCCGTGCGATGGGCGCGTCGCTCGGTCGCACCGATCCGATCACCGTCACCGCCCACTACCTCTCCCCTGGCAAGCCCGGGCCGGTCACCGTCGAGGTGGAGGTGGCCAAGCAGGGACGGATGTTCGGAACCGCCACCGCCACCCTGGCCTCCGCCGAACGACCCCTGCTCCGGGTGATCGGCACCTTCGGAACGCTCGGCGGCACGCCGACTGCAGAGCTGGTCGACGTCGAGCCGGCGGCCATGCCCCCGCCCGACCGGTGCATCCCCATCGAGCCGACCGACACGTTCCCACCACCGTTCATGGGTCGCGTCGAGCTGCGGCTCCACCCCGAGGATGCAGCCTTCTCCCTGGGCACGCCGTCAGGGCGGCCCCTCATGCGGGGGTGGTTCCGCCTCCGCCACGACGAACCGGTCGACACCATCGCGCTGCTCTGCGCGGCCGACGCCTTCCCGCCCACCGTGTTCAACGCCAATCTGCCGGTGGCGTGGACCCCGACCGTCGAGCTCACCGCGCACGTGCGGGCCCGGCCCGAGCCCGGATGGCTCCGGTGCCGGTTCGCCACCCACTTCGTCACCGGTGGGTTCCTCGAGGAGGACGGCGAGATCTGGGACGAGTCGGGCCGGTTGGTGGCCCAGTCCCGCCAGCTCGCCCTCCTGCCGCGCACCTGAGCCGGAGAGCGACGGCGCTGTTACGGTGGCTCGGGTGACCGGAGATCCGAGTCGGAGCGACCACCGGCCGGCAGGGCCGCCGATCTCCCGGCGATCGCTCCTGGCCGGCTCCCTGGCCACCGGCATCGCCGCCCTGGGGGTCGGGCCGGCCGTGGGCAGCGAGGCCTACGCCGCCGCCTCGGCCGTCCGGGGCATCGGCAAAGGGGGCACCCTGCGAAAGCCGGGCTCCCTTCCTCATCCCGCCCTTCCCCCCGGCACCGACACGCTGCCCCAGATCGAGCACATCGTCGTCCTCATGATGGAGAACCACTCATTCGACGATCACCTGGGCACCTTGGGGAGAGGTGACGGCCTGACCCTGGGTCCCCACCGCAGGCCGGTCAATTACAACCCCGACCCGGCGGGAGGAGTCGTGCGCTCGTTCCACAACCCAAACACCTGTGGCGAGAGCGACTCGGGGATCAGCCAGTCGTGGAACACCTCCCACACCTGCTGGGACCATGGCTCCAACCTCGGGTTCGTCAAGGGAAGCGGCCCGGCGGCCATGGGCTACTGGACCAGGGACGATCTCCCCTACTACCACGACCTGGCCTCCCGATTCCCGATCGGTGACCGGTACTTCGCGTCGGTGATGGCCCAGACCTACCCGAACCGGCGCTTCCTCATCGCCGGCACCGCCCTCGGCAACATCAGGACCGACGGGTCGGGCATCTCCAGTTCGGACGCGCCCAACGGCACGATCTTCGACCGGCTCAACCAGTTCGGAATCTCGTGGAAGGACTACTACCCCGACGTTCCCTCCTGCGCCCTGTTCGAGCCGGTCCTGTTCAAGAATCCGGGGAAGGCCGTCCACATCGACCAGTTCTTCATCGACGCGGCGGCGGGAACGCTGCCTGCCTTCAGCATCGTGGACCCGTACACCAACTTCTCCGAGGAAGGTGGCGACATCTCCATCGGCGAGGCGTATGCAGCGCAGTTCCTCGACGCGGCGATGCATGGACCCGCCTGGGAGAAGACCGCGGTGATCTGGACCTATGACGAACACGGCGGCTGGTACGACCACGTGCCTCCCCGGCCGGCGGTGAAGCCGGACAATGTGCCCCCGGACCTCCTCGCCGGCGACGTCGCCGGCGCCTACAACTACACCGGGTTCCGGGTTCCGTGCTGCGTGGTCTCCGCCTGGTCGAAGCGGGACTACGTCTCCCATCAGACCTTCGATCACACCTCGATCCTGAAGCTGGTCGAGACCAAGTGGAACCTCCCGGCGATGACGTTCCGGGACGCCAATGCCAACAACATGCTCGACTTCTTCGACCTGACCGCGGCGAGGCCACCGTTCGCCGAGCCACCGACCCTCGTCGCTCCGAAGAATCCGTTCTCGAGCCCGGCTGCGCTCCCGGCCACCTCGCTGGGCGCCGGCAACGCCGCCCTGTTCCACCCCATCTGCACCGAGCTGCCCGCCGGGTCCCTCCCCCACGCCGGGGCCCGGCTCCCCGCTCCACCGCGTGGCGCCAACGCCCTGATGGCCGCCCAACAGAGGACCATCCGACGCGAGACCAGGGCACAGAATGCGGCCCCGGCCGCCGGTGCCGGCGCCCCTTCGACCTCCTGAGCTCCCGCCCGCGCTCGGCGGCGAGTGCGAGTGCGACGCCTACAGCTCGCCCAGCCTCGGGACGATCTGCTCGGTCACCTGGGTGACCCACGCCACTGGATCCGGACCCATCGGCATCACCTCGACCAGATCGACGCCGAACCGGGCGTACTCCTCCATGGCGGTGAGGAAGACGTCGACGTCGTCGAGAGGATTGAGCATGCCGAGAATTGTCTTCTCGATGGTGGCCGGATCGCGGCTCTCGGCATCGCAGTGCCGATTGAGCACCTCGATCTTGTGGGCCACCTCGGCCGGATCGGTGGCGAAGAGGTTGCAGGCGTCGGCGTACCGGGCCACCAGGCGCAGGGTCTTGCGCTCGCCGCTGCCACCCACCAGGATCCTCGGCCTCGGTTGCTGGACCGGCGGCGGGGAGCAGACCGTCTCCGCCAGTCGGTAGTACCGCCCGTCGTAGGGCCCGTCGTCGTCGCTCCACATCTGGTGGCAGATCTGGAGGGTCTCCTCCAGGCGTTCGAACCGCTCGCTCAACGGAGGAAACGGGACCCCGAGCCCCTTGTGCTCCCGTTCGTACCAGGCGGCGCCAATGCCCAGCTGGGCGCGGCCGCCCGACAGCACATCGAGGGTGGTGACCGTCTTGGCCAGGAGTCCCGGGTGGCGGTAGGTGACTCCGGTGACCAGCAGACCGAGGGTCATCGTCTCGGTGAGTCCGGCCAGGTAGCCGAGTGACGTATAGCCCTCGAGCATCGGATCCTGCGCCGTGGCCAGCTCCTCCATCTGGAACCAATGGTCCATCAGGGTGAAGTGCGAACAACCACCCTCCTCGGCGGCGCGTGCCGTGCCGGCCAGGGTCGAAGCCAGTGCCCCGGTCCCGCCGGGCAAGGTGAAGTTGGCGAAGTGGATTCCTAGTTTCATCGGGCTCCTTCGGACGTGGTCGAGCGATCCCAGGGTAGGGCGGGGGGCGGGGGGTCGATCCGGCCTGACCGCCCCAACTCGGGACCTGCGGCCCTGGGACCGGCACGGGTTGCTCGGATCAATGGTGACGACTCGCGATCACCGGGTCAGGTGTCAGGTGCCGCTGGGATCGATGGGGAACCGCACCGATACGGTCCCGCCCGAGGATGTGGTGGACACAGGGAACCCGGAGTGGAGGAACACGTCGAGCATGGCGCGGTTCTCACTCAGCGTCTCGGCCTCGAACGAGCGGATGCCGGTCGTCCACGCCGCCTCGGCCAACCGCTTCAACAACACTGTCCCGATCCCGTGGTGCTGGAACTCATCGGCCACGACGAAGGCGACCTCTGCCGCCGTCGTCCCCACCTGCCGCTCGTACCGAGCGACGCCAATCAGGTTCCCGTGGTCCTCCACCACCAGGGCCAGCC
>JADGOG010000214.1 GCA_017883065.1 Acidimicrobiales bacterium | reverse complement strand
TTCGCCGAGGCGAGGTCGGGTAGCTCAGTTGGTAGAGCGCGCGCCTGAAAAGCGTGAGGTCACCGGATCGACGCCGGTCCCGACCACCAGAAGCGTGTACGCCAACGGCCTGCAGTCGCCGGTGCGCAGCTGCGGCCCGATCACTCCTGGCTGCGAGGCTCCCGGGGTCCCTCGCGGTACCGGCAACGACCGCATTGCACCGTCCCCGTGCCTCGCCCGCCGCGGCGACAGCTGCGGGACCCGACAAGGAATCCTCGTCGCTCGGTGCCGCACGCGACAGCCCCCGCCCTCGAGTGCGAGTTCGAGATCGGTCGACGAGTACACCCGCCACATGGACCGCCGTTGCGACTCTAGGCGCCGGATACCCCGTGACCTGCTTGGTGATACTCGAGGTTCGTACCGCACTTGACGCAGAACCGGGAGTCTCGATCGTGCGGACTCCCGCAATTCGGGCAGTACAACGCATCGACATCCGGTGTCTCCCCGAGCAACGGGGCACTCGGGGCCTCCACTTCGCCACCGGTTCCCGTTGCGCCCTGTCCATTGGACCCATTGCTCGGTGCCGGTGCTCCTCCGACCCGGGCCAACGGCATCGGAGACGCGGTCGCCGGCGGTGGAGCGTCGGGCGGGAACCCTTCCGCCCCGACAGGGCCGTAGCCAGACGCAGGCGGAGTGTTGGACTTGACCCTCCTGCGGCGCCACAGTACGAGCACCACCACGCCGATCCCGATGATGACTGCGGCACCAGCGGCGATTCCGATGTAGAGCGCGGTGTTGCCGGACGAGATCTCATTGGGGTAGTTCTCGATCGAGAGCCGCTTGTACTGCTGCGCACTCACGTTGTTCGGCTCGACGGCAAGCACCTGGTTGAACTGACTAACGGCGTCGTGGTAGTGCCGGCCGTAGAACGCAGTGAGGCCTAGCCGGTACGCCGTATCGGGCGCTCCGAGCTTGTTCGACACGTCGTTGCGCGCCAGCAACGAACGGACCGTCGACGTGGCCGTGATGAAGTTGAACTGCTGCGTCTCACCCCCGGGCTTGAAGCTGATGGTGCCGACGACGTGGCCCTGCGTGTCAGCCGCCGGTCCGCCCGACATGCCGGCGGTGGCGGCAGCCGACACTTCAATGAAGGGAACACCATCCACCGTCTGCACGCTGCTGGTCTCGCCGTCCTTGAACGACGGCCGCTGATTTGCATCCACGACCCCCGAGACCGATCCCGCGAATCCCGCGAGCACGATCGGCGTCCCGGTCGGCGGCGCACTCGGGGCGACGACTACGACCGGCAGATCCGAGGAAGTCTCGATCTTGAGGAGCGCGACGTCACCATCGGCCTGGGTCTTGAAGTCGACGGCATTGGCCACCTCCCCGCTCGATCCCCCGGACATGCCAGCGAGATACACCGTCACTGTCCGATCCGGAGGAGCGCCGCTCTCGACGCCTTCGACCCTGCCGGTGGTCTCGATGACCTGCCGCAATTGGGCGACTTCCTCCGACGTATACGACCATGTCGACTCGTACTTCGCGATGAAGGCATCGACCAGGGCCGCCTTGCCACCGCTCGTCATGCTCTGGTCGTCGACGCAGTGGCCGGCGGTCACGACGTATCCGGTGGAATTGGCGATGAACCCCGAGCAACTGGTGTCGACCTCGAAGGGACCGATCCAACCGTCGTGGGTGAAGACCACCCCACCCGGTAGATCGAGTGGTGAGGGAAAGTCAACGTACCCCTTCCAGTGGACTCCCACATTCACCACGCTCGGCGACGCGATCGCTTCCGCGAGCTGCGTTGGCGACGCCGTGGGAATCTGAGGCGCTGCCGAAGCCGCACCCGGCGTGCCGACCAGCATGAGGAAGGCGAGGCCAACGATCAGGACGGGCCCAACTCGTCTCCACGGCGTGCTTCTCACCAGCGTGTGCATATGCGCCCTCGTTCTCCGAATCGCACACGGTCACGATCGCCTCGGATGCGTGCGTACCGACTCCCGTGGCCCTCGCCCGACCGTCGGACAACGACCTTTGGTCACCATCGTGATGGCGTGAGCTGGGAGTTCCTAGAGTCGTAAGTCCCGATCCTCACATCGTGACGATCAGCACCGCGCACGACGCCTCGGCGATCGTAGAGATATCGGAGGAAGATTCCGCCGCGTACGGGTCGGCGGAGCCGGGGATCACCTGGGAACGGACAGGAGGAGGCCGCAGTCGCGCTCATCGACCGGGAAGCACCGTGGCGGTGCGGATGATGGTGGCCCGGTCGCAAGTCGCCCGATGGACCGATAGGTGTGCCCGCTGCGTCAGCCACAGTGGATCCGGAAGTTCGCAGACCCATAGGTGCCATCGCCGGCTCCAGCGCGGACAACGGCCAGCCGGTTGCCGAAGATGCGCCCGATCCGTCCGTTCCCGGATCCGAACGTCGAACGTTTAGGAAGGAGAGTGAGGGGACCCGGCGAGGTGGACCTGATCACCGAATGCTCGTGGCGCAGGCGCGCAGCGAGGCCGACTCTGGTGTTCCGGATGACCATCCCCCTGCCGCCGAGCTCCTCGGCAGTCGGGAAATCGCGGGCCCCGCCTCGGCGATTCAGCGGGAGGTCGGCCTGCGGGCCACATGCACGATTCCGAGCATCGAGCGAGCCGACGGCCATCGGACCATGCTCGGTACTGCCGGATGCAGCCCAGGCTCGGGCACAGTCATCCGGTAGGGTCCCCGACCGCCGAGCACTCGCACCGAGCGGCCCGTCTCCAGGCGCCTCATCCATCCATGACCCCCGAGGTGCTCCGCCGGGGCGAAGTGAGGAGTGGCGTCAACTTGTGCACCAATGGCACGAACCCTGGCTAAGCGATCGAGCCGGCGACAACCTGGATCCGGGCACTTTCCGTCTCCTTGGGGTGCTGAGCGGTGGGGAGAACGCCGACCGGCACGATCCGCAAGTTGCCGTCGGGATGCTGGCAGGTCAGCTATTGGACCGTTGACGGACGTCGAATCTCCAGTCGGCGAACGTTTCCGTTGAAGACCGACGCCCATGTCTGGCTGTCCTCTGCCACCGTCGACCGCGCCGCCGGGGCCCGGTCCGATCCACGTTCGCAG
>JADGOG010000123.1 GCA_017883065.1 Acidimicrobiales bacterium | reverse complement strand
TGCATTGCCCTGGGCCACGGGGTGCATTGCCCTGGGCCACGGGGTGCATTGCCCTGGGTCCACGGGGTGCATTGCCCTGGGCCACGGGGTGCATTGCACCATGCAACCCAGTACGATGGGAGCGTGCGGCGGAAGAGCTTCGAGGAGATGAACTGCTCGGTGGCCCAGACCCTCGAGGTGGTGGGCGAGTGGTGGACCATGCTCATCGTGCGGGACTGCTTCCTCGGGATCACCCGGTTCGACGACTTCCAGCAGCGACTCGGCATCTCCCGCAACATCCTCGCCGACCGTCTCGATCACCTGGTGGAGCGGGGTGTGCTGGTGCGGGTGCCCTATCAGGAGCATCCGGTGCGCTACGACTATCGGCTCACGGAGAAGGGTCGGGACCTCTGGTTGGTGCTGACGGCTCTGCGCCAGTGGGGTGATCGGTGGGAGGCGCCCGAGGGACCGCCGGTGATCATCGAGCACAAGCAGTGCCGACACGAGTCCACGGTCGTTCCCACGTGCTCCGCCTGTGGCGAGCACCTCGACGTGGGCTCCGTGCGTGCCTTGTCCGGCCCGGGGTCCAAGAACCGTCCGGCGGACGAGATCCTGTTGCCGGCCCGGGGTGCGTGACGGTCCGCACCGCCTGAGCCGGGCGGACCCCCCGCTCCATCGCCGCTCAGGTGAGCGGCAGGGACTCCCCGGTCACCCGAAGTCGACGATCGTCCGATCCGGCACGGTCCGGGGGCGGGGCGTTCCTGATCACCTCGAGGATGTCCTCGCCGATCAGCTCCTCGCGTTCGAGCAGCGCATCACGGAGGGCCTCGACCACAGAGCGGTGATCGTCGAGCATCTGGGTCACCGAGGCCTTCGACGATGCCAACAGGTCCTCCACCTCGGCCCGACCGCTGTCGTTGGCCAACACCTTGGAGACGATCCCGCCGGCCGGATACTCCATGGCCGCCGACGAAATGAGGGTGGTGCCCATGCCCAGCTGTCCGATCATCTGACAGGCGTTGAGGGTGGCGGCCTGGAGGTCACTGGACACCCCGGTGGACGCCTCGCCGAAGAACAGCTCTTCGGCCACCATGCCCCCGAAGGCGATGTCGATGAGGGCTCGGACCTCCGACTTGGTCTTGGTGAAGCGCTCCTCCTCCTCGGAGTGGCTGAGCAGGCCGAGCGCGTCCTTGCGCTTGATGATGGTGAGCACCTCGAGCTTGCGACCCTTGCCCACCAGCCAGGCCACGGTGGCGTGCCCGGCCTCGTGGGTGGCGATGGTGCGACGCTCGGCCTCGGTGTACTCGACAGGCTGGGCCAGACCGATCTCCTCGGTCATCTTGGCGTGCTGGAGGTCGTTCCACGAGAAGCGGGCCGCGCCCCGACGGAGGGCCCACACCAGGGACTCGTCCATCAGATGCTCGATCATCACCGGGGAGTATCCGGCGGTGAGGGCGGCCAGGGTCTCCCGCTTGGCCGACTCGTCGAGCTCGGCCTCGTGGGCCTTCTTGCCCAGGTAGTAGTCGATGATGTCCCGCCGGCCCGACCGGCTGGGAAGGCCGAAGTAGATGTTGCGGTCGAACCGGCCGGGCCGCAGCAGCGCCGGGTCGAGGTCGCTGGCCCGGTTGGTGGCCCCGATGACCAGGATGTTGGCGGGGACATGCCGCGGCTTGTCCAGCCGCCGGTGGGCGGGCAGCCATGAGTTGATCCCGTCGATGAACCACCCCTTCATGCGCAAGGAGAGCGGGGTCTGCTCGAAGGACTGGAGCTGGATGAGCAGTTCGTTGACCACACCGGGAATCCCCTCGCCCTGGCGCTGCCCGTTCCCGCGGGCGCCGCCGATGGCGTCGAGCTCCTCGATGAACCCGATGGCGCCACCCTCGCGCCGGGCGTGCTTGCGGAGGGCCTTGAAGTAGGCGCGGATCTTCCGGTTGGTCTGCCCGTAGAACATGGACTGGAAGGCCGAGGAGGAGACGAACAGGAACGGCACGCCGGCTTCGGCGGCCATGGCCTTGGCCATGTAGGTCTTGCCGGTTCCCGGAGGGCCCTCGAAGAGGATGGCCTTGCGGGGCGAACCGCCCATCTGCTCGGCGAACGTCCGGTGGGCGAGGAAGAGGTTGAGGGTCTTGGTGACCTCTTCGACCAGGCCGTCCGAGCCGCGCACGTCGTCGAAGCTCATGGTCAGTTCATCGGGCCGGTAGAGGATGTGGGGGGAGCGACCGGCGCCGAGCAGCGGGATCACCATGACCAGGATCAGCACGGTGATCAGGGCGATGGCCGGCAGCATGGGCTGCAGTGAGGCAGGGAAGTGGGGCACCGGGATCGATGCCCCCGGGTCCAGCACGTCACGGAGGACGAGCAGGATGGCGATCGGGGCCAGCACCAGGGCCACCCGTTGCAGCCGGGTGCTTCGGGACCGCTCGCGGTGTGCGCCGACGTCGGTGGTGGCGATGGCGGCCACGCCCTTGTCGGCGAGGGTCGTCAGGTCGGAGCGCCCCCGCTCACCGCGCTGCCGGCGAGATGGGGAGATCACGTGTCCGGGTGTCACGACCATCGGGTCGGGGCCGGGTGCGACGTCCACTTCGGGATCCGATTGTTCTTCGCCCACCATGGTGTGCCCTCCACTGGTCTTCGCCCTGTCGGGCGACAGAGTGATGCGATCCTTCACAGGCGAAACCAACAGCCTCGACCGAGTGCCCCTCTGTCGAATCCGGCCACACTCCACTCGTCGCCGAGGTTGGCTTGTTGCGAACATAGACGGTGGTGACGGAGGCACGTCCTGGCCGAGCACGGAGGGTGTGCGGCTGCACCCGTGGAGTGACCAGGACGGCCACACGACCACTCCCACCGGCGGCTCGGATCCGCAAGGCGTTCGATCCGGCGTGCGACCCCGTGTGGACTAGTTAGGTTTCGTGGATGCCGTGGTGGTGGGTGCCGTGGTGGCGGGCGCAGCTGCCACGGTGGTGGGACTGGCCGGTATCGGGGCGGTGGTGGCGGCCGGGGTGGTGGTGGGCGGCACGCTCGGTCGGTAGGGCGGCTGGTAGGACGGCTGGTAGGTCGAAGCGGGAACCGGGAACTCGCGGACGTCGAAGTCCGAGAGGACCGTCGGGCACAAGGACGCATCCGGCAGTGAACAGGACTCCTCGGCCACCGACACCGAGGAGCCGTTGGCCACCGCCGGCTCGACCTGGGGGAAGATCACGGTGCCGGTGACCGGACCGACCCCGCCCGATCCTTCGAGCGAGCCCACGATCCCGGCGGGATCGGTGACCGAGGCCAGATCGGGGGTGGGCATCGAACTCTGCTCGCCGTTCGGTTTGAAGCCGGTGCACTTGGCCTCTTGGGTCTGCCAGGTGGGCAAGGTGAAGAACGGGCAGACCAGCAGGATCCCCTGGACGTGTCCGGTGGTGTCGAAGGTGGCGAACACACCCTGGGTCCCCGGGCCCGGAGCTCCGTCCACAGGGGGAATGGGGAGGGTCGGGGGGTAGACCACCAGCCCGGTGCCGCCCCCGGTGACCTGGGTCTGGGCGCAACTCCACCCGGTCGGGCCGAGCAGGATGTGGGTCCCGTCGGAGTAGAACTCGACCTTGTCCACCAATGTGGTCGGTATCGGCGCCAGCAGGATGCTGGGCTTCCATCCCTGTGACCCGAGGGAGGCGCCGGTGCTCGTCGTGCAGGTCACCACCGGGAAGGCTACGGCCACCTCGCCGTTCAACGGGGCAGTGGAGGCCGTGCCCGTCGGGACGTTCGAGGGGGGCGTCGTGGTGGAGCTGGCCGCGAACAGCGAGGATCCGCAGCCCGAGAGGGCCACGGCCACGGCGACCAGGGTCACCACACTCCGTGACCAGCGGATTCCGGACGGCGAGGGAACGGCAGGCGGGTACATCACCGTTCCCGACGTTAAGCGATGGCGGCCCGACGGTGGCGCGTCCCCCGCCGCCCCTACCGCATCGCCACCTGGTCGTCGACGTGGGCCAGCTTGTCCGGGTTGCGGATGAGCCGGACGGCGACCACCCGGTCGCCCTCGACCTCGAAGGCGGTCACCAGGTCGACCGACCCGTCGATCGAGATGACTGCACCGGCGTCGCCGTTGACGGTGGCCTCACGAATCTCCACCGACCCGGCCACGCGGCGGGTGAGGTTGACCAGGAAGCGCGCCACCCGGGGAGCTCCGACCACTGGCCGCCGTGCCGCCTTCCGGGTCGCGCCTCCGTCGGAGACGCACACCGCGTCAGGGGCCAAGTGGGCCAGCACCCGGTCGATGTCGCCCGAGGCCAGGGCCACCATGAGCGCGTCCACCACGGCCCGGTCGGCACCCGGGTCACGCCGCTCGCCCGGTCGGCGGACCCGCCGCCGGGCCCGGGATGCGATCTGACGACACGCGGCCTCCGACTTGCCCACCGTGCCGCCGATCTCGGCGAAGGGCACCGCGAAGACGTCGGCGAGCAGGAACACGGCCCGCTCCACCGGTGTGAGCTGGTCCAGGACGGTGAGGAACCCGAGCCGGAGGGACTCGGACAGCTCGACCGAGTCCTCGGGGCCCAGGGGACCGCGGCGGCCATCGACCACCAGCGGTTCGGGCAACCACGGTCCGACGTAGGTCTCCCGTCGGCGTCGGGCTGCACGCAATTGGTCGAGGGCGATCCGGGTGGTCACCGTGGTCAACCATGCGGCCGGACGGTCGGCCTCGCCTGGTCGGACCGACCGCCAGCGGAGCCAGGCCGTCTGGACGACGTCTTCGGCGTCTCCCACCGTGCCCAGCATGCGATAGGCCAACCCGGTCAGGCGGGGCCGCTCGGCTTCGAAGACCTCGGTCGGGGTGCGGGGCGGTCCGATGGTCACCCCGTCATCTTGGACGACCGATGCGGAGTGCGCCCGCCCGGTCATCTGCCGATCCGACCACTCGGCTCGCGGATGGTCCCGACGGCCACGGTGGCGGCGCGCCCGGCAGCCTGGCCGCTGGCCAACGACGCGTCGGCGAGCAGCCCGGCCGGCCCCACCCAGTCGCCGGCCATCAGCACGCCGGGGACGCCGGTGTCGGTGACCCGGGGACGGCCGGCCAGTCCTCCGTTCTGCGGCCGGGGCAGGGTGCCGGCCACGGTCATCTCGGCCAGGAACCGCCGGGTCACCACGTCCTCGGATCGCACGCCGGCTTCGGCCACCACTCCCTCCAACTGGGCGCGGTCCTCGGTGGCGCCGCGGGCTCCGAACCGGAGCGCCCCCACCACCGCCTGCCCTTCGGGGGCCTGTCGGGCGGGCGGTGACTGCACGCTCACGTAGAGCGGGTCGTCCAGCGAGAGCACATAGCCGGGCAGCGGGACGCGTCGCACCCCGAGGTCGAGGCAGGCGGCGGTCACCGGTCCCCCGAGGTCTCCCCACTCCGGCTCGGCCGGGAGCAGTCGACGGACCGCGGCAGGTCCCCCGGAGGCCAGCACCACCCGGCGGGCGGTCAGGGTGCTGTCACCGAGGTGGACAACCACCCGGTCGGGGGCGCCCTCGACACCGAGAACGGTGGCACCGGTGCGCACCTCCACACCGGTCGACAGGGCGTCCACCAGCGTCGACCAGCCGCCGTCGAGGTACAGCACGCCACCCTTGGCGGCGATCTGCAGCCGGGAGACGGCGGCGTCGGCGCTGCATCCCTCGAAGTCGGCCGCGTAGGTACTGAGCCGCACCAGGGCGCCGAGCACCGCCTCGGCGTCGGGACGCAGCGCCCGGTCGGCGATCCAGTCGGCCACCGAAGTGCGACTGAGGGTGGCCGGTGAGATCCGAGGGAGCAGGCCGAGGAGTCGGCCCAGTTGAGCCTTCGACCGGGCACCGAGCACGTCGCTCCGGAGCAGGGTGCCTGCACCGGTGGGCATCAGGTGCTGTCGCCCCGACCGCAGGGCGCGGTAGCGGGCCAGTGGTGGGGCCTGGCCCTGCGGTGAGATGCCCAGCGACGCAAGCACCTGCATACCCACCCCACCGTGGTAGAGCGCATGGGCGCCCATGTTGAGGACGAACCCCTCCCGCTCGACGGTGCGGGCCCGCCCCCCGGCCCGGTGCGCTTCGAGCACCACCACGCGGGCCCCACGTTGTGCGGCGGTGGCCGCTGCACTCAACCCGGCCAGTCCTCCGCCGACCACGATCACGTCCCATTCGGTGTCCATGCTCATCTGACGCCGGCCGGCACCCGAATGTGACAGGTCGCGGCGGGCCTTGTCCGGCCGACCACGCCCAACGGATACATTGACGTGAACGTCAAGAAACATTGACGCAGAGGGAACTGATCGACGAGCACGGGTGACCGATGGCAGTTCGTGACGGGACGAAGGCGGGGAGGGCCGGGCGTACTGCCGCCCCCGCCGACGGCTCACCGCTCGGCCTCCCACCCAACTACAAGTGGATCGCCCTGTTCATCTCCACACTGGGCATGCTGATGGCCACGATCGACGGGTCCATCGTGCTGATCGCACTGCCCGACATCTTCCGGGGCATCGGACTCGATCCGCTCCAGCCGGGGAACACCTTCTACCTGCTGTGGATGATCCTGGGCTTCCTGGTGATCACCAGTGTGCTGGTGGTGAGCCTCGGCCGGATGGGGGACATCTACGGACGGGTGCGTACCTACAACCTCGGCTTCGCCGTCTTCACCTTCTTCTCCCTCCTGCTCAGCATCACCTGGATGACCGGTCACGCCGCCGGCATCTGGCTGATCACCATGCGGATCTTCCAAGGGGTGGGTGCGGCCATGTTGATGGCCAACTCGTCGGCCATCCTGACCGACGTCTTTCCGCACAACCAGCGCGGAATGGCCCTCGGGGTCAACCAGGCCGCGGCGTTCAGCGGCTCGTTCATCGGACTGGTCCTCGGCGGCTTGCTCGCCCCGATCGACTGGCGGCTCATCTTTCTGGTGTCGGTGCCCATCGGCCTGTTCGCCACCGTGATCGGCTACCTGAAGCTGCACGAGACCAGCCCACGCCGCCCGGCCCGCATCGACTGGCCCGGGAACCTCACCTTCGCCCTCGGCCTGATCCTGGTGATGGTGGGCATCACCTACGGCATCGAGCCCTACCACCACCACACCATGGGCTGGACCAGTCCCACGGTGATGACCTCGATGGTCCTGGGCGTGATCCTGCTGATCGCCTTTTGCATCATCGAGACAAAGGTCGAACAGCCGATGTTCCATCTCCAGCTCTTCAAGATCAAGGCATTCACCAGCGGCGTGCTGGCCAGCTTCCTCGCCGCCCTCAGCCGCGGCGGCCTCATGTTCATGCTGATCATCTGGCTGCAGGGGATCTGGCTCCCCCTCCACGGCTATGCCTTCAGTGTCACCCCGTTGTGGGCAGGGATCGCCATGCTCCCGCTGACCGCCGGTCTGCTCATCGCCGGTCCACTCTCCGGCGTCCTGTCCGACCGGTTCGGCCCCAGGCCGTTCGCCACCGGCGGGATGCTGGGCACCGCGTTGTGCCTCGCCCTCCTCGAGTTGCTGCCGGTCGACTTCTCCTACTGGGTCTTCGCCGTCGTGCTGTTCCTCACCGGCATGGCCATGGCCTCGTTCGGCTCCCCCAACCGTGCCGGGGTGATGAACAGCCTGCCGCCCCAGCACCGTGGGGCCGGTTCGGGGATGAACACCACGTTCCAGAACTCGGCCCAGGTCCTCTCCATCGGGATCTTCTTCTCGCTGATGATCGTCGGCCTGTCCTCGACGCTCTCGGGGAGCCTGTTCCGGGGGCTGATCGCCCACGGCGTGCCGGTCGGAGCGGCCGACCGGGCCGCCCATCTACCCGCGGTGTCGACCCTGTTCGCCGCCTTCCTCGGGTACGACCCGGTCCAACATCTGATCGGCGTCCACCAGCTGAGCCAGTTGACGACTGTCCAGCAGCATGCACTGTCCGGTCGGAGCTTCTTCCCCGGGCTGATCAGTGCCCCGTTCCGGGCCGGCCTCCATGCTGCGCTCGACTTCGCCATCGTGGTCAGCCTGTTCGCCGCCGGGGCCTCGTGGCTGCGCGGTGGACGTTACGTCTATACCGAAGGCGACGAGGCCGGCGGTACGGCTGTCGACGGAACCGTCGGCGTCGAGGAGGGGACCGGAACGGTCCGCCCGGTCACGTCGCCGCGTCCGCCGGTCCCCATCGGGATCCTCGACGTCCCCCGGGCCACCTCCAACGGCAGCGTGCCGTCATGACGGCCACCCGCAACGCAATGACCCAAGCCCAGCCGATGGTGCTGCGCATCGGCGAGGTGGCCAAGCTCACCGGTCTGACCACCAGGACTCTCCGCTACTGGGAGGAGCTCGGGCTGATCAGCCCGAGCGGCTACCGGGGGAGGGGGGAGCGGCTCTACTCACCGTCCGACATGGCCCGGGCGACCCGGATCAGAGACCTCCAAGAGCTGTTGGGGTTCTCTCTGGCCGAGGTTCGGGTGGTTCTCGACACCGAGGACGTCGAGGTGCTGGACCGGGCCCGCTCGGAGTTCCGATGGGGCGACGCGACACCGGCACGTCGCAGGGAGCTGCTCGA
>JADGOG010000213.1 GCA_017883065.1 Acidimicrobiales bacterium | reverse complement strand
GGCAGCGTGGCGGTCAGGTCACCGGTGACAGACCGTCGCCAACGGGAGATGTTGGGGGCGGCGACCCCGAACAGCGCCTCGAGGAAGCGTAACTGGGACGTGTGGTCGAAGACGTCGGAGCAGACGTAGCCCCCGGCGGAGAACGGTGACACCACGATCATCGGGACGCGCACCCCGAGTCCGACCGGGCCGGTGTCGCCGCCGGCGGCACTCGGCAGGGGACTCACCGTCAGGTACTCCCCGGGTGTCCCAGGTGGAGGTGTGGGCGGCGGCACGTGATCGAAGAACCCGTCGTTCTCGTCGTACATGATGAACAGAACGGTGCTGGCCCACACCTTCGGGTTGGACAACAAGGTGTCGAGCACCTGCTGGGTGTACCACTCACCCAGGGCGGGGGGCGCCGGCGGGTGCTCGTCGTACATGTCGGGCGACATGATCCACGACACCTGCGGGAGGGTGTCGTTGGCCACGTCCTTGGCGAAGTCGTCGGGCCCGATCCCGCCGGTCAGGCCACCGACCACGTTCGGGCCGGTGTATCCGAAGGCGTTCTGGTAGAGGGGCGACGCCGGATTCTGGTACTGCTGGAAGTACAACAGCATGTTCTTGCTCACGAAGAACGACGCCCCTGGCTGGTAGATGGGGCCGTAGGGGTTGTACGTCTTCCAGCTGATGCCGTTCGACTGCAGCACCTCGGGCATGGTCGTCCACGAGCACGTGCCGGCGAACGCGGTGAGTGACGAGTTGGTGGTCAGCACGGGCCCGCCGGCCACACCGGCGGGATCGATGGTGCCGGAGATCTGCATCAGACGGTTGGGATGGGTCGGTCCGAGCACCGAGCAGAAGTAGTTGTCGCACACGGTGAACTTCTGGGCCAGGCTGTAGTAGAAGGGCAGGTCCGCCTTGGTGTAGTAGCCCATGGTGTTGATCCCGAGCGCGCCCTCGTACTGGGCCGAGGTGTGGGTGGCGACGAACTTGTCCATACCGCCGTTGTTCCACGATGCGTGTTCCGCCGGCCACGAGTGGTCGAGGTCGTAGGTGCACTCGGCCTGCTGGGTCTTGGTGTTCATGTGGAAGGGGAGGAGGGTCGGCTGGGACCCGCCCGGCCAGGCCTGGGTGAAGGCACCCCGGTTGGCTGCGTCGTCGAAGCCGGTGACCCCCTTCATGGTCCCGAAGTAGTGGTCGAAGGACCGGTTCTCCTGCATGAGGAAGACCACGTGTTTGACCGCTCCGAGGTCCGAGCCGGCCGCCTTCACCTGTGTGGCTCGCAGGACGGTGTCCTGGCCGGTGGCACGGACGTGTCTGGTCCGGGCCAACCCGAGTGCGGCGGCCCCGCCTATCCCCCCGGCCAGCACCTGACGACGGCTGTAGGTTCCCTCTGCCATAGCTCCCCCTGGGTCGAGCCCCTACCGGGGATGTTGACACAGATCGAACCTCGGTGGCCGGGGGAATCCGGGCCGCCGGAGGGAGTTCACACGTTCTCCAGGTGGGCGCCACACGCCGTTCTCCGTCAGTTCTCCGTTCGGTGGAACTCTCGTAACGCACCGGTCAATCTCCACCGACCACGATCCGGTCGGGCCGGACCGCTACGGGCATGGTTCGTCGGTTGTCACGCACGTTGAACGCGGGGATGATCGGGTCGCTCGTGGCCCGCACGCTGGCGGAACCGGCGGTCGCCGGCGACGGTCGGGAGGCGCCGGTGCTGCGTCGAGACTCCCGACGGGCACCCCGGAGTGTCCCGAAGTGCCCCGATCCGGTCCGGTTCGGACGTGACCGAATGTTCACTCATCGATCGTTGTACGTCACATGGCGCGCTGTCACCATCCCGATGGGAGGCGGTGTTCCGTCCATCGGTTCCCGCATACCGGCACCCCATCGGTGTCGATCCCGACGGCGAAACGAGAGGAATCCCCTATGAGAGTGAGCAGGAGTCGCCTCAGGCGACGCAGTACTCCCTTGGTCAGAGCAGGAGGAGCGCTGGCCGCCGCATCGGTCGCGGTGTTGGCCCTCCCCGGTCTCGGACAGGGCGTGGCCGGAGCGACGGTTCCGTCGTCGACCACCCCGATCGACCACGTGGTGGTCATCTTCCAGGAGAACGTCTCCTTCGACCACTACTTCGGGACCTATCCGGTGGCGGCCAACTCCGACGGACACACGTTCACCGCCAAGGTGGGGACGCCGGCGGTAGACGGTCTTACCCCTGCCACCGATCCGTCGATTCCGGCGGCCCTGCGCCACTCCAGCGATCTCACCTCCACCAACCCGAACTCGTCGCTGCCGGTCCGGCTGTCGTCGAACGTCAACCCATTGACGACGAATCCGGGATCGGCGGCAGGCATGCTGACCTGTGACCAGGACCACAACTACGCCGACGAGCAGAAGGCCTTCGACAACGGACTGATGGACAAGTTCGTGCAGACGGTCGGCACCGCGTCGGGGAAGAATCCGTCAGGACAGCCCTGCACAGCCAACCAGGTCATGAACTACTACGACGGCAACGCGGTCACCGGCCTGTGGAACTACGCCCAGAACTTCGCCATGAGCGACAACTCGTTCGGCACCACGTTCGGGCCGTCCGCACCCGGAGCGATCAACCTGGTGTCCGGCGACACTGGCAACGTGGACATGGCCCACACCGCCAACAACCCGTCGAAGGCCACCGCCGCGGCCCCGAATGCCGACATCACCGCTGACGGAAACGGCGGCTACTCGCTGACCGGCGACGCCCAGCCCTACTATGACGACTGCTCGACCCGCGACGCGGTGGCGCTGACCGGCACCAACCTCGGGGACCAGTTGAACGCAGCCGGTGTCAGCTGGGGATGGTTCCAGGGAGGCATGCGGCCGACCACCTCGTTCGCCACGGCGTCCGCGGCGGTCAGTCCGGGCCAGCCGACCAGCACGTTCACCCCGGACGAGTTCTCCGGGAGCTTCGCAGGCAAGGTGGTACCGACCGGGGCGTCCAACCAGGCGCTGTGCGACGCGGTCCATCCGGTGGGCGTCGCCGTCGGTGGTGCCGGCGGCACGGCCGGCTCGGGTACGCCGGGCTCCTACGGCTTCAAGGACGACTACATCGCCCACCACGAGCCGTTCGACTACTACGCCTCGACGGCCAA
>JADGOG010000122.1 GCA_017883065.1 Acidimicrobiales bacterium | reverse complement strand
GAGCCGGCCAGGCCGGCAGCGACCGGAGCGACGATCGGCCTGCCCGGAGTGGCCGACCGGGCCCGTGCGGCCGTCCGGTGGGAGCCGGTGCCAGAGGGCGACACGGTGGGCGGCGTGGGCAGCAAGACGGAGACGGACCCGGGGTTGAGGGACGGATCCCAAGCGTCGCTCGGCGTGATGCACGACTTGGGCGCCTGACATGCGGTGGCGGCGAAGGTGATGTTCCCGAGAAGCAGGGCCGGGCCACCCGTCGAGTAGAGCGACTCGGCGGCGAGGAAGCACTGCTCGGCGCGACAGTCGCTGGAGCCGAGCGACGTGGTGAGGACCGCCTGCGGCTGTAGGACGGCGTCTGCCGCGCCACCGGCGTCGATGGCGACTACGGCGTTGTGTCGGGCATCGCAGGCGTCGGCGGGAGATTCGCCCGCCCCGAGGAGGGTGAACGCGGTCGGATCGCATTCGACGATGACGTAGATGCTCCCCGGACTGGCTCCGCTGATCACCACCGAGACGCTGGCGTTGTCGGCGAGCCCGGTCGATGGGCTGACAGTCATGGCCGACGCCGGGGCGGCACCGGCGGGTCCCGTCGTGACCGCGGACACGACGATCGCGGCGCACAGGGTGAGCACCACCAGTGTGACGACGACCAGCCCGCTCCGGCGCGCTGCGCCTCCGCCGGTCGGACCGCTTGGTGTGATCTGAACCCGTTGGCACCCAGCCATGGCGTCCCCCCCACTGGCGACGAGCCCGGAACCGCCGCGGCCTGGTGGACCGGCGACCGGATCGTGCCCTGCTACAGGGACAACGTAGTGGATCAGGGGAGGAGCATCACCTTGACGCAGTCGGCCCGGCGTTCCGCCACTGCGGCGTAGGCCGCGGGGGCCTCGGCCAACGGGTAGCGGTGGGTGAAGATGCCGTCGGTCCGCATACGCCCGTTTGCCACCAGGGGGACCAGCTCGCTCCAGGTCTGGTGCACCGGCGCGGTGGTCATCCGCAGGGTGATGCTTCGAAACAGGTGCATCAGGACGGAGAGCGGATACGGCTCGAGGTCGTGCACCCCGATGACCGACACGGTACCGCCGGCCCGCACGCAGCCGAAGGCGTCGTCGAGCGTGGCATCGAGGGCCACCGCATCGATCACCGCGTCGGCACCGCGCCCCTCGGTGGCCTCCAGCACCGACTCGACCGTCGCCCCCTCCACCGGAATGGCACCGGACTCGGCGGCCAGGGCACGACGACCGGCCACCGGGTCGACGGCCAGCACCCGCCCGGCACCCAGAACGAGGGCGGATCGGACAGCGCAGAGCCCGACCGCTCCGAGGCCGAGGACGACGACCGTGCCCCCCGGCGCCACGTCGGCCCGCTTGGCGCCGATCCATCCGGTGCTGAGGTTGTCGGTCAACAAGAGGGCGGCCTCGTCGTCGACCCCTTCGGGGATGGCCAGCATCTGGAAGTCGGCCGACGGCACGGCGACCATGGTGGCCTGGCCCGCGCCGAGCATCCCCGAGCCGAAGATCTTCGGGCCGTGGATGCAGGTCACCGGGTCGCCGGTGGCGCACCCCACGCACGAGCCGCATCCGGCGACCGAGGAGGTCAGGACCCGGTCGCCCACCCTGAACCGCCGCACCTCGGGTCCCACCTCGGCCACGGTGCCGATGAACTCGTGACCGACAGGAATGCCGGCGCCCACCGGGATGTCACCGTCGTAGAAATGGAGGTCGGACCCGCAGATGGCTGTGGCATCGACCGTCACCACTGCCCCGTCGGGCCCCGGGACCACGGCGTCAGCCACCTCGACCACCGTGACCCGACCGGGTCCATCGATCACCACATGACGCACAGTTCCCCCTCGGATGTTCGGCAACGCACTGCGTGTTGTTGTGTACTCTGGCACGTCGTGCGGCCGGACGGCGGCTGCGGCGAGGGGGACGACGCCATGCGCAATCCACACGCGGGCGTGCCGTTCGACACGTCGGACGAGGACATCGCCGAGGCGTTGTTGGACGTCAGCATCCCCACCTTGATGCTCTCGCTCGTCCACATGTCCGGGGACCCCGACTTGATCCGGGGCCGTCTCAAACCGGCGGGCCTGTTCCTGAACGAGGTTCAGGGCTACATGAGCGAGGAGGACAAGGCGGCGGTGCGGTCCCTCGCTCTCGAGATCATCGGTTCCTACCGCGACCGGGGATGTCCCGAGCCCGAGCCGATCTCGGCCGACCTGCTGCATGAGATGATGAACTGGCTGGTCTGCGAGGACGTCCCCGACGAGTACGTCCCCATGCTGATGGAGGAGATGGAGCTCGACGGAGCCGACGTGCGCCGGGTCGACCTCACCGCCGACACCGAGACGAGGGAGGCGTTCCCGGTGGTGGTCATCGGGTGCGGGCAGTCGGGGCTGCTGGCCGGAATCCGGCTGGCCGAGGCGGGCATCCCCTTCACCATCGTGGAGAAGAATGCCGGGGTCGGTGGAACCTGGTGGGAGAACACCTACCCCGGGGCGCGGGTCGATGTCGGCAACCACTTCTACTGCTACAGCTTCGAGCCCAGCGACGCGTGGACCGAGTTCTTCGCCCAACAACCGGAGTTGCAGTCCTACTTCCAGACGGTGATGGACCGGCACGGCATCGGGCCCCACGTCCGGTGGGAGACCGAGGTGCTCGGTGCGACCTGGGACGACGAGGCCGGCACCTGGTCGGTCCGCACTCGGGGCGCCGACGGCTCCGAGACGACCCTGGTGGCCCGGGCGGTGATCTCCGCGGTGGGTCAACTCAACCGGCCAAACACGCCGGAGATCGCCGGTCAGGAGACCTTCGCCGGACCTGCGTTCCACTCGGCACGGTGGGACCACGACGTGGATCTCGCCGGCCGGCGGGTGGCCATGATCGGCGCCGGCGCCAGCGGGTTCCAGATCGCCCCGACCATCGCCGGAGAGGTCGGGCACCTCACCGTCTTCCAGCGGACCGCCCAGTGGATGTTCCCCAACCCGAACTACCACGAGGCGGTGGGACCCGGTGTCCGGTGGGCTCTCCGCCACCTACCGTTCTACGGCCGGTGGTACCGGTTCCTGATCCTGTGGCCCGGGTGCGACAAGGGGCTGGAGGCGGCCCGGGTCGACCCTGACTACCCCGACCAGCAGCGGGCGATCAGCGAGATGAACGAGTTCACCCGCCAGATGTTCACCGACTGGATCACCAGCCAGATCGGGGACGATCCCGATCTGGCGGCCAAGGTGGTCCCGGACTATCCGGCCACCGGCAAGCGGACGCTCCAGGACAATGGGAGCTGGCTGCGCACCCTGACACGCGACAACGTCGATCTGGTGCGTACCGGCATCGACCACATCGAGGCCGACGCGGTGGTCACCGAGGACGGCGAGCGGTACCCGGCGGACATCCTGGTCTATGCCACCGGGTTCCATGCCAACCGGGTGCTCTGGCCCATGGAGATCACCGGCCGCGACGGGGTCGATCTCCGCTCGCTGTGGGGGGAGAGACCGGCCGCCTACCTGGGTATCACCGTGCCCGGGTTCCCCAACTTCTTCTGCATGTACGGCCCCGGGACCAATCTGGCCCATGGAGGGAGTCTCATCTTCCACTCCGAGTGCCAGATGCGCTACATCACCCAGTGCATCGAAGCCCTCGTCGCCGGCGGGCACCGGTCGATGGAGCCCCGTCAGGAACGCTACGACGACTGGCACGAGCGGTCGCAACAGGAGCTGAAGACGTTGGTCTGGTCACAGCCGTCGGTGAAGCACTCGTTCTTCAAGAACGCCTACGGCGAGATCCACGTGCTGAGCCCGTGGCGGCTGGTGGACTACTGGGAGTGGACCCGGCATCCGGAGATGGACGACTTCGTGGTCCGCTAGCTCCGGCGCCCCGCCTCCTACTCGTAGATCAGCACGCCGCGGATGTTCCTGCCCTCGAGCATGTCGGCGTAGCCCTGGTTGACGTCCTCGAGCTTGTACGTCCGTGTGACCATGGTGTCCAGGTCGAGCTGCCCCTGGTCGTACAGCTTGAGCAGGTGCGGGATGTCGTAGCGGATGTTGGCCGAGCCGAAGATGGTGCCGACGATCTGCTTCTCCAGCAGGGTGAGCCAGGTGAGCGAGAGGGTGACGTCGGTCTCGGACATCGGGTGGATGTTGGTGACGACCACCCGCCCGCCCTTGGCCGTGAGCTGCATGATGGACTCCATCAGGCCGCCCTCGCCCACGCCCATGGTGCAGATCACCTTGTCGGCGTTCTTGCCCCAAGTGACCTCGTTGACCAGGGCCAGCGCCTCGTCGATGCTCTCGGCGGTGTGGGTGGCCCCGAAGGTGGTGGCCATCTCCCGTTTGAAGGGGACGGGGTCGATGGCGAAGATGTGCTCGGCGCCGGCGAGCCGTGCCCCCTGGATGGCCGAGGCGCCGATGCCGCCCACGCCGATGACCACGACGTCGTCGCCCGGCTTGACCTCGGCGGCGTAGACCGACGATCCCCATCCGGTGGTCACACCGCATCCGATGAGACAGGCCTTGTCCAACGGGTAGTGGTCGAGGATCTTCACGCACGAGGCCTGGTTGACCACGGTGTGCTTGGCGAAGGTGCCCAGGCAGACCATGGTGCCGAGGTCGACGCCGCTCATCGAGTGGTGGCGGTAGGTGCCGTCGATCTGGGACCCCATCATCAGCAGGGCACCCACATCGCACAGGTTGGAGCGCCCCTTGGCACATGACGGGCACTTCCCGCAGGCCGGGACGAACCCGAACACCACGTGGTCGCCGGGGGCGAGGTCCACCACGCCGGCGCCCACCTCCTCGACCACACCGGCCCCCTCGTGGCCGCCGATCACCGGGTAGATGCCACCCAGGTCACCGGTTCTCATGTGCTCGTCGCTGTGGCACATGCCCGATGCGGCGATCCGGACCAGTACCTCGCCGGCCTTGGGAGGATCGAGCCTGATGGTCTCGACCTTCCAGTCCTCGCCCTGTCCCCACAGAATCGCTGCTTCCGTCTCCATGTCGGTCCCTTCGCAGGCGGACGCCGCTGGTGCAGCTGCCTGACTCGATTGTCGGTCGGCGGTCGACTCCATCGTCACTGCCGTTCGCCGCGACTCTACCTACGCTCGCTCGGTGCGCGCCGTGCACGCGGCCGGCCAGGAGTCTGAGGTGGATCCGGACTACGTGGTGGCCGACCCGCCGCCCCGGTGGGTCGGCGGGACCACCACCACCTCGGGCCGATGTGCGTCGAGGATGTTCGGAGTGCGTTGCGGCGGCCGCCGGGGGGCCACCGACCCCGACCGGAGATGGCGGCGGTTGCCCGACCAGGGAGCGGGAGGGGCGGTGAGGCGGCTGCACAGCCAGTAGGCCGACGACTCGTAGTTGACCCGCCAGCCCCGGAACTCGGGCCAGGCCTCCTCGGCGGTGCGCTCCATCGGGAAGCCGATGTCGGCCAGCATCTCGACCGACTGATTGAACTCCTCGAAGGTGAGGGTGATCGGGCCTTCGGGACGGGGGTCGGGGTCCACCTTCAGCCCCTGAGCGGTGGCGATGCGGTTGATGGCGGTGAAGCCCATCCGGAGGCACAGCCGGGCCTGCGACGAGGCCAACTTGGGCGCCAGAGCCAGGTGCATGGCGGCACCGTCCATGACGGCCAGCAGGCCGACCAGCCAGGAGAACCACGGCTCGGGCGAGCGGAACAACAGCATGACCGGGTAGGTGGTGTGGCTCTCGACCAGGTCGGCCGCCCACACCTCCCACGAGGCGTAGAAGGCGGGGAGCGTGTCGTTGATGCCGACCAGCTGGTGGCGGGCCAACACCTCGGGGCCCCAGGCCGGCAGCCCCGCCCGGCTCTCCAGCATGGCCACCAACGACTCCCGGCGGTTGTAGGCGGCGTAGAGGGCGGGCAGGTAGGCGATCTGCAGCGCCACGATGACTACCCAGGTGGCGCCGGCGGCGATGTCCACCGCCTGGTTGGCCGGGCCGCTGAGGTCGATGGCCCCGACCGTGAACACCGCACCGGCAGCCTGGATGAGTGCGCCGCCCAGGTGGTGGGTGGTGTGCTCGAGCATCATCCCGTAGCCGACAACGAAGCAGATGGCCCAGAAGAGCAGCTGGGCGAGGAGGGCGACCGGCGCGGTGGGGGCGAGGAGGGAGTCTTTCCCCTCATAGGTCTTGGCCAGTCGGGAGAGCGCCAGGAAGGCCAGCTGGACGGACCGGTTGACCACCGTGGTCAGCCGTTGGAAGCCCCGGGGCTCACGGGGGAGCACGATGGTGAAGAGCACGCTGGCCGAGGTCAGCAGCACGATCGCCAGACCGACGGCGAACAGCACGACGCTCACCGGTGCGCCCCCTCCGTGATCTCCGACCGCCGCGCGGGTCCGTTCATCTCGGTGATCGTACGGCGAGTGGTCCGCCGGGGGGACATCCGACGGCCGGACCCGTCAAGGTCCCTCCTGAGCGGGCCCGGGAGCCGTCCACTAGAACCAGTTCTATACTCGGACCCGGATTCCGGAAGCTGGCTCTGCCCGAGTCCGTGTTCGCTACGTCCAAGTACCCAGACCACCCACTCAAGGGGGATGCATCATGGCCCAGCCGGTGATTGTCGAAGCAGTCCGCACTCCGATCGGGAAGCGCAACGGTTGGATGGCCGGATTCCATGCTGCCGAATTGCTCGGCAATGCCCAGGTCGAACTGGTCAAGCGGGCCGGCGTCGACCCGGGTGACGTCGAGCAGGTCGTCGGCGGCTGTGTGACCCAGGCGGGGGAGCAGGCGTCGAATGTGACCCGTACCGCCTGGCTGAGCCAGGGCCTCCCCTACGAGACGGCGGCCACCACCGTCGACTGCCAGTGTGGCTCCGCCCAGCAGGCCAACAACTTCGTGGCCAATCTGATCGGTGCCGACGCCATCGATACCGGCATCGCCTGCGGTGTCGAGGCGATGAGCCGGGTCGGTCTCGGGGCCAACGCCTACAACGGTCCCGGAAAGTCGAAGCCGGAGAACTTCCCGTGGGACATGCCCGACCAGTTCGGTGCGGCCGAGCGGATCTCCCAGAAGTACGGGATCACCCGCGACGACGTGGACTGGCTCGGCTTCGAGTCGCAGCGCAAGGCGGCCGTGGCGGTGGCCGAGGGACGGTTCGACCGTGAGATCGTCCCCCTCGAGGCTCCTGTGCTCGGCCCTGATGGACCGACCGGGGAGAAGACCCTGATCAGCAAGGACCAAGGTCCGCGCGACACCACCCGTGAGGGCCTGGCTGCACTCAAGCCGGTGCTGGCCGACGGGATGCACACTGCCGGCAACAGCTCGCAGATCTCCGACGGTGCCGCAGCCGTGTTGTGGATGTCCGACCGCAAGGCGGCCGAGGCCGGTCTCCGCCCGCGGGCGCGCATCGTGGCCCAGACCCTGGTCGGCTCGGATCCCTACTACCACCTCGACGGTCCCATCGCCGCCACCACCGACGTACTGCGCAAGGCAGGGATGACCATGTCCGACATCGACCTCATCGAGATCAACGAGGCGTTCGCCTCGGTGGTCATGTCGTGGGGCAAGGTCCACGAGGTCGACTGGGACAAGGTCAACGTCAACGGTGGCGCCATCGCTCTCGGCCACCCGGTGGGGTCCACCGGCGCCCGGTTGATCACCACTGCCCTGCACGAGATGGAGCGGACAGACAAGCACCTGGCCCTGATCACCATGTGCTGCGGCGGGGCCCTGGCCACCGGCACCATCATCGAGCGCATCTGAGCCTCCGGGCGGTCCCGCATCCGCGGAATCACCGATATTCCATGGCGTAACCGCGCCGGACGCGGGTAGAAGTGGAGGATGGCTCTGTCCTCCCTCCGCCGGCCCCACCCGCGGCTCGTGGCGCGGGTCACTGCGCTCCTCACCCTGCCGGCCGTGGTCGCCGTGGTCGCCGCGGTCGCCGCGGTCGCCGCGGTCGCCGTGGTCGCCGTGGGGTCGCCGCCGCACGCCGGCGCGGCCTCGTCCGTCCCGAGGCCGTCGGCGGTGACCGCCTCGGACTGGACCACCTTCGGTCACGACGGGGCCCGCACCGGGGTGGACGCATCGGCCAACTCGTTCTCGCCGGCCTCGCCGGCCTGGACGTCGCCCACCCTGGACGGCCAGCTCTACGGCCAGCCACTGGTCGATGGCGGCCGGGTGTTCGCCGCCACCGAGAACGACACCGTCTACGCACTCCGGGCCGACAACGGCCAGGTGCTCTGGTCGTCGCACCTGGGCACCCCGCTCAACCCGGCCAACGTCCCCGGCCTGTGCGGGAACATCCACCCCACCGTGGGGATCACCGGGACACCGGTGATCGACCCGGCGCGGTCGGAGATCTTCGTGGTGGCCACCCTGGCCTCCGGCAGCAACGCCCTCCACCGGCTGATCGGCCTGGACATCTTCTCGGGGGCCGTCCTGCTCAACGAGGCCATCGATCCTCCCGGTACCAGCCCGGCGTTCCAGCTCCAGCGGACCTCCCTCGGGCTCACCTCGGGTCGGGTGATCATCGGGTTCGGCGGGAACGCCGGGGACTGCAACCCGTACCACGGCCTGGTGGTTTCCGCCCCGGAGTCAGGCGCCGCCCC
>JADGOG010000121.1 GCA_017883065.1 Acidimicrobiales bacterium | reverse complement strand
GGACCGGGTCCCGTCCCGGTCGACCGTGGTCACGTGGCCGGCACGAGGACCCGGGGCCAGCCATCGTCCCGATCCGGTGGTCCTCGCCCAGGTCCAGCGGGCCACCAGGGGCAGCCACTGCTCGCCGGTCCGGCCCTGGATGGGCCAGAAGGCGAGCGCCACCGCCCCTCCCACGATGGCAACGGCCATCACCACGCCGCCGACGGACGGTGCTGAGCGGAGAGCGAGGACGGCGGCGGTCATCCCGGTGGCGACCGCGGCGATCTGACCTCCCCGCCACCCGGCGACGACCCCACGGCGCTCCAGCGGGGAGAAGCGGTACCGCACCCGGGACGACCCGGTGCGCTCAGCCACCGGCACCATCCCCGGGCTGACCATCCCCGGGCTGACCGTCCTCGGGCCGGCGGTGGGCGGGCGGTTGGCGGGCGGCGACGAGCTGGATCCCCAGACGGTCGCGGCCCAGGGCGTCGGCGTGCACGGTGCCTGACTGTCGAGGCAGCGGGGTGAGGACGGTGGCGGCCACCGGCGATCCGGCCGGTCCCGACGAAGGCACAGGACGCTGCGGTGCGGACGGCGCCTCCAGCCCGAGCTCGTCCATCAACCGGTTGGCCGCCTCCGAGGCCGGGCCGTGGCCCGGGTACATGGGGATGCCCTGGGCCGGAGGTGAGGTGGTCCCCACGCCGGTGGCCTCGGCCGACGACGGGCCCATGTCCGGTGGCGATCCCGACGGTCCATGGGGTCCTGAGCCGGCCCCGCCGGGACCGGTTCCCCGTGGACCGGTCCCTCCGCCGGGCCCAGGTCCACCCCCGCGCCCCCCGGTCAGGGGGCCGGCGAGGCCACCCGATGCACCGCCGCCGCCGCCACCAGCGCCACCGCCACCGCCACCGCCACGGAGTGCACCGCCGATCATGCCGGCCGCGGCGCCGGACAGCGAGCCCGCGCCGGCGGAGCGCATGGCCACCTGGGCCAGGCCGCGGGCGGGGACGGTGGCGGTCTGACGGGCGCGGTGGCTGAGCCCTTCGAGGTGGCCGACGGCTCCGGCCTCCACGAAGGGGAGCAGACGGAACAGGGCCCACGGTGCGAAGGCGGAGAGGAGGAGGAGCGCCGCGCCACCGAGCACGGCGGTGAACCCGCCGCCGTTCTTGCCCCCGGCACCGGCCAGGGCACCGGCGGCCAGGCTCAGCACGGAGACGATCACGAACTTCCCCAAGATGAGCGCCACCAGCGTGTCGACCAGGCGTCGGCACCAGTGCGCAATCGCCGGCCAGGCCAGGCTGGCCAGGGCGAGGGGCAGGAAGAGCACGGCGACATAGACGGCGGCGGCCCGGATGAGCAGCTCGATCCACACCAGCACGGCGCCGAACACCACGACCAGCGACCCGAGGAAGACGACGAAGGCGGGTGCCGTCGGCTGGACCAGCGCGGTGCCCGAGAGGGCGACGCTGACCGAGGACATGAAGTGGCCGGCGTCGAGTCCGGACCCGGCGGCCACCGTGTTGCTCATGGCGTCGGTGACGGCCAGGCCGATCTGGACCAGCTTGACGGCCACCGCGGTGAGCAGCACGGCCAGGGGCACGTTGACCACCACCGAGCGGACCAGGGCCGAGGCGTTCTGCCGGTAGATCGACTGGATGATCCCGAGCAGGAGGAGGGGGAGAACGATCACACCGGCCAGCGCGGCCATGGTCCGGTAGTGGTCGGTGAACCACGACGCCGACAGGTCGATGGACGTGGTCGCCCCGAGCGCGCTCCCTATCTGCGCCAGCAGCCAGGTAGCACCGGTGGACACCCAGTTGCCCAGTGCGTTGAGCACGCTGTCCACGCCGAACCCGGTCACCGAGGAGGCGGCAGAGCCAGCCAGGCTGCTTACCGCCGACCCGGCCGCACCGGTGACACCCGAGGCCACCTGGCACACCGGGCCCAACCCGGCTCCGCCCAGGGCCAGCGCCGCCGTCGGGCACGAGACCCCGGGAATGGCCGGCAGCGCCGCCAGGATCGGCAACTCAGTGCACGCCCTGGCCGGCGTGGAAGAAGAAGTTCACGATGGCCGGTCCGGCGCCGATGAGGAGCGCGGCCAGACCCGAGATCAACACCGCCCGACGACCCACGTAGGACTGCTGGTAGTTCTGGCCGTGCGACCCGAGGGCCCACGCCGCCGCACCCACCAGCAGCCCGACCAGGGCGAGGGCCAGGGCCCAGCCGCCGAGGCCGTTCATCAGGTTCTGGAGGACCTGTCCCCCGGGGAGGGAGCCGGTGTTCGGGGTCAGCACCACGTCGACGAGCCGGGCCGTCGGCGGGTGTGACCCCGGTGTGGTCGGGTCCACCGGGGCCGTCCACGGCAACGAGGTCAGCGGCGACAGCGGCCCCGGCCCGGCGGAGAGCGGCAGGTGAAGCGGTGGGTGGGACCTCAAGGGGTGGGCCATCAAGAGCGACAGCAGGTCGAACGGGGCCGGGCCCAGCGGGGAGAACAGGACGACGAGGCCGATCGGCACGGCGACGGTGCCGAGCAGGAGCATCGGGACCAGCAGGTGGACGGGAACTGCCAGGTGGACCGGGATCAACAGGTGCATCGGGAGGGCGAGGAGCGGCGTCATGGAATCAGCGTAGGCACCGCTCGACTCCTTTTCAATACTTTTCACTATTTTTCATGTTTTTCTGCCGCTGGAGATCGCCCAGGTGGACGGTCACGGTCGGCTCCCCCGGCCTGTCATGCTTAGGCAGTGAAGCCGTATGTGATCGGGTACATCGTGCTGGGTGTCCTGGCCGTGGTGGCGGTGTTCATCGCTGCCTGGCTGGGCCGGCGGGCCGGACGACGGAGCCTGCAGCAGCGTCTGACCGCCCTGTCCAACCGGCTGGGGGTCCAGCCCCCCGACGAAGGTGGCGTGGAGCCGGTGCTCAGCCACCTCGAGCGGGTCACCGGCGAGGCGGCCGAGGCGGTCACCGAGGCCAGCTCGGACGCCATCCGGCTCCGGCGGGCCCTCGACACCCTCCCCCAGGGTGTGATCGTGTGCGACGAGGACGGCGAGGTGGCATTCCGCAACGCCCGGGCGGTCGACCTGATGAACAACCGCCACGGCGACGCCCTGGCCGCCCAGGCGGTCACCGAGCTGCTGGAGAGCGCTTGGCGCGACGGCACCGCCGAGCGCACCCTCGACCTCTACGGGCCACCCCGTCAGACCCTCACGGTGCGGACCCGGCTCATCGACGACGGTCGGCGCCCCCTGGGGGTGATCGCCATCATCGAGGACGTGTCCGACCGGAGGCGGCTCGAGGAGATCCGCCGCGACTTCGTGGCCAACGTCAGCCACGAGCTCAAGACCCCCATCGGGGCGCTGGGCCTCTTGGCGGAGACGCTCACGGTGGAGCCGGACCAGGGGGTGGCCCAACGCCTCGCCGCCCGGATCCACACCGAGGCGTTCCGGGTCAGCCGGATCATCGACGACCTGCTCGACCTCAGCCGAATCGAGTCCGAGGAAGCACCGCCCCGCGAGCCCATCTACGTCAACCTGGTGATGGCCGAGGCGGTCGAGCGGGTCCGCTCGGCTGCCGAGCAGCGGCGGATTACCATCGAGCTCGACGAGCCCAACCCGCCGATCCACGTGCTCGGCGACCGTCGCCAACTGGTGTCCGCCATCCACAGCCTCCTCGAGAACGCGGTGACCTTCTCCTACGAGGAGAGCGTGGTCCGGGTGGTGGGCCGTCAGATCGACGACGAGATCCACCTGTCGGTCAGCGACAGCGGCGTGGGCATCCCCGCTCGGGACCTCGAGCGCATCTTCGAGCGCTTCTACCGGGTCGACCACGGTCGCAGCCGCGACTCGGGCGGCACCGGGCTGGGCCTCTCCATCGTCCGCCATGTGGCCAGCAACCACCAGGGCCGGGTCGAGGTCGACTCCCGCGAGGGGGAGGGATCGACGTTCACGCTGATCCTCCCCAATCCTCCGGCCTATTCTGCATGAGTGCCGCACGGGCACCCGATGAATCGAACGTGAACGCATCATGAGCAAGAGCGACTCCTCCAAGAAGCGAACGACCAAGACCCCGGCGGGCGACAGCACAGGAACCGGCCCCGCTGCTGGTTCTCCCCCCGGCTCTGGTGCCGGGTCCGCCACGGACGCCGGCTCGGCCACCGAGGCGACCTCCCCGGCCGACACCCACCAGACCAAGGTGCTCCTGGCCGAGGACGACGAGTCCTTCGTCGACGCCCTGGTCATCGGGCTGGCCCGCGAGGGGTTCGACCTGACGGTGGCCCGCGACGGCAACGAGGCGCTCAAGCTCTTCGACGAGGTCCATCCCGACCTGGTCCTGCTCGACCTGATGCTGCCCCGGCTTTCCGGCATCGACGTGTGCCGGTCGATCCGGGCAAGGTCGTCGGTGCCGATCATCATGGTCACGGCCAAGGGCACCGAGATCGACACGGTGGTCGGACTCGAGGTCGGGGCGGACGACTACGTGGCCAAGCCCTACCGCCTCCGCGAGCTGGTGGCCCGCATGCGGGCGGTGCTGCGCAGGACCCCGGCCAACGAGGACTCGGGCGGTTCCCGGTCGGGCGATCCCGGCCCGGGCGCCCCGTCCGGCGTGGAGCGCCGGCGCAACCCGGGCGGCGAGCCGGCCAGCCGGGTGCTCGAGGCCGGCGGCATCCAGATCGACCCCGACCGCCACCTGGTGTTCATCCGGGGGACCGACGTGCACCTTCGGCGCAAGGAGTTCGAGCTGCTCTCCCTGCTGATGGAGAACGCCGGCCGCCTGCTGACCCGCGACGTGCTCATCGACCGGGTCTGGGGATCGGACTACTTCGGCGACACCAAGACGCTCGACGTGCACATCAAGCGGCTCCGGGGCCACGTGGAAGAGGACCCGTCCTCACCCAAGCTGATCACCACCATCCGTGGGGTCGGCTACCGGTTCGACGCCCCACGGAGCTGAGCGCAGGAGGGCGAGGGGGCGCCGGGGGGACCAGGATCCCCGGCCCACCGATACGGATCAGCCCGCGGTCGGTGCCGGAATGACCGTCTCGCCCCGCAGGTAGGGCGCCAGCACCTCGGGCAGCACCACCGATCCGTCGGCCCGACGTCCGGTCTCGACCAGGGCGGCCCAGATGCGGGCCCAGGCCAGGGCCGACCCGTTGAGGGTGTGCACCAGCACCGGCCCCCCGCCGCCCTCGGGTCGGTAGCGGATGTTGGCCCGGCGGGACTGGTAGTCGCTGCACCAGCTGACCGAGGAGACCTCGAGCCACATGTCCACGCCCGGGGAGTAGACCTCGAGGTCGAAGGTGCGGGCCGCGGCATTGCCGATGTCGCCGGTGCACAGGTCGAGGACCCGGTACTGGAGGCCGAGGGCCTGGAGCAGGGCCTCGGCGCGGGCGACGATGTCCTCCAGCTGGGCCGGTGCCTGTTCGGCGGTGGTGTAGGCGAACAGCTCCACCTTGTCGAACTCGTGGACCCGGAGGAGTCCCCGGGTGTCCCGGCCGGCGGCCCCGGCCTCGCGGCGGAAGCAGGCGGTGGCCGCGGTCAGCCGGAGGGGCAGGGCGGACTCCTCGAGGATGTCACCCCGCCACATCGAGGTGAGCGGCACCTCGGCCGTCGGGATGGCCCACAGGTCGTCACGCTCGAGGTGATAGGCCTCTTCTTCGAACTTGGGGAGGTGGCCGGTCGAGACCATCGTCTCGGTCAGCACCATGGTGGGCGGCCGGACCTCCTCGAACTCGTCGGCGTGGCTGTCGAGGGCGAACGAGGTCAGCGCCCGGATCAGCCGGGCCCCGAAGCCCCGGTAGAGGGGGAACATCGACCCGGACAGCTTGGCCCCGCGCTCCATGTCCAACAGGCCGAGCTCGGCGCCGATCTCCCAGTGGGGGACCCGCTGGGCCTCCCCGTAGGCGGGAGGTTCACCGGGCCAGCTCCGGGCCACCACGTTGTCCTGGGGGCCGTCGCCGTCGGGGGCGTCGGCTGCCGGCAGGTTGGGCAGGTAGAGGAGGGCCTGGCGCACCTCGTTCTGCGCGTTCTCGGCCACCTCGTTGAGTTGACGCTCCTCGTCCCCCAACTGGCGGCTGCGGTCGGTCAGCTCCACGGCCAGGGCCGTGTTGCCCAGGCGCCGGGCCTCACCCACCTGCTTGGAGAGCGCCTTCACCTCGGCGCGGTAGTCGTCCCGGTGGCCGACGGCGGCACGGGCGTCCTGGTCGAGCTCGGCCAGCCGGACGATGTCGGCCGGATCCACCCCGCGACGGGCCAGGGCGGCCTTCACCGATGCGATGTCATCTCTCACCAACCGGATATCGATCATGTCGGGGACAACGGTAGCGTGACCACCCGTGAACGACGTCACCACTCCGACCGGTTCTGCCTCCGCGCCCGGAGACTCCCCCACCGTTGTCTGCGACCGGGTGGTCATCCGCTACGGGGACACGTTGGCCGTCGACCGGCTGAGCTTCACCGCCCGGGCCGGCGAGGTGCTCGCCCTGCTCGGTCCGAACGGTGCGGGCAAGACCAGCACGGTGGAGGTCCTCGAGGGCTACCGCCGGGTCGACTCCGGGTCGGTGAGGGTGCTCGGCCTCGACCCTCGCGACGACCACGCCGTCCTTGTCCCCGCCATCGGGGTGATGCTCCAGAAGGGCGGGGTCTACCCGATGCTCGGTCCGGCCCAGGTGCTCGACCTGTTCAGCCGCTACTACGACGACCCCGAGGATCCCGCGGCGCTCCTCGACCAGGTCGGACTGGGCCCGGTCCGTCGTACGCCGTGGCGCCGTCTGTCCGGGGGCGAACAGCAGCGGCTGTCGTTGGCCCTGGCCCTGGTGGGCAGGCCCCGGGTCCTCTTCCTCGACGAGCCCACCGCCGGAGTGGACCCCGAGGGCCGGATCGTGGTGCGCGACATCATCGCCACCCAACGGGACCGGGGCGTCTGCGTGATCCTCACCACCCACGAACTGGCCGAGGCCGAGCGGCTGGCCGACCAGGTGGTCATCATCGACCACGGGCGCACGCTGGCCGAGGGGTCCCCGGCCGAGCTGGCCTCGGGGACCGCCGACGGCTCCGTCCGCTTCACCACCGACGCCGGCATCGACACCGCCGCCCTGGCCGTGGCGGTCGGGCCCGGCGCCACCCTGGTCGAGGAGCGGCCCGGCGCCTACCGGCTGCAACCTCCTCCCGGAGCGGCCTCCCCGGCGGTGGTCGCCGCCCTTGCGGGGTGGTTGGCGGAACGGAACCTCGCCCTCGGCGACCTTCGTACCGGGCAGTCGCTGGAAGAGGCGTACCTGGCCATCACGGGGAGCCGGGGGGAGCCGGAGCCGACTGGGCCGGACGGCGAGGCGGATGCGGAAGCGGAGCCTGGAGGCGGACGTCGAGCCCGTCGAACCCGTCGAGCCCGAGGGGCCCGTCGAGCCCGAGGGGCCCGAGGAGCCCGGTCATGAGGCCGCTCGTCGCCCAGCTCCGGGCCGAGGTGACCATGATCGTCACCAACGGCGAGACGGTGTTCTTGACGTTGGGGATCCCGGTGGTGTTCTTGTTGTTCTTCTCGGCGGTGCACGTGCTGCCCACCGGCACCAAGCACCCGGTGGACTTCCTGGTGCCGGGCATCCTGGCCCTGGCCATCATGTCGACGGCCATGACCGCCCTGGGCATCGGGACCGGGTTCGAGCGGGGCTACGGCGTACTCAAGCGGTTGGGGGCCACCCCCCTCGGCCGGCCCCGCCTGCTGGCCGCCAAGATCATGTCGGTCATCGCCATCGAGCTGGTCCAGGCCGCCGTGCTGGTGGCCGTCGGCTACGCCCTGGGCTGGACTCCGGGAGGGCCCGGCGGAGCCGGTGTCCTGGTCGGCTCCGCCATCGGGGCCATGGTGCTCGGGACCGTCGCCTTCGGGGGGGTCGGCCTCATCCTGGCCGGGACGCTCAAGCCGCTGGTCAACCTGGCCGTGGTCAACGGGCTGTTCGTGGTCCTCCTGCTCCTGGGCGGCATGCTCATCCCGCTGGGCAAGCTCCCCGGGTGGCTCGAGGGGATCGCCAAGGTGCTGCCGGCCTCCGCCTTGGCCGACGCCCTGCACGGCACCCTCGGGCACGGCACCGCAGTGACCGCCCGCGACTGGATGGTGCTGGTGGTGTGGGCGGTGGCCGCACCGATCGTTGCCGGCCTCACCTTCCGTTGGGAGTGAGCAGGCGCTGAGGAGCGCACGACAAGGGGCGGGGCCGCTGTCAGCCGGCCAGGCGGGGGTTCTCCCGCATCAGCCAGAGGACCCGGCCAGCCGGTGCACCCACCCCTGGAGCTCGGATCCGGTCACCGCCCCGATCTTGTGGCCGATCACCGTGCCGTTCGAGTCGATGAAGAAGGTCTGGGGGAGCCCGTAGAGCCCGTAGCGGGCACTGGTCACCCGAAAGGTCCGGTCCACGCCCACCGGGTAGGCGATCCCCGACTTCTGCACGAACGACAGTGCGTCCGCCGTCGGGTCGTTGACATCGACCCCCACGAACCGGATCGGCCCCCCCTTGGCCTGCTCGGCCGCCGCCGTCCGGGCCAGCAGAGGCGTCTCCTTCTGGCAGGGGATGCACCACGAGGCGAAGAAGTTGAGGATCACCGGGTGGTGCGCG
>JADGOG010000034.1 GCA_017883065.1 Acidimicrobiales bacterium | reverse complement strand
CCCCCTCTCCCCCGGCCCATCCCCCCGGCGCTCTCGGAGCCGGACCCGGCCGTCTCGTCGGAGGTTCGGAGGTAAAGAAGCGCTGGCGGCGAGCCGATATGGCAATCGTGAGGTTCGACCTGGCTCATCCCACGCAACGCCAGGTCCGCGAGGGGCTCATCTCCGGGGTCATCGCGGAATCGGTGGCGATCCCGGTCCTGTTGACGGCCGTCGTCGTCGGCCAGCACCCCACCCGCTGGGGGTTCATCCTGGGTGCGCTCGCCTGCTTCGTCGTGGCCATCGTGTACCTGGCCTTCTCCATCGTCTTCACCAAGGGCCGGTCGGGGGTCAATACCCACGCCCATGTCGCGTTCGTCATGGTCTGCCTGGCCCTGTCGGCACTCGGGTTCATCGCCATCGGAGCTTCGGACAAGTTCGGCGTGTTCACGCCTGCGGTCCTGGTCGGTGTCACCTTCGTGTGCATCATCGGCGACCGGTGGATGCGCATCGCCATCGACTCCTATGCCATCGCCCTGGTCGCCCTGATCAGTTGGGCCCAGGGGTTCCGTGGTTCCGAGCTGGCCTCGCTGATGATCGTCTACTCCTCGACCATTGTGATCGTCACCTGGATCATCGGCCGCACGGTCGGATCGCTCAACGGCACGGTCAACTTCCAGGCCGCCGTCGACGCCCTCAACCAGACCTTCGACGATGCCGAGACCCAAGAGGCCGAGACCCAAGATGCCGAGGCCAGCACCGCCATCATCCGGCGGGTACTCGACGAAGGCCTCCCGTTGGTCACCGACATCATGCCGGCCGGAAGCGTGGTCGTCTTTGCCCGGAGCGGCAGACTCGGGCGATTCACCCCCCTGGTGAGCTGGCACGCCGACCAGCAGACCATCACCGAATTGGCCGAGCTCCCCGAGCTGGCCCAGGCCCTCCGAGCCGACGCACCGGTGCTCACCGAGAGCCACTGCGCCATCCCGGTCGGATACTGCATCGACGGCGAACTGGTGATGGCCATCGCACGGGCTGCGGCCGACGCCAGGCTGACCCACCGGGCCGACGAGGCGTCCCGACTCCTGGGCGCCGCCTTCGCTCGGGTGACCAGCCGGGCCAACTACGTGAGCGGGCTCCATGTCGAGAGCCGGACCGATCCCCTCACCGGGCTGGCCAACCGTCGCAGCCTCTTCGAGCGGATCGAGATGGAGATGTCCCACGCCCTCCGCTCCGAATCTCCATTGAGCGTGGCCATGATCGACCTGGACCACTTCAAGAACTACAACGACCGCTTCGGTCACGTGGCCGGCGACACGCTGTTGCGCTCCATCGCCGCCGTGATGGTCTCCAACGTGCGGGGACAGGATCTGGTGGCCCGGTACGGGGGCGAGGAATTCTGCCTCGTCCTACCGGACACCGACCTGGTCGGCGGCCACCATCTCCTCGAGACCCTGCGCACCGGCGGGCGTGACGCCGTCTCCGAGTTCCCAGTGACCCTGTCGGCCGGCCTCACCAGTTGGGACGGCTTCGAAGACCCCAACTCGTTCATCGAGCGGGCCGACCAGGCGCTCTACCGGGCCAAGGCCGGCGGCCGCAACCGGGTGGTCTCGATCCAGGCGTTCACCGAGTTCTGACCGGGCTCGGTGAGCTCGGTCAGCTGGTGCGGCGGAGCACCAGGTAGACGTTGTCGTCCACGGCGAACGAGTTGGCCAACTCGAACCCCTCGTCGGAAGCCTTGTTCAGCTCCAGTTCGAGCTCGAGGCGGCGCTCCGCCACCACCAACCGTCCACCGTGGACCCGGAGCAGGCGGTGTTCTGCACTCATCGGACCCTCCTCACGACGCCACCGACGTGGCCGTCAACCCATCTTCGAAGGGACCGTCGTGTCCGTCCGGGACCGGGGGGTGGACCCGGATGTAGTACTCCCGCCCCCACACGATGGTGAACAGATCGTCGGGCATGGACAGGAAGAAGCTGGTCTCGGTGATCTGGCTGGCGTGGGCGCGCATCGATGCCCGCTTGCGTTCGAGGGATGCGGTGACGTCGACTTCGGTGGTCAGCCGGCTCGCCGGTTCGCCCATCTCGTCCATGCCGTCGGTGATGTCACCGTCGAGTGCCCACTCGCTCGCTTCGGGCCGTTGGGCGAGGGAGGCGAAGAAGTCGCGGTTCATGGTGGACAGGTAGACCGCCGGCGTCCTGGCCAGCGCAGCCGCGGCCATGCCCACCTGGTGCACCTGGATGTGGTCGGGGTGGCCGTAGCCACCGTGCTCGTCATAGGTGACCAGGACGTCGGCCGACTCCTCGTCCAACAGAGCGGCCAGTCGGGCGGCGGCCTCGTCGACATCGGCGGCGGCGAAACATCCGGCATGGTGGTTGGTCGACTCGCCCGCCATGCCCGAGTCGAGGTAGTCGAGGAAGACCTGGCGATGGACGCCGAGGATGCGCCCGGCCTCGTCCAGTTCGACCATCCGGCGCTCCGCCAGCGACTCACCTTCGGCCAGGCCGTCCGCGGGCAGCTCCCCCAACTCCCCGCGGGTGGCCGTCACCAGGACGACGCGGTCCCCGCCGTCGGACAGTTGGGCCATGGTCCCCCCGGTGGCGATGGCCTCGTCGTCAGGATGGGCGTGGAAGAACACAACGGTGGCCATGGCCCGCACCCTACCCGGCGACGAGGAGCGCTATGCCCGGGCTGCACGGCTGCACGGCTGCACGGCTGCACGGCTGCACGGCTGCACGGCTGCACGGCTGCACGGTGCCGCCGGCCCTCGCTGCGGTCACCCCAGGGGGAGCTGGGGTGCGTCGGCCACCGACAGCTCGCCGGCGATCGCCTTGTCACGGTTGCCCCGGGTCTGCTTGCGACGGGTCACCGCGAAGATCCGCTCGGGTTCGAACGACCGGATCCTGCGGTCCCCGGGCCGTCCGCCGATCACCTCGACCGACTCGGTGCCGTTGTGGCCGTTGAGCACGTGGGCCCGAAACTCCCAGTCCGCACCCCGCATGCTGAGGCCGGAGACGATCACCTTGTCACCGCGGCGAAGACCGTTCCACGCCTCGGAGCGGGTGATGTGCTCGGTGGCCTTGACGGCCGCTCGACGGGCGGAAGCGGTGCGGGGACGGGTCAGGGACGCTCCTCTCGGACCTGGCGGAGCCGGTGCACGAAGAGGACGGCCACGGCGATGACCACCAGCACGGCAGCCACGTACCCGGCGTAGCTGAACGCCTTGAGGACATGCTTGTAGCTGCTCCCGAGGGAGTAGCCCACACTGGTCAGGATCGTGCACCAGATGGCACACCCGATCACCGTGAAGATCACGAACTTGGCCATGGCCATCTCACCGAGGCCGGCGGCGAACGAGACGAAGGACCGCAACAGGGGGATGAACCGGCCGAAGAGCACCACCGGCTCGCCCCGGCGGGCGAACCACGCCTCGGCCCGGTCCAGGTCCTTGTGGGTCAAGAGGACGTACTTGCCGACCTTGTCCACCAGGGGCCGGCCCCCGAAGTAGCCGATCAGGTAGCCGGCCAGTGATCCGAGCACCTCGGCCAGGGTGGCCACCACGATCACCACGACCAGGCTGAGCTGGTGGTGCTCGCTGGTCACCTGGCCGCTGGCCAGCACGCCCCCGTAGATGATGGCCACCTCCGCTCCCACCGGCAGTCCCATGGACGAGATGAAGCTCAGGACGAAGACGGCCAGATAGCCCCAGTGGACCAGAAAGTTCTCCATAGGACCCCCATGTCTAGTCGCTCGGTGCCTGCAGAGACGTACATTGGCGTGCCGCCGACCGACGACGGGCCCGACCACCAAGGGGGATCCGGCCTTCGAACCGGCCTGGACTACCGTCACCTCCGTGAGCACGGGAATCGGGCCTGCCGGGCCCGTCAGGGATCGCTGTACGACAGAGGACGGGGTGGGGGTCGAGATCTACGACTTCGGGGGCCGTGGACCCGATCTCGTGCTGGTCCACGCCACCGGCTTCTGCGCCGAGGTGTTCACCCCGCTGGCCGCCCGGCTCGGTGAGCGGTTCCACTGCTGGGCCCTCGACCTGCGGGCCCACGGTCGGTCCGACCGCCCCTCCGACGGCAATCTGGCCTGGACCGGATTCGCCAGCGACGTCCTGGCGGTGGTCGATCATCTCGGCCTCGACGGGCCCTTCGGCTTCGGACATTCGTGCGGTGGGGCCGCCGTCCTGCTGGCCGAGGAGCAGCGGCCGGGGACCTTCCGCTCCCTGTACTGCTTCGAGCCGGTGGTGGTTCCGGGCACCCCCGACCCCGAGCGCATCGCCAACAATGCGCTGTCCGCCGGGGCCCGTCGGCGCAGGGAGACCTTCCCTTCGCCGGAGGAGGCGCTGGCCAACTTCTCCTCGAAGGCGCCCTTCAGCGACCTCGACCCGGTGGCGCTGCGGGCCTACGTGCACGGCGGATTCGAGGTGATCCCCGCCCAAGACGGCGGCGACGGGGCCGCCGTCCGCCTCCGTTGCCGCAGGGACGACGAGGCTGCGATCTATGCGCAGGGCTTCTCCCATCCCACCTACCGCCGTCTCCACGAGATCGGGTGCCCGGTGGTGCTCAGCTGCGGGGAGCAGACCGACTCCTTCGGCCCCGCCGTGCTCGAGGCCGACGCTCTGGAGCTCCGGCACGCCCGCGTCGAGGTGCTCCCGGGGATCGGCCACTTCGGCCCGCTCCAGCGGCCGACACTGGTCGCGGCCTCGGTGGTCGCCGCTCTCTCTGCCGGCCCCGGCACACCCCCGACCTAGTCTGTCGCGGTGCCGTTCGTCCCCCCTCGCTCACTCTCTCCTTCGAAGGTCACCTCCTTTCGCGACTGCGCCCTGGCCTTCCGCTTCAACGCCATCGAACACCTCCCCGAAGAGCCGACGGTGTGGACGGTCAAAGGCACCCTGGTCCACCGGGCACTCGAGCGCCTGTTCTGGAACCACGACCGGGGAACGCGCTCACCGGAGGCAGCCCGGACCGAGCTGGCGCGCTCGTGGGCCGAGCTCCAGACCGACACGGAGTACCTGGCGCTGGCCTTGGCGCCGGCCGATGCCGATGCCTTCCGGGCCGATGCCGACGCCCTGGTGCAGAACTACTTCGCGCTGGAAGACCCCGACGAAATCACTCCGGTGGGTGTCGAGATCACTCTCGAGGCCCAGGTGGCTGGCGTCCGGCTGCGGGGCATCATCGACCGCCTTGACCAGACGGCCGACGGGGAGCTGGTGGTGGTCGACTACAAGACGGGGCGGGCGCCCTCCCCCGCCTACGAGCAGTCCAGGTTGATCGGCGTCCACATCTACGCCCTGTTGTGCCAGGAAGTGCTGGGTCGGCGTCCGGTGGAGGTCAAGTTGCTCCATCTGAAGGAGCCCACCACCATCACGGCCGAGCCCTCCGAACAGGCGCTCCGGGGCCACCGCCAGAAGACCATCGCCGTCTGGTCGGCCATCGAGCGGGCCTGTCGCGACGAGGACTTCCGACCCCGGACCTCGCCGCTGTGCAACTACTGCCGGTTCCGGGCCTTCTGCCCTGCCTATGGTGGCGATCCCGACCAGGCGGCGCTCGTCCTGGGATCCCAGATCGGAGGGGCCGCATGACCGCAGCACCCCAGCATGCAGCGGCGGAGGACGACGCAGCCCCGTCGTACGATCCGCTCCCCCGACCGACCGGGTTGGCCGGGATCATCGGTGCGGTCGACGACCGGGTCGACAGCTGGTTCGAACCACTGCGCGGGTCGCCGGCCTTCGACAGCGTGGCCAAGGTGATCACCGGCCTGGGGGACCACGGACTGATGTGGGCGGCCACCACCGCGTGGCGGGCCCGCCACACCGGTCCCGAGCGGGCCCGGGCGGTCCGGGCCCTGGCCATCGCCGGCGTCGAGTCCAATCTGGTGAACACCGGGCTCAAGGCACTGGTCGGACGGTCGCGACCGGACCGGACCTCGCTGACCGTCGCCGAAGGTGGCGTGCCCGTCCGCGAACCGAAGACCAGTAGCTTCCCCAGTGGGCACACCCTGGCGGCGTTCTGTGCCGCCACGGTCATGAGTCAACGGGGGGACGGGAGGGGCAACGCCCTGCTCTTCACCAGCGCCTCCCTGGTCGGGCTCAGCCGGCTGCATCTCCGGGCCCACTACGCCTCGGACGTGGTCGGCGGTGCAGCCATCGGGATGGCCATCGGGCTGATCGGCCGACGCCTGCTCTGAGCTCCGTTCCCCGACCGGTCCGATGGGGAATGGAAGCGTCCCCGGGGAGGTTGGACAGTCATGAGCTCGACGCAGAATTTCTCGGTGACCTGGGACTACCGGTGCCCGTTCGCCCGGATCGGACATGAGCACGTCCTCGACGGCCTGGCTGCCGGGGCCCCGTGGGAGGTCAGGTTCGTGCCGTTCTTCCTCAACCAGCCCCACGTACCCGAAGGCGGCGTCCCGGCCTGGGAGGATCCGGCCCAGCAGGCCGATCTGATGGCGCTGGCCGCCGGTGTGGTGGTCCGGGACCGCTTCCCCGAGCAGTTCGCCGACGCTCACCGCTCGCTCTTCACCGCCCGTCACGACGACGGCGGAGACCTGAGACAGCGGTCGGTGGTGGCCGAAGCGCTCTCCCGGGCGGGTGTCGATGCCGATCAGGTCCTGGCAGAGGTGGATGCCGGCTGGCCGGCCAAGGTGATCCGTGACGAGCACGAAGATGTGGTCGGTCGACTCGACGTGTTCGGCGTCCCCACGTTCATCACCGACGACAGCGCCGTGTTCGTCCGACTGATGAAGCGGCCCGTGGGGGACGGCGCCCTGGCCCGCGACACCATCGATCACGTGCTCGGGCTGATCAAAGACCGCCCGGATCTCAATGAGTTCAAGCACACCCAGCTGAAGGGCTGACCCGACCCCTCCGGTGGGGTTGCCGGTTCAGGTGCCGACCAGACCGGCCACGGCGTCGATGGTCGCCTTGATCTCACCGGAAGTCCCGAATGGAGCGGCGCAGAACTGGGTGGCGCCGATATCGGCCACGTGACGGATCCGGTCCTGCACCTCGGCAGCACTGCCCACGATGGCGACATCCTCGGGACCGGCAGCACCCTCCCGATCCAGCATGGCCCGGTACGAAGGAAGATGGCCGTAGACGACGAACAGTTCGGCCGCCTTGGCCCGGGCCGCGCCGACGTCGTCGGTCACGCACACCGGCAGTCCGACCGCCACCTCGGGCACGGGTCGGCCCGCCTCGGCCGCGGCGGCTCCGATGGTGGGGACGATATGCGATTCGACAGTCGCCGGTCCGGTCATCCAGGTGACCGTCCCCGAGGCCATCCGACCGGCAATGGTCAACATGACCGTGCCCAGCGCAGCCACCAGGACCGGTGGCGCGGGGGCATCGATCTGGAGTGGCCCGAAGGTCGATGCGCTGAGCGTCTCGCCGGCGTAGGTGACCTGCTCGCCGCCGAGGACCGGTATGAGGATCGAGAGGTACTCGCGCATGTGGCGGGCGGGCTTCTCGAAGGACAGTCCGAACACGTTCTCGATCACCATCTGGTGGGAGAGCCCGATCCCCAGGGTCAGGCGGCCACCGGAGGCCGCCTGGACGGTCAGCGCCTGCGCCCCCAGCATCACCGGATGCCGCGGATAGGTCGGGACCACCGCGGTGCCGAGATCGATCCCGGACACCTCCCGACCGATCACCGCGAGTGCGGTCAGCGTGTCCATGCCGAAGATCTGAGACGACCATGCCGTCTCGATGCCGGCGTCCCGGAGGGCGACGACCTGGCTGACCACGTCGTCGAAGGGTCGCTCCGAATCGAACATCACGCCGATACGCACGTTGTCTCCCTTTCACCATGGCCCGGTCGGGCCGATGCTTGGCACGGGCTCGGCATCTGACCGGCGAGTGCCCGGGCATCCCCACCGTAGTGGTCCCCCATGCCCCGTGGGGCCGGGATCTGCCTCAGCCCGGAGGCCACGGCGGGGCCAGTCCGGCGACCGCATCCTCGAGCGACACGTCGAGTGGGATGACCGCCATGACCGGGATGGTCACCCCGTTGGCCATGTAGCGACCGACCTTGGCCCGGCACTGGTCGTAGGACCCGTGCACGATGAGGGAGTCGACCAGGTCGTCGGGAATGGTCGCCAGGGCGCCTTTCCGGTCGCCGGCCTGCCACGCCGACCACATGGGCTCGAGCTCGGGTCCCCGGCCCAACCAGCGGTGGAATGCGGCGTACACGCCGACGTTGAGGTAGGCGGCGATCATCCGGCGGCCGACCGATCGTGCCAGCTCGGCGTCCTCGGTGGGGATGACGAAGATCCGGGCGGCCACCGGGATGTCCGCGCCCAGCTCCGGAGTGACCGTGGCCACGTCCTCGGCCGACAGCCAGTTGATGATCACCCCGTCCGCCTCCCGGCCGGCCAGGCCGAGCATCCCGGGTCGGAGCGCGGCGAGAAAGATGGGGGGCGGGTGCTCGACCGGCCGGGCCAGGCGGAACCCGCGGACGGTGAAGGTGTCGTACCGGGCATCCACCTTCTCGCCGGCGAGGGCCGAGCGCAGAAACCTGATGGTGTCCCGCACCCGCTTGTAGGGCTCGGTGAACTCCACCCCGTTCCACCGGCTCACGATCACGTCGGACGAGGTGCCGATACCGAGTGTGAAGTGATCGGGAGCGGCCTCGGCCATGGCGGCCACGCTCTGCGCCAGCAGCGCCGGTCCCCGCGTGTACGCGGGGATGATGGCCACTCCCAGCTGCAACGACGGCGCCCAGGCCGAGGCAAGGGCGAGCGGGGTGAATCCGTCGGCACCATCGGTCTCCGCCGTCCAGACGTCGGTGTACCCGAGCCTGACCAATTCCTCGTACCACCTGCGGTGATCCGCCAGCGACACGCCGTCGAAGGGGACGGTGATCCCAAAGCGCGCCGGTGGTGGATCGGGGTGGCCCCCGGGGGTGGCGGTGGTGGTCATGGCCCCCGTAATACACCCTCCGGGCATGCTGCACCCATGACCACCCGCCATGAGGACCGAGCCGCCGCCGTCCAACCCGAGCTCCCGCTCGGAGCATCCACCCGTCGACCCGCACCGGGAACCCGACGCTCCGAAGTGGCATCGTCGTCCCGCCGCACGCCCGTCCGGAGCGGTGCCGAGGACGAGGGTCGCCTCGACGAGCGCACCCGGGCCATCGGACGACAAGGCATCGCGGCAGCTCGGGCCCGGCTGGACGCCACTTCCACCGCTGCCCTCGCCTCCGAGGACACGGGCATGGCGGTGGTCGGCGACGATCGCCGGTCGCCGGAACGCCGGGGGATGGCCGGTCGCGCTGCCTGATCTGTCATGGCGCTACGGTCGAGGGCATGCCGACCGTCGCCGAGCGCATCGACCACCCACCCGAGGCGAGACTGCTCATCCTCAACTGCGCCGACCTCGGCCTCTGCCACGCCGCCACCGTCGGTGTCTACGAGTCACTGCGCGACGGGATCGGCACCAGTGCTTCGTTGACCGTCCCGGCACCGTGGGCCCGCGAGTCGGCCTCCCGCTTCCGGGGGGATGACGTCGGGGTCTGCCTCACCTTGAACGCCGAACACGAGCGGTACCGGTGGGGACCGATCACCCAGGCACCGTCACTCCTCGACGGTGACGGCGGGTTTCCACGCACCGTCTCGGACCTGTGGGACCACGGCGACATCGACGAGGTGCGCAGGGAGTGCCGGGCCCAGCTCGAGCGGGCCGTCCTGTGGGGTTTCGACATCAGCCATCTCGACACCCACCTCGACGCCCTGGTGCTCCGGCCCGAGTTCTTCGACGTCTATCTCGAGCTGGCCGTGGACTTCGGACTGCCCATGCGCCTCCTGAGTGCGGAACACGAGCCCCAGGTCGGTTTTCCGGTCCGCCAGCTGGCTGCCGACGAGGGCGTGCTCTTCGCCGACCGGTTCGCCACTCTGACCGAGCCGGTCAGCCGCCATGGCTTCCTCGAGTTCGTCGCCGGGTTGGAGCCCGGCATCACCGAACTGACCCTCCACCCGGCCATCGACACCCCCGAGCTGCGGGCGATCACCGCCGACTGGAAGGAGCGGGTGGCCGACCACATCCTGCTGGTCGACGACCGGGGTCTCGGGCAGGTCCTGGCCGACCAGGGAGTCACCCTGATCGGGTACCGGCCACTGCGCGACGCCATGCGGCGTGCATGAACGGGGTCCCGGCCGCCTGCGAAGAGCACGTGATCAGCCGGGGTACACCGGTATCCTGATGGGCCACTGACGGGAGCAGCTGTGGCCGAGGGACAGCATTCGAACCAGCGGGGTGGCCCGAAGAGCTCCGTCAGAAGCGGGCCGCGTGCCGGCACCTCTCCCCCCCAGCCGTTCCGGCTCGAGCACCTGCTGCTCATCGACGGGACCGGCACCACCCCGGTGACCATCTCCTCGATGACCTTCGGGGACGACGGGATCGGGGTGACCAGACACCCGGGGGAACACCCCCGCGTCCTCCCGTGGGCGTCGGTGGTGGCCCACGCCGTCGAATCGTGGAGCGGCGGCCCCATCCCCGAATGGTGGGTGGATCCCGAACTCAATCGGAACGATCCCCTCACCGAACCGGTCCCAGTGGTCATCGACCCCACCGCGACCAGCCGTGCCCGATCCCACGCCGACGCCGGGGCGCTGATCGTGATCCAGACGGCGACGGGCATCCATCGGTTCATCCTCCCCGGCGCCGATGCTCACCAGCTGTCCCACCGGGTCACCGCCTTCGCCATGCGCTACCAGGGGCCGGCGGCAGCCTCGTCGGTGACCCGGGTGGTGGCGTGGGGTCTGGACGCGGAACGGCGAAAATCCGAGCGGCCGCCCAAGAAGCCGGCGGTCTGGCCGAGGATCAGGCCCTATCTGGTGGTCGCCCTGGTCCTGTTCGTCGCTGCCGCCATCACCTTGATCCTCCTCCAGAGTGCGGGCGTGGTCCATCTCCCGCTCCTCGGGGGATCCAGTCCCGGACTGGTGTCCGGTCTCAGAAGTCGGTGACCGAGGCGATGCGCCGGCGCAGGTCCTGATACTCGGGCGTGTTGGTCACCGGCAGGAGCGCCATCATCACGGCCATCGAGCCCGCCACCTTCATACGGCCCTGCATGAAGGCGACATTCGGGTCGAGATCGCCACGGTGGACGGCCGCGGCATCGTCCCATCCGAAGGTCACCGTGACGTCGGGGTGGTCGATCTTCCCCCGAGCGCTGCGGACCAGATGGCCGTCTTCGAGAGCCCAGTAGTAGGACACGTCACCTTCGGGGCCGCCGGTGATCTCGTACTGGATGTCGGCGGTGAGCCCCGGGCACTCGGGCTGGTCGGCGGCCATCGACCGGGTCTGATCGAACCACTCCGTGGACAGCCACTTGGTCACAGCACTCCCCCGCTCGTCAGCTCCACCCGAGACGATGCTACCGGCGCACCCGGGTCGATGGGAGGAGTTCGGCCGCGGCCGTCGGCCTACTCCGGAGCGCGAAGGCCGGCGAAGAGATCGGTCTCGAGCGTGCCGGCCAAGGCCGCCGCGGCCAGGTCGGTCGGAGCCACCGGGGTGCCGTCGGGTCCGGCCACCAGGGCCAGGCGGTATTCGTCGAAGGGGTGGATCGACCGCATCACCTCGCGGGGGAGCCCGAACCAGAAGGGCGACTTCGGATCCACCTGGGTGGCGTGGGCCAACAAGGCGTCCCCCCGGATGTCGGCGAACTCGCCGACGTCGATGCACGTGGTGATCGGCTCGGGCGGGATGTCGTCCCACCGCTTGCGCCACTCCTCGTCGAAAGGCGACTCGAGGCCCAATTCCTCGAACTTCTGGTGGATCTCCATGAACCGCTTGGCCGAGAACCCCGTGTAGTACAGCTTGGACGGTTGCCAGGCATCGCCCGAGTCCGGGTACCGTTCGGGATCCCCTGTCGCTCGGTACGCCTCGAGACCCACCTCGTGCACCCGGAGATGATCGGGATGGGGGTAGCCGGACTGCTCGTCCCCGTAGATGACCATGACCTGGGGCCGGGTGCGCCGCACGATGGCCACCACACGCTCGACCGCTTCGTCGAGCGGTGCCATGGCGAAGCAGTCCGGGTTGGTGACGGACTCCGATCCGGCCATCCCCGAATCGCGGTAACCGAGCATGACCACCTCGTCGTATCCGATGATGGCGGTGGCCCGGGCCAGTTCCTCGGCCCGCAGCTCGGGCAGACGGGCGTGGACCTCGGGGGTGTCGAGGGCGGGATTGAGCACCTCGCCCTCCTCTCCCCCGGTACAGCAGACCAGGACGGTCCGCACCCCCTGCGCGTGGTAGAGGGCGACAGAGCCGGCTCCCTTCGACGATTCGTCGTCGGGGTGGGCATGGACGGTCAGCAAGCAGAGTCGTTCAGGCACGCCGATCACGCTACCGGGCATGAACGCCCTAAGCTCCACTGCTAAGAACGAGGAAGGATCCACCACTATGGGCGTGATGAAGCGCATGTCTGGGATTCTCCAGGCCAAGACCAACAAACTGCTCGACAAGGCCGAGGATCCGAGGGAGTCCCTCGATCTCTCGTACCAGAAGCAGCTCGAGAGCCTGCAGAAGGTGCGGCGAAGCGTGGCCGACGTGACCACCGCCAAGAAGCGCATCGAGCTGCAGGCCACCCAGCTCCAGCAGCAGGCGGACAAGCTGCAGGGTCAGGCCAAGGCGGCACTGACCCAGGGTAACGAGGATCTGGCCCGCGAGGCACTGGCCAGGCGGGCCGCCCTGGCCGAGCAGCTGGGCGACCTCCAGACCCAGCATGAACAGGTGAGCGCGCAGGAACAGAAGCTCATCGACACCGCCCAGAAGCTCCAGACCCAGGTCGACGCCTTCCGCACGAAGAAGGAGACCATGAAGGCCACCTACACGGCGGCGGAGGCCCAGACCAAGATCGGCGAGGCCGTTTCGGGGATCTCCGAGTCGATGAGCGATGCCGGCATGTCCATGCAGCGGGCCCAGGACAAGATCGACGGCATGCAGGCCAGGGCCGGGGCCATGGACGAGCTGCTCGCCTCGGGAGCCCTCACCGATCTGAGCAATCCGGTCGACGACATCCAGGCCCAGCTGGACAAGGCCTCGACCACCTCGACCGTCGACGCCGAGCTGGCCGCCCTCAAGGCGGAGGTGGGGACGGGAACGCCGACACCGGCCGAGCTCGGCGCGCCCGAGCACGGGGACGCTCCCTCATGATCGTCCGCATCCTGGGCGAAGGGCAGTTCGCCGTCGCCGACACCGAGCGGGCCGCACTGGACGCCATGGACGACACCCTCATGGCCGCGGTCGACAGCGGCGACGAGGATGGCTTCGCCACGGCGTTGGCCGCACTGGCCTCCGAGGTCCGCCGCGCCGGAACACCGTTGGCCGACGACGCCTTCGCCCCCTCGGACCTGGTGGTGCCCTTCGCGGACGCCACGTTGGACGAGACCAAGGGCCTGCTGGCCCAACCGGACGACGGCGGCGCTGCGGACCAGTCCTGAGAGCACCCCGATGAGTACCGCCCGCAACATCCCCAACGACCACGGACTGACCATCCGCATGTTCACCACCGGACTCCTGTTGGTCCTGTTGTACGGCGCGGTGATCGGGCTGCTGATCGCCGTCGGGATCTCGTATGTGGTGGTCCTGGTGTTCGCCGCCGCCCTGCTCTTCGTCCAGTACTGGTTCTCCGACAAGATCGCCCTGTTCGGGATGGGCGGTCACCTGGTCACGCCCGAGGAGGCCCCGCAGCTCCACGGGGTCATCGACCGGCTCTGCGCCCTGGCCGACATGAAGAAGCCCCGGGTGGCCATCGCCGACACCGACGTCCCCAACGCCTTCGCCACCGGCCGGAGCCCGAACAACGCAGTGGTCTGTGCCACCACCGGGCTGATGCGGCGTCTCGACGAGTCCGAGCTCGAAGCCGTCCTGGCCCACGAGCTGTCCCATGTGGCCCACCGCGACGTGGCGGTGATGACCATCGCCAGTTTCCTCGGGATGGTGGCGGGGATGGTGACCCGCATCATGCTGTGGACCGGTCTCATGGGCGGCTTCGGCGGCGGTGACAACCGGAACGACAACCAGGGTGGCGACAACACCGCCCTGGTCGAACTGGGCGTGCTGGCGGTGTCGGTGGTGGTCTACGCCATCAGCTTCCTCTTGACCATGGCCCTGTCCCGCTACCGCGAGTTGGCCGCCGATCGATCCGGCGCGCTGCTCACCGGCAGGCCCTCCGCCCTCGCCTCGGCGCTGGTCAAGGTCACCGGCGACCTGGCACGCATTCCCACCCGCGATCTCCGCGCCAGCGAGAGCTTCAACGCCTTCTACTTCACCCCGGCCATCGCCAAGAACGGGGTCAGCCTGTCCACCATCTTCTCGACCCATCCGTCGCTCGATCAGCGCCTGGCCCAGCTGGCCAAGATCGAGTCCGAATTGGGCAAGCCCTCGTGATCCCGCCGTCGAGCCTCCGCCACCCGCCCACGGCTGCACCCGGTGCACCGGAGAGGACGGGCTGATGGGCCTGCTCAGCACGCTTCTGGGTCGGACCAAGCCGGTCCAGTCCAATCTCGACGCGCTGTTCGCCCTCCCGTCTGCCTCGATCACCCTGCAGAGTGCGGCCGGCATGACCTGCTCGGGCCACGGTGGCGTGTGCTTCAAGCCTCCTTCGGGACAGGGGTTCGAGGAGATGCAGGCCGAGGTGGTCAAGCTCCTGTCGATGGATGGAGCCACCGATCTCCGCAAGGCGGAGGACAGCTACGGCTACCAGTGGCTTGTGGTCGAGGACGCCGACATCGGCGAGCTGGTCACCCGGATCCACATGGTCAACTCGTCTCTGTCCGACTCCGGGTGGGGACCCCAGTTGCTCTGCTCGGTGTTCGGCATCGCCGATGAACCGACCGGTGACGGTGATGGTGGAAGCACCGGCACCGGGACCGGTGATCTGGCCGGAAGCACCGACACCATGCCCGAGGTGACGGCCGGTCCGGGACGGGTGATCCCGTCGACCGGCTACCTGGTGTACCTGTTCAAGCGGGGCACGTTCTATCCGTTCGTCCCCAACGGGCACGAACAGCGCGACACCGAGCAGGAGTTCCGGCTCAAGAGCCTGATTGCCGACGACCTCACGGTCGAGCCCGAGCTGGACCGCTGGTTCCCCCTCTGGGACCTCCCGGTCGGCTGAGCACCCGCCGGTCGTCACCGGGTATCGGCCCCGTCCCTGATCCCGTGAACCTGGTCCTCGGTCCCGATGAGCTGGTGGTCTGCCGCCTGCCCGGCGATGCGCCCTGGCCGAGCCCGTCGGCCCGCAGCTCGTTCTACGCAGCCACCCGGAGCCCGGACGAGCTCTCGGTGGTCTGCCACCCGGACGACGCTCCTCACGGGGCCCGGGTAGAGGCGGGTTGGAGCCTGTTCAGCGTGGTCGGCCCGCTCGACTTCGCCATGGTCGGCGTCATGGCCTCCCTCACCGGGGTGTTGGCCGACGCCGGAGTCAGCGTCTTCGCGGTGTCCACGTTCGACACCGACCACCTGTTGGTCCGTTCCGCCGCCGTCGGCCCTGCGGTGGATGCGCTGCGTGCCGCGGGCCATGGCGTGACCTCGCGCTGAGCGGACTCCTCAGACCGAAACGCCGGGCCCGAGGTCGTCGATGGCCCGGGCCACGTCGAGATCGAGTCGGGTGATGCCGCCCGAGTCGTGGGTGATCAGTCCGAGCGTGACCCGGTTGTAGCGGATGTCGATGTCCGGGTGATGATTCTTCTCTTCGGCCAGACGTCCCACCTCGAGGACGAACGCCAGCGCGTCACCGAACGTGGCGCACACCACCGTCTTGATCAGCTTCCCGCCGATCAGGTGCCAGGCGGGTCCATCCGTGGCGGACAGAGCATCGAGGACCTCGGACTCGCTCAGCACCGCGTGCTTCATCACGACAGCACTCTCCTTATCGCACTAGGCGGTGGCACCCACTGGAGTAGTCGGGGTGAAGACCACCGGCATCGTCTCATAGCCGGAGACGAAGTTGGCTGCCCGCTTGGGAGGCTCGACCTGCTCGGCCAGGGTGAGATCGGGCAGTCGGTCGAGCAGCTGATTGAACATCACGCTCAGCTCCATCCGGGCCAGGCGGTTGCCCAGGCAGAAGTGGGACCCGAACCCGAAGGCCATGTGGTCGTTCGGGTTGCGGAGGATGTCGAACTCCTCGGGCCGGTCGAACATCTCCGCGTCACGGTTGGCCGACGGATAGAGCAGGAGCAGCTTCTCCCCCTGGTGGAGCGTCTGCCCGTGGAGTTCGACGTCCCGGGTCATGGTGCGGGCCATGTTCTTGATGGGCGACACCCACCGAAGCATCTCCTCCACCGCACCGTTCATCAGCGAGCGGTCCGCCGACAGCATCCCGAGCTGGTCGGGATGGCGGAGCAGTTCGTACATGCCCCCGCTGATGACATGCCGGGTCGTCTCGTCCCCCCCGATGAGGATCAGCAGGGACTCGTAGATGATGGAGCCCTCGTCGAGCCGGTCACCGTCGATCTCGGCGTGGACGAGTGTGCCGATCAGGTCGTCGGACTGGCTGTCCCGGCGCCGTTGCTCGGCCACGGCCGTGATGTACTCGGCGTACTCCATCGCCGCCAGGGCGGCCGTGTCCATGGCGCCGGGATCGGGCGAGCCCAACGCCTTCAGCATGTCGTCGGACCACCGCAACAGTTCGTCACGATCCTCGGGAGCCACCCCCAGCATGTTGCCGATCACGATCATCGGCAGCGGCGCGGCGATGTCCCGCACGAAGTCGGCCGAGCCGGCCTCACACACCCGGTCGATGATGGCATCGCAGATGGTGCGGATCCCTGCTTCGCTCTCCCGGATGCGCCGCGGGGTGAATCCCTCGCTGACCAGGCGCCGCCGGCGAACGTGCTCAGGGGCGTCGGTGTCGATCATCATGGGGAGCGCGTCGCTGTCCGGGCGGATGCCACCGGCGTTGGAGAAGGTGTCGGGATCCTTGGAGATCTCCTTGATGTCCCGGTAGCGGGTGATCCCCCACACCCCCGAGGACTCGTCGAAATAGGCCGGCGCGTGCTCCCGCATCCAGGCGAAGGCGGGGAACGGATCGCCGCCGTAGAACATGCCGTCGGTGAGGCCGATGGCCAGCTCGGCCGGTGCTGTCGTCATGTGGCTCCCTCTCCGTTGTCCATGCCCGGCGACTCGACGTGACCGACGGCCCGGCGGGTGGCACCGGTCGGGGGCCACCGGCCGGCTCCGTGCTCCCCCACGACTCGGTCGTTCAGCATCGTGACCGGAGTATACGTCGAGGACCTGACGGCGCGTCAGTTACTGAGGTCATCGGGTCGCCCGCTGGCGGAACGCCATCGGGACACGGCACACCCCGGCATGCTTGTTGGTCCGGACCCGCTCCACGGGTCCGGTCAACTCGAAGCCCTCGAGGCGGTCGAGGAGCTCGTCGAGCATGATCCGGATCTCCATGCGGGCGAGGTTGGCACCCATGCAGAAGTGGGCCCGGTGTCCGAAGGTGAGGTGGGGGTTCGGGGCCCGGGTGATGTCGAAGGCGAACGGGTCGGAAAAGACCGACTCGTCCCGGTTGGCCGACGGCCACCACAAGGTCACCTTGGCGCCCTGTTCGACCTCCACTCCGCCGAGGACGACGTCACGGGTGGCGGTCCTCCGGTTGTAGAGGGTGGCGGTGGTCCACCGGAGGATCTCCTCGACCGCTGACGGCATCAGGGAACGGTCGTCGCACAGGGCGCTGAGCTGTTCTGGATGGTCGATCAGCGCCACCATGCCGAGGGCGATGGAGTTGCGGGTGGTCTCGCTGCCCGCCACCACCAGCAGGTTGAACAGCATCAAGAGCTCGAGGTCGGAGAGCGGGTGCGATCCGTCGTCGTCGTCGATGGTGGCGTGTGCAGCCAACGAGATGACGTCGTGGCCGGGCTCGCGCCTCTTGTGGTCGATGAAGGCGGTGCCGTAGGCGGCCATGGATGCGGCCGCATCGGCGACCCGGTCATTGGTCTCGTCCAGCTCCCGACCTTCGTAGTCCAAGGTTGCGTTCGACCAGCGCATCAGGTCGTGACGATCATCGTCGGGGACCCCCATCAACGCGGCGACGGCCTGGAGCGGGAGTTCCACCGCCACCTCGCTCAGGAAGTCGCAGGTCCCCCGTCCGGCCACGACGTCCACGATGCGCCGGGCACGGCTGTGCAGTTCGGCCTCCATCAGGGCCAGGGCCCTCGGCGTCACCGCCGGGGTGAGCAGCCGACGGATCCGACGATGGCGGGGGTCGTCCATCATGTTCAGAATCACCCCCGGAGCGAAGCCGAAGGGAAGGTCGGCGAGGATCGTTCCTCCGCCCGTCGCCCCGGGAGCCCGTTCCGACGAGTAGGTCACGGCGTCGGCGGCGACCTCCATGATCTCGGCATGGCTGCTGACGACCCAGAACCCCTGGCCATCGGGGGTGTGCTCGGTCGGGGGGTGCCACCACACCGGTGCCTGCTCGCGGAGGTGGGTGAAGACGCCATCGGGGAACCCGTCGGCGAACAGGTCGAGGTCGGTCAGATCGATCGTCTCGAACGCCATCGGTGCACTCCCCCTTGTGTCACTCCGCAGTGGCCCGACCTCCCGCTCAGGGGTGGGTCATCGACTCGGGCCGGACCGCCTCGTCGAACTGCGCTCCGGTCAGGTAGCCGAGGGCGACCGCCGACTCGCGCAGCGTAGTGCCCTCCTTGTGGGCCTTCTTGGCCACCTCGGCGGCCTTGTCGTACCCGATCAACGGGTTGAGGGCGGTCACCAGCATCAGCGAGTTCTCGAGGTGCTGGCGGATACGGGACTCGTTGGGCGCCAGCCCGTCGACACAGAAGCGGGTGAAGGCGGCCGAGGCGTCGGTGAGCAGGCGCACCGAGTGCAGCACATTGTGGATGATCACCGGCTTGCACACGTTGAGCTCGAGGTTGCCCCGAGACCCGGCCATGGCCACGGCGGCGTCGTTCCCGTACACCTGGATGCACACCATGATCATCGCCTCGCTCTGGGTGGGATTCACCTTGCCGGGCATGATCGACGACCCCGGCTCGTTCTCGGGCAGGTTCAGCTCGCCCAGGCCGCTGCGGGGCCCGGATCCCAGCCACCGGAGATCGTCGGCGATCTTGATGAGCGAGGCGGCCAGCGTGCGCAGGGCGCCGCTGGTCATGACCAGGCCGTCGTGGGCGGCCAGTGCGGCGAACTTGTTGGGGGCGGTGACGAAGGGGAGCCCGGTCAACTCGGCGATGGCCGAGGCCACCCTGGTGCCGAACTCGGGGTGGGTGTTGAGCCCGGTGCCCACCGCCGTCCCCCCGGCTGCCAGCTCGTAGAGATCGTCGAGCGTGGCCTCGATCCGCCTCAGATCGGCGTCGAGCTGTGCCACGTAGCCGGAGAACTCCTGACCCAGGGTGAGCGGCACCGCGTCCATCAGGTGAGTGCGGCCGATCTTGGTGATGCCCGAGTAGGCCTCGGCCTTGGCGTCGAGCGTGTTGCGCAGGTGCCGGATGGCCGGAAGCAGCTTGTGGGTGATCTCCTCGACGGCGGCGATGTGCATGGCCGTCGGGAAGGTGTCGTTGGACGACTGAGACATGTTGACGTGGTCATTGGGGTGGACCGGGTCCTTTGTCCCCTTCGTGCCCCCGGCCATCTCGATGGCCCGGTTGGAGATGACCTCGTTGGCGTTCATGTTGCTCTGAGTGCCGCTTCCGGTCTGCCAGACACTGAGGGGGAAGTGGTCGTTCAGCTTCCCTTCGGACACCTCACGGGCGGCGGTGATGATCAGCGCCGAAATTTCGGGGGGCATCTTGCCCAGATCGGCGTTGACCTGGGCCGAGGCCTCCTTCAGGATGCCGATCGCCCGGATCAGGGGCACCGGCATCCGGTCGTCACCGATCGGGAAGTGGTGCAGCGAGCGGGCCGTCTGTGCCCCCCAGTAGCGATCCGAGGGCACCTCGATCGCTCCCATGCTGTCGGTCTCGGTACGGGTCTCGCTGGTCATGATCGGTTCCTTTCGGTCTCCGCCAGGATCGGGATACCCCCAGTGGCGCGCGGCGACCCTACCGTGATCCGGTCCACCCGAAGGAACGGGCCTCCCCGGGTCAGCCCGGCAGGGCCCGACACGTGGAGCACACTCCCACCAGGTCGAACTGGTGGCTGGTGACCTCATAGCCCTGCTCCTCGGCCACCACCCGGGCGGCTTCGGCCATGGCCCGTTCGAGGCGGGGGGACGGGGCGATGTCCTCCACCGTGCCGCAGCTCCCACAGGCCAGGTGATGGTGGTGGCCGGCCAGGTCCTCGGTGAGTTCGAACCGTCCGTGGTCGTCCACTCCGGTCACCCGACGCACCACGCCCGCCTCGATGAGTGCGGTGACCGTCCGGTAGGCGCTGCTCTGGGGCAGCTCGTCGACCGAGGCCAGGATCTCGGGGATCGACAGGGGCCTTCCCGCGTCGGCCAGCGTGGTCACCAGTGCCCGCCGGATCGGCGTGTAGCGCTGCTCGAGGCCGGCCAGTCGGAGTGCGACTTCATCGTGGACCGGGCGGGCGACGCTCACCACAGAGACACTACGGCGTCCCGCCACACGGTCACGACCCACCCGGAGCACCCCCGGTCACGGCCGGCGACAGCGGTGCCGTGCCCTTCGAGGACGACCGACGGGCCCTCAGACGGTCGGCGGTGGCGGTGGCCACGAAGGCCAGCAGGTACACCCCGCTGGCTACCGCCAGGATCCCGAAGCTGGGCGGAATCCGGGGGGCGAGGTAGGCCACGGTGAGACCGGCCCACATCGAGAACACGGCGAACCCGGCAGACAGCCACATGGCGACGAAGGGACTGGCGGTGAGCCGTTGGCTGGCCCCGGCGGGAGCGGCCAACAGTCCGAGCAGCAGGAGAGCACCGACCGCCTGAGTGGCCACCCCGGCGGTGATGCCCAGCAGGACGAAGAACCCGTAGCCGAGGGCACGAACCGGCACGCCACGCGCCCCGGCCACCGCGTCGTCGAGACTGGCGAACAGGAGCGGCCGTCCGATGGCCACGAACGCCCCCACCACCACCAGGGCCACGATGGAATCGGACCACGCCTCGGAGGTGGTCAGTCCGAGGATCGACCCGAACAGGACGTTGATCCCCGAGGCGCTCCCCACCGCCCCGGTCCCACTCTGCGCCGTGGTGAAGACCGACAAGAAGAGGGCGCCCAATCCGAGGATCCAGGCGAACACGCTGCCGATGACCGTGTCGTCGGCCGAGGCCCGACGTCCGAGCGCAGCCATCAGGATCCCGAAGACGATGCATGCGCCGTACAGGCCGGCTCTCAGGTCGAGGCCGAAGGCCAGGGCGGCCAGGGCGCCGGTGAAGGCGACGTGGGACAGGGCGTCCCCACTGAAGACCTGGCCGCGCAGGACGACCAGGTAGCCGACCAGGCCCGAGGCCAGGGCGATGCACGTGCCGGCCCCGAAGGCCGATCGCAGGAACGGGTGGCCGAGCATGTGGGACAGGCCGACCCACGGGTAGAGGATCGCCCCCAGGGTGCCGGTCACGGCTGTACGGCCAGGGCGGTGGGTGCCGTGGGTGCCGACCGACGGGGGGATCGGGAGCCGACCCGGTCGGCCAGGGCCCGGCCGGCCGCCGCCAGCACGTAGACGCCGAAGCCGATGGTCGACACGTAGAACCCCACCGGGTACACCGAGGAGTAGGCCACCGCCAACGAGGTCCAGGTGATGGCGAGCGCCAGCACCAGGGTGAGCACGAAGCTGATGCCGGGCCGGGGGCTGATCTGCTGGGCGGCGGCGGCCGGCATCACCAACAGAGCGAAGACCAGCAGCGCCCCGGTGATCTGGCTGACCTCCGCCGCCGTGCACCCGAGGAGCACCAAGAAGGCGACCGACAGCACCCGCACCGGCACTCGCCGGGCCACGGCCACATCCTGGTCGATGGTGGCGAACAGGAGCGGCCGGCCCATCGCCGCCAGAGCGGCCAGCACCACCACCGCCACCACGCCGAGCACGACGACCTGGCCGTCGGAGATGCCGAGGAAGGTGCCGAAGAGGAGGCCGGTGAGGCTGTCGAGGAACCCTCCGTAGAGGCTGACGAACAGGACCCCGGACGCCAGGGCGAAGGCCTGGACCGTGCCGATCACCGCCGACTCCTGGCTGCGGGCGCGACCTGAGGACGACCGGGGAACCAGGGCGATGACCAGGGCGGCCAGGATGCTGCCGAGGAAGTACCCGAGGGTGGCACTGAGTCCCAGCCAGATGGCGCCTGCGGCGCCGGGGAACGACACCACGGCGAGGGTGTGGCCGGCGAAACTCTGGCGGCGTAGGACCATGAACCACCCAACGGCACCGGCCACCACGGCCACGATGGTCCCGGCCCGGAAGGCATTGACCATGAAGTGGAACGAGAACATGTGGTGGAGGTGGGCCATCAGGAGGTCAGTGGGGATGCCCGGTGTGTCGGTCGGCATGGTGGGCCGGCGCCTCCGGCTGCCCCACCACCACCATCCGCCCGTCCGAGGTGTGCAGGACCTCGATGGGGGTCCGATAGAGCTCGCTCAGCGTCTCCGAGGTGATGACCGCCTCGGGTCGGCCGCTCACCACCCCGCCGCGGGCCACGTAGATCACGCCGTCGAGATACGACACGATCGGATTCACGTCGTGGGCCACGATCAGCACGGTGATCCCGTACTCCCGACTGATGTCGGAGATCAGAGCGGCAACCGAGGCCTGGTTGGGGAGGTCGAGGCTGTCCAGGGGCTCGTCCAACAGGAGCAGGCGGGGCCGGCGGACCAGGGCCTGGGCGATCAGGAGCCGTTGCTGCTCCCCACCCGACACCCGGCCGATCGGCCGGCGGGCATAGGCGGTCGCACCCACCAGTTCGATCACCTCGTCGATCCGGCGCCGCTCGGCCCGGCTCCTGGCGAAGAGCGAGGCGCCACCCGGGAAGGGCAGTCCCCACCGATCGCCGTCGCTGCCCAACCGGACCACGTCGATTCCCCGGACCCGCAGGCCGGGGTCGAAGTTGCGGCGCTGCGGCAGGTAGCCGATGTCCCGGCCCGCCTCCCCGGGGGACCGCCCGAGCACGGTGGCGTGACCCTCGGCCAGAGGGAGCGTGCCCAGCAGCACCTTGATCAGGGTCGACTTGCCCACGCCGTTGGGTCCGAGGACGGCCACGAACTGGCCGGGGTCGACCTCGAGGTCGACGTGCGACCAGATGGTGCGGCCCCCAAGGCGGACGGCGGCCTGCTCGAGGCGGACGGCGGGCCCGTCCGAGGTGGCGGCGCCATCCGGGCCGCCCGGTGGCGTGCTGCGCCCGGCCGCTGTGGCTCGCCCGGGGGCGTCGGGACTAGTCACCGGACTGGTGACCGGACGTCGCCAGGGCGTCGGACCGGGCCAACGCGGCCTCGATCGCCAGCAACTGGCGGGTCTGCCACTGCTGGAAGGTGGCGGTGGCCGGCTCCAACGTCTCGGTGATGGTCGCCACCGGGATGTGCGCTGCCTCGGCTTCATCGAGCTGTGTCTGGACGTCGGGGGTCACGTTCTGGCTGTTGTAGACGTAGATGGCGATCCGGTGGTCTCTGATCTGCGTGTCGATGGTCTGCTTGTCCGCTACGGACACGTCACTGCCCTCACTGATGGCCTTGAGGAAGGCGGGAGGGGTGATCAGGTCGAGGCCGAGCGCCGGAGCGAGCACGGAGAAGATCGACTCGGACGCTCCCACCGGCGTCCCGGAGTAGTGCTCCTTGATCGATGCGATGGCGGCATCGTAGTGAGCAAGGGCCGACGACTCGAAGGACGATTGGCGGGCGGCGAAGTAGGCGCGGTCTGCCGGATCCAGTCTCCGGTAGTCGGCCACCAGCCGGGCGATGACCGTCCGGACATCGGCCGGGTCGTACCAACGATGCGGGTTGCCCCCGTCCGGGACGCCGAGCAGTGCACCCACATCGAGCGTGGTCACGGTGCCACTGTCGGCCGACAACAACTTGTCCACCCACGGGTCGTAGCCGATCCCGTTCTCGATCACCAGCTGGGACGCGGCCAAGGTGCGGGCATCCGCCGCCGTCGGCTCATAGGCGTGGGGATCCGTATTCGGATTGGTAATGACACTCACCACGTGGGCGTGGGCCCCTCCGAGCTGAGCGGCAATGCTCCCCCAGACGTTCTCGGCCGCCGCCACCCGGACCACCCGCTCCGCCGAGCTCGAGGTCGAACCGGGCGAGGTGGACCCTCCGCCACACCCGGCGGTGACCGCCGCCATGAGCGCAAGCCCGGTCAACCGGCCGGCGACGCTCCGTGTCATGGAGGGGAGTGTAGATGGGAATGGTTCTCATTACAAGAACCGCCCCCGGTCGTCCAGCTCAGGACCGCAGTGCCAATCCCGCTGTCCATGCCTTGCGCGCGGCCACCACGTCCTCGGCCCGGGGGCCGTCCCCATCACCGGGCACTTCGAGGACCGCAGGAAGGCCCTGCAATTCCGGGTGGCCCAGGAGGGCGGAAAGACCCTCGGCGCCGATCGAGCCCACTCCGATGTTCTCGTGCCGGTCCTTGTTGGCGCCGAAGGCCACCTTGGAATCGTTCAGGTGGAGGCACCGGAGTCGCTCCAGGCCCACCGTGTCGGCGACCAACTCGACCAGTTCGTCGGCCTCCTCGATGCTGGCAAAGGGGACCCCTGAAGCCCACAGATGCTGGGTGTCCAGGCAGACTCCGAGGCGCTCGTCGCCGTCGGCGGCGGCGATCACCTGGGCGAGCTCTTCGAACGACCGACCCACGGTGTCACCCGCACCGGCAGCGTTCTCCAACAGGATCGGGCACGGATCGTCACCGGCGTCCACTCCGTCGAGCGCCTCCATCAGGGCATCGGCCACGTTGGGCAGCGCGGTGTCGAAGCCGCTCCCCCGGTGACTCCCGATGTGGAGCACCAGTCCATCGGCGCCCATGCCCTCGGCCGTCGACAGGTTGGCGCTGAGACAGGCGCGGGACTTCGCCGCGAGCTCGGGATCGGGACTGGCCAGATTGATCAGATACGTGGCGTGGCAGAAGGTCGAGGTCACCGAGGGGTGTTCCGCTTGCGCCGCCCGATAGGCGTCGAGCACTTCGGCACCGTATTGGGACGGCTTCCACATGCGGGGACTCTGGGTGAAGATCTGCACGACTTCGGCACCGATATCGGCTCCGTGCTGGAGTGCAGGAACCAGTCCTTTTCCGGCCCTGACATGGGCTCCGATACGCATCGTGGCACCGTAGCAGCGTGATTCGCTCTCGAGCAGCGGCCGGTGCGGTCGACACGTGGCCGGACAGATCTGCCGTGGGCGAGGTCCGGGTCACCTACCGGGTGAGCACCGACAACGCTGTGATGCGGCCCGGCGACTGACCTGGCGTTCACCGGATCCATGGCGTCCCTCAAGTCAGGACGCCGGAACCGCCGATGATCGAGGGTATCCAGTGGACTCGTCGCGGAAGGGGTCTCATGCTCCACGGGGAA